>NZ_OBMJ01000001.1:3778055-4086666 GCF_900199205.1 Streptomyces sp. 1331.2 | reverse complement strand
GAGGATGAGCGGGCTGCCCGCGTCGGCGTTGCCCAGGTAGCAGAGCTGCTGGTCGACCACCACGCGGTCGAGGAAGGAGCGGTCGTCCCGGCCCAGTCCGCGCCAGGCCAGCAGCAGTGCCCGGTCGACGATCGAGAAGTAGGACGCGAAGTAGAGCAGGCCGGCGCCGTTGAGGTCGCGGGACGGGTCCACCTCGTAGTCGACCGTCAGCTCGGCGCCGGGTCGGTCCCCGTGGTGGTCGAGGAAGGTCAGCTGCTGCCGGGCCCGGACGTAGGCGTGCCGGGGGAGTACTCCTCCGGCACGACCGGCAGGTGCCGGTACCGGAAGTCGGGCGGCGACGACCGGGCCAGGCCCTCGTTGGAACCCTCGGCCGTACGGGAGACCCAGCGGTTGAAGTTCTCCACGTAGAGGGAGTCCGGGTCGGCGAAGGCGTAGAACCCCTCGGGCTCGATCGGCTCCGCCGCCGCCTCGGGCGAGCGGGAGATCCGGTGCAGGGTGAGCACCGACTCGCTGCCGAAGCCGAACACCCGTGAGGCCACGTGGAGTTCGTCGCCGAAGGCGGGGCTGCGCAGGTGGAAGCGGCGGCTGCCGCGGACCCGGTAGTAGTAGAAGGACAGGTAGGCCGGGGTGCCCGCGGCGGAGCGGGCCCGCAGCACGTCGGTGCCGCAGGCCTCCCCGACCGCGTCCCAGGTCCAGTCACCGACCTGGCCGGCGAACAGCGAGTTGTGCCCGCACATGCCGGGGCGGATGAGTTCGGTGCGCACGGTCGTCGTCATCGCGCGTCCCCCGTGGCGCCGTGGGCGGCCAGGAACGGCAGCAGCAGCTCGTGCACCCGCCGGGGGTGGGTCAGGCACGGGAAGTGGCCGGCGTCCGCCAGCTCGGCGTACGTGACGTCCGGGATGGCCCCGTGCAGCAGGTGGGTGGCCTTCATCGGGATGACGGTGTCGTGCCGCCCCCAGATCACCAGCGTCGGAACGGCGATCTCCGGCAGCCGGGCGAACAGCGTCGGCTGGGCGGCGAACACGTCCAGGTAGCTCAGGCCGATCTGCGGGTCCATGCTCTCGCAGCGCAGCAGCAACCGCTCCAGCTCGGCCCGGCCCTCCTGGAGTTCCCCGCCGCCCGCCTCGATCCGGTCGAAGTCCTCGGCCGCCACGATCGACAGCCGGTTCACCTCGCCGCGGCGGTTGCCGACCTTGTACGAGCTGCCCACCAGGGTGAGCGAGGCGGTGTCCTGCGGGTGGCGCAGCGCGAAGCTCTGGGCCACCAGGCCGCCGAACGAGGAACCCAGGACGTGGACCGGGCCGGTGATCCCGAGCCGGTCGAGCACCGTCCGGTAGAGCGCGGCCAGACCGTCCAGGGTCAGGTCGGCGCTCACCGTGGTGGCCCCGACGCCGGGGTGGTGCACGGTGATCATCCGGTACCGGTCCGCCAGTTGGGCGAACTGACGGGCGAACACCCCGGCCCCGATGTTGAACGGGGTCATCAGCAGCAGGACCGGACCGCTCCCGGCGGTGAACACCTCGACCCGGCCCTCCGGCAGGTCGAGCAGCAGCCGCTCCACGCCCGGGGCGTGCTCGGCCAGCACCGCCGTGTTCTCGTCCACGGCCAGATGGCCCTCACGCATCGCGTCCTCGATGTCGGACGGCAGCTCGGCGCTCGGGTGGTAGCGGCGCGGGGCGGCCGCCGACCGGGCACCGCCGACCGGCAGGAGGTCCGGCACCGGACCGGCCGCCCGCCAGAGCGCGGCGAGGCGATCGGCCGCGGCGCCGGCGTGCTCCACGCCGAAGCCGACCGGGACGGCGAGCCGGATCAGGCGGTCGCCCGCCAGGTGCGGCGCGCCGCGCAGGCCGGTGCCGTGGTAGATCCAGGCCAGGCAGGACTCGACCGGCAGGTCCAGGCCGGCGAAGGCCGGCATCCGGGCCACGTCGAGCAGCACGCAGTGGGCACCGGCGGGAGCGGCGACCGGCAGGCCGGCCTCTTCGAGGCCGCCGTGCAGCGCCCGCACCGCGGCCATCCGCTCCTCGACCAGCGCGGCGACCTCGTCCCGGTCGGCCAGCGCCCGGGCCAGCAGGCGCCGGGTGGCGAGGCCGACTTCGGCGCCGCGCAGGGCGGTGTGCTCGGTCAGCCGGTCGACCAGACCGGGGTGCCGGGCGGCGACCAGGCCGCCGGAGGTGACCCCGAAGTCCTTGGAGAGGCTGAAGGTCACGGCGTCCGCCGCGACGAGCAGTTCCTCGACGGCCTTCCAGAGGTCCACGCCGCGCCAGCCGTCCTCGTGGGCGACGACGAAGGCGGCGTTCTCCACGATCCGGGTCGCGTCGAGCACCAGCGGCACCCCGTGGGCCCGGGTCACGTCCCGCACTGCACGCAGGTTGGCGACCGACACCGGCTGACCGCCGGAGGCGTTGCCGCTCAGCTCGACCGCGACGAAGCTCACCGGGGTGCGGGAGTCGGCGAGCCGGGCGCGCAGGGCGGCCAGGTCGAGGTCGCCGGCGAAGCCGGAGCCGCCGCCGGCGGCGGCCGTGGGGAGCTCGGCCGGGCCGAAGCCGGCGTCGGCCAGGCTCAGCATCCAGGTGAAGAACAGCCCGTTGTGGAGGACCGTGCCGCGCGGGCCGGGCCAGGCGCGGCAGAGCAGCGCCTCGGCCGCGCGCCCCGAGGCGGTGGGCACCGCGTGCGGGAAGGGCAGCCAGCCGGGCAGCTCGAAGTCGGCCGGCTCGCGGTCCCGTTCGACGAGGTCCTGGATCGCGCGGGTGCGGGCGGTGACCACCGGGCCGTCGACCTCGGCCCAGGAGTCGGTGACGAGGTCGAACTCGACGTCGGCGGGGCGCAGGGCGAGCGGGTTGTACCCGGCCTCGGCGAGCCGGGCGGCGCGCTCGGCCCGCCCCGGGACGGGGGCGGCCGCGGAGACGGGCACGGGCGCCGGTCGGACGGCGGCAGGCTGACGGGGCGCCGGGGCCGGGGCGACCGGGACGACGGGCGCCGCCTGGGCGACGGCCGGGAGGGCCTGGGCGACGCCGTCGACGGACATGTCCGGAACGTCGGCGTCGATGTCCGGGTTGGCGATCATCAGGATCACCTCCGACACCGGCGTCGGGTCCTGGTCCGCCGGCTGGCAGAGGTAGATCGGCCGGTTGACCGGGCGGAACTTGTTCTTGAACTGGAAGTTGCCCTCGCCGAAGACGCCGACCGAGCGCAGCTCGGCCATGCCCTGCTCGACCTCGGGCGAGGCGTTGGGCGAGTCGCCCAGCTTGATGCCGAAGCTGGCGCCGAAGCTGAACAGCTCGGAGCCCTCGTCACGGAGCTGACGCAGGATCTCGATGATCGCGTACTCCAGGCCGCCCCGGGGCGCCTCGGCCGGATAGAACTCCAGGTCCAGCAGGTAGCCGGGCTCGGACGGGATCCTGGTGACGATCACCGCGCTGGCCAGCTCGGAGTTGACCCGGGTGAGGAACATCCGGTGCCGCTCGGCCAGCCGGCCCTCCAGCAGCTCCTGACGGACGACGGCCACGTACGGGTTGACCATCTGCTTCTGGTCGCCCCAGCGGTCGATCATCCCGGCGATCTCGCGGTCGACGGCCCGGTCCGAGCCGACCCGGTACTCCTCGGTGGTGACCCGACCGGCCCGCTCGAACCGGGCGACCAGGTTGCGCAGCCGGCTCATCCGGCCCCCCGCGAGGCTGAACCCGGCAAGGTCCTCCAGCCGCTGCACCGCACCGAACGGCGTGGCGGTCAGCGGTCGGCCGCCGGCCTCCGCGAGCGGGATCATCGACAGGAAGTTCGGCCGCAGGCCGTGCCGGGCGCCGTAGGTCAGCCACTCGGCGGCCAGCGGTGCGAAGTCCTCCTCCGTGCCCGCGTAGCTCCAGGCGAAGAGGTGGTCGTCCCGCCGGGAGAAGTTGAAGTAGGCGCGGCCGGTCGAGCCGATGAAGGCCAGTGGCGCGATGTCGCGACCGGCCAGACCGCCCTCCTTGGCGTGCGCGCGGTCGATCTCGGCCAGCCGCGCGGCGATCTCCGGGAACTCGGCGAGACGGCGCTTGCGCACGATCAGCGGCCGCTCACCGGCCGCGACGGCAGCCGGGGCAGCAGCCGGGGCAGCAGCCGGGGCGGTGGCCCGGAACGTGGCCGCGGCGTCGGAGAGGACGACCGGACCCCCCTCCGCCGCCTCCGGCCCGGCGGCCAGCGCGGCGGCGAGCAGTCGCACGGTCGGCTCGGCGCCGAAGGCGTCGACCAGGTGACCGGCGAGCGCGTCCACCGTGGGGTGATCGAAGAGCAGCGTCTTGCGCAGGGCGCCGAACCCGCGCTCCAGCACGCTGACCGTGCGCAGCATGTCGAACGAGGTCAGGCCGTTGGCGGTGAAGTCGATCCGCCGGTCGACGGCGCGGTCGGTGATCCGCTCGATCAGGCGCGCCGTCAGGTCGGCGGCCGAGTCGCCGGTCGCGACGGCGGGCGCGGCGACGGGGGCGGCGACGGGCGCGGCGACGGGCGCGGCGACGGGGGTGACGGCCACCGCGACCGGGGCAGCCACCGCGACCGGCTCGACAGCCGGGACAGCGGCCGGAAGCGGGACCGCGGCGGCGGACGTCGGGGCGAGGCCCGCAATGTGGGCGGCCAGCCGTTCGACGCTGTCGTGGTCGTAGAGCTCGGCGGCCTGCAGTTCCAGGCCGAAGGTCGCGTTCAGCCGGCGGGCGAGGTCCATCCGGAAGATCGAGTCCAGGCCGAGGTCGGTGAACGCCTGCCCGGAGCCGACCTCGGCCGGCTCCAGCCCGAGGATGTCGGCCACCTGCGTGGTGATCTCGGCCGACGCCTCGCCCGGCGTGACGGTCACCGCGGTGACCGGCGACGGGGCGGCCGGGACCAGGGCGCCCGTCTCGCGCGGGGCGGGCGGCTCCGGGGTCACCGGTGCGGCCGGGGCCGGCGCGGCCGGGGCCGGCGCGGCCGGGGCCGGCGCGGCCGGGGCCGGTGCGGCCGGGGTGGGCGGGACCGACGCGCCGACCGGGGTCAGGCTGATCTTGGCGGCCTTGCGGCGCCTGGTGCCGGTCTCCCGCTCGCGCGGCTGCCGGGTGTCCTGGAGCACGTCTTCTTCCTTCCTGGATTGTGGCTTGCCGGGGTGGTCGGTCCGTCCGTCGAACCAGTGGGCGCGGCGGGTGAGCGGGGCGCCGGGCAGCGGCGTACGGCCCGGCTCGCGGCCGAGCCAGTGCCTGGTCCACGCGACCTCCGCGCCCTCGACCCAGTGCGCGGCGAGCTCGTCGAGCGTCAGGTCCGGCGTCACGGGCGGGAGACCGGCCGCGGCCAGTCCGCGGTACCCGGCGGGTTCACCGGCGGCCACCCGGCGCAGGACGGCCACCGCCTCGGCCACCGACTCGGCGGTCAGGGCCAGCCGGTGCGGGTAAGGCGTCCGGCCGACCTGGAGGGTGTAGGCGACCCGGGCCAGGTCGGGTTCCGGAGCGTCGGCCAGGGTGTCGGCCAGCCGTCCGGCGTACTCGTGCAGGGCCTCCTCGCTGCGGGCGGAGAGCACCAGCAGCTGCCGCCCGGTCGAGCGGACCGCCGGGCGCGGGTGCGAGGCCAGCACGACGTGGGCGTTGGTGCCCCCGAAGCCGAAGGAGCTGACCCCGGCCGTCCGCGGTCCGGACCACGGGCGGGCCGCGTCGTTGACGAAGAACGGGGTTCCGTCCAGCCGCAGGTACGGGTTGGGCTCGTCGAAGTGAATGCTCGGCGGCAGCACCTCGTGCCGCAGGGCGAGCAGCATCTTGAGCATCCCGGCGATCCCGGCGGCGGCCTCAAGGTGGCCGATGTTGGTCTTCACCGATCCGAGCGCCACCCGGGGATCGGACGGTACGGGCCGGCCGGCGTCGGCGTACAGCGCGGCGAACGCCTTCTTCAGGCCCTCGGCCTCGACCGGATCGCCGAGCCGGGTGCCGGTGCCGTGCAGCTCGACGGCGCCGACCTCGGCCGGGTCCACACCCGCGTCCCGGTAGGCGCGCAGCAGCACCTGGGCCTGGGCCTCCGGGTTGGGTGCGGTCAGCGACGTGGACCGGCCGCCGTGGTTGACCGCGCTGCCCCGGATGACGGCGTAGACGTGGTCGCCGTCGGCCTCGGCGGCGGCGAGCGGCTTGAGCACCAGCGCACCGACGCCCTCGCCACGGACGTAGCCGTCGGCCTTCCGGTCGAAGGTCCGGCAGGCGCCGTCCGGGCTGAGCATGCCCGACTGCTGGAAGGCGGTGAACAGGCCGGGGCTCAGCAGGACGTTGACCCCGCCGACCAGGGCGAGCGAGCAGTCGCCCGCCCGGATCGCCTGCACGGCCCGGTGGACCGCCACCAGCGAACTGGAGCAGGCGGTGTCCACCGCCTCGCTCGGCCCCCGCAGGTCCAGCACGTGCGAGACCCGGTTGGCCAGGATCGAGTGGGCGACGCCGCTGGCCGTGTGGGCCTGCACGGGCGTGCCGCTCAGCCGGAGCAGGTCGGCGTAGTCGGTGGTGGAGACGCCGACGAACAGACCGGTGTCGGTGCCCGCGAGGGAGTCCGGGCGGTGGCCGCTGTCCTCGACCGCCTGCCAGACGGCCTGGAGGAAGAGCCGCTGCTGCGGGTCCATCAGCGCAGCCTCGGCCGGCGAGATCCGGAACAGCTCGGCGTCGAACTCGCCGACGCCCTCGATGAAGCCGCCGCGCAGGGCAGCGGTGTCGGGGTGGGCGTGCAGTTCCCGCCGGTCGGCCGGGGCCGGGCCGACCAGGTCCTCGCCGGCCGCCAGGCGCCGCCAGAAACCGGCGAGGTCGCGGGCGCCGGGCAGGGTGCCGGCGATCCCGACGACGGCGACGGCGTCCTCGGCGGTCGTCGAAGGGCCCGCTGCCGTCGACGCCGCCGCCGCGGCGGTCGGTGCGGCCTGCTCGGCCACCGGCGCCACGGCCAGGACGGCCCCGTGCTCGCGCAGCAGGTACCGGGCGAACGCCTCCAGGCTGGCGCACTCGAACAGCACGGTGGGCAGCAGATCGAGGTCGTACTCCAGGTTGACCTGGTTGATCAGCTCGGTGAGCGAGATCGAGTCGAACCCGCTGTCCATCAGGTCCTCGTCGAGGTCGACCTCCGCCTCCTCGACGAGCAGGAAGCCCGAGGCCATCCGCCGCAGCCGGTCCCGCACGTCGGGCCGGACGGGTCCGCCGGCGGTGACCGCACGGTCGGCCGCGGGCTCCTCCGCCGAGGGCCGGTCGAGCAGCTGCTCGACCACGGTGAGGGACGGCGGCACGGACGGGCCGCCGGTGAGCACGCGCTCCAGGACGTCCAGCCCGGCCGCGGTCCGCATCGGCACCATCTGCCAGCGACGGGCGAACAGGGTGCGGGTGGCGTCGTCGACGGTCATCCCGCCGTCCGCCCAGAGCGGCCAGCCGATCGAGACCGAGCGGCCAGGGCGCTCACCGCGCTCCCGGCGCTCCTCGCGCTCGGCGGCGAAGGCGTCCAGGAAGGCGTTGGCGGCGGCGTAGTCGGCCTGACCCGGGTTCCCCGTCCCGCCGACCACCGAGGAGAACAGCACGAAGAAGTCCAGCGGCTGGTCCGCCGTGGCCACGTCGAGCAGCCGGGTGCCGGTCACCTTGGGGGCCAGCACCTCGGCCGTCTCGGCGCGGGTCTTGCGGACGGCCAGCGCGTCCCGGGTCACCCCGGCCGTGTGCACGACGCCGTGCACGGGCGCGGCCGCCGCGACCAGTCGCTCGACGTCGGCTGCCCGGGTCACGTCGGCCCGGTGGAACTCGACGGTGCTGCCGGCGGCGTTCAGCGCGGCGATCCGCGCCGCCGCCTGCGGGCCGGGCTCCGTCCGGCCGGCCAGCACCAGCCGGACCGGCCCCCGGGCCGCCAGGAACTCGGCGACGTGCAGCCCGAGGGCACCGGCGCCGCCGGTGACCAGGTAGCCGCCGCCGGGCCGGACCACGGCCGCCCCGCCCTCCGGCAGGGCGAACTCGACGGTTTCCCGGACCTCGCGCCGACCGTCCCGGTGGCGGACCTCCGGGTCGGCGCAGGCCAGCTCGTCCAGCAGGAGCACGGCCCGCAGCCGGGCGTCCGTGCCGGGCTCGAACTCCACCCGGGAGCCGGTGAAGCCGCTGTGCTCCAGGCCGATCGTGCGCAGCGCGCCGGTGACGGCGACCTGCTCGGGGTCGGGCGAGGCGTGGGTGTGGACCATCCGCAGCACCGCGCCGGGCCGGTCCCGGAGCAGGGCGGCCGCCAGTTCGACGGCGTCGGCGACGTCACCGGTGTGCACCACCGCGTCGGGCAGCACGGAGGGGGTCTCGCCGGGCCGGATCGCCACCGACCGGACGCCCTCGGCGCCGGCCGCGCGGCCGATCGCCGCGGCCAGCCCGGCCTCCTCGGTCACCACCAGCAGCAGCTTCGGCCGGACGCCGACGGGCTCGGCCGGGCGGTCCTGCCAGACCGGGCGGCGCTGGACCACCCGGGTGCGCGGCTCGGACGGGGTCGCCGCCGGGGCGGAGGGGGCCGCCGTGACGGCCGCCGTGCCCTCCGGCAGCCAGTACCGGCGGCGCTCGAAGGGGTAACCGGGCAGGGCGGCCCGGCGTGGGCGCGGGTGCGGCCAGCGGGCCTCCCAGTCGACGGCCGCGCCGCGCACCCAGCCGGCCGCGGGCTCGTCCGGGTCGACCGCGATCGCGCCGCCGCCCGCGGTGCCGAGCCGGACGCCGTCCGGCACGGTGCCCGCCGCCACCGCGGCCAGCCGGGCGGCCAGCTCGGCGACACCGGTGGCCGTGACGGCCAGGCGCTCGGTGAACTCCCGGCGGCCGACCTGGCTGGTGAAGCAGAGCGCGGCGAGGTCCGCGGCCGCCCCCGGACCGGTCAGGTGGTCCGCCACCAGGCCGGCGTAGCGGAGCAGCTGCTCGCGGGTCCGGGCGGAGAGGACGAAAAGCTGCTCGTCGGCCTGCCGGACGGGGCCCTGCGGCACCACGTGCCCGCGCGGGTCCCGGTACTCCTCCACCACCAGGTGGACGTTGGCACCGCCGGCGCCGAACGAGCTGACCCCGGCCCGGAGCGGGGCGGAGTCGACACCCTCCCACTGCTCCAGCGCGGTCGGCAGAGCGAACCGCTCCGGGTCGAGCGCGATCTTGGGGTTGACGGTCTCCAGGTTGGCGCAGGGCGCGATCCGCCGGTGCCTGAGCTGGAGCAGCACCTTGGTGAGCCCGGCGATGCCCGCCGCGCCCTCCAGGTGGCCGATGTTGGCCTTCACCGAGCCGATCCGGCACGGCACGCCGCCCGCGGCGACCGGCCCGAGCGCCCGGCCCAGCCCGGCGACCTCGATCGGGTCGCCCAGCTCGGTGCCGGTGCCGTGGGCCTCGACGTAGCCGATGGTGGCCGGGTCCACGCCCGCCCGGCGGACCGCCTCGGCGATCAGCGCCGCCTGCGCGTTCGGGTTCGGCACGGTGTACCCGCCGGTCTTGCCGCCGGCGTTGGCGAGGCCGGACTTGATGACACCCCAGATCTCGTCGCCGTCCGCGACGGCCTCGCGCAGCGGCTTCAGCAGCACCGCCCCCACGCCCTCCCCGGGCACGAAGCCGTCGGCCGCGGCGTCGAAGACCTTGCAGCGCTCGTCGGCGGAGAGCATGTTCATCGCGCTCAGCGACACGTGGTGGGCCGGGTGCAGGATCAGGTTGACCCCGCCGGCGATCGCGGTGCGGCACTCGCCGCGCCGGATGCTCTCGCAGGCCAGGTGGACGGCGAGCAGCGAGGACGAACAGGCCGAGTCCACGGCGAAGCTGGGCCCGTGCAGGTCCAGGAAGTAGGAGACCCGGTTGGCGATGGACCAGTACGCGGAGTGCGCGCCGGAAAGCCGGCCCTCGGCCCACCCGGTGGCGGCGAGCTGGCCGTACGAGCCGTACATGGTGCCGACGAAGACGCCGGTGTCGCGCTCGCGGGTGGTCTCGCCGAGTCGGCCGGTCCGCTCCAGCAGATTCCAGGCCGCCTCCAGGAAAAGCCGCTCCTGCGGATCGATGGCGGCGGCGTCGCGCGGGAGGATGCCGAAGAAGCCGGGGTCGAAGAGGTCGATGCCGTCCAGGAAGCCGCCCCAACGGCTGTAGGTGCGCTGCGGCCGCCCCTTCTCGGGGTCGAAGTGGGTGCGCCAGTCCCAGCGGTCGGCCGGCACCTCGGTGATACCGCTGCGGCCGTCGGCGAGCAGCTCCCAGAAGGCGTCCACGTCGGGCGCGCCGGGGTAGCGGCCGACCAAGCCGATCACCGCGATGTCCTGGTCGTCGACGGCCGCGGGGGTTACGGGCGGGGCGGTTACGGCCACGGCGGTGACGGGCGCGGCAGTGACGGGCGCGGCGGTGACGGGCGCCGCGGTGACCGGCTGCGCGGTGACCGGCTGCGCGGGCTGGGTCAGGGCGGCCAGCTGCTCCGGGAAGGTCTCGCCGAAGTGGTCCGCCAGGTCGGCGATGGTCAGGTACTCGAAGAGCAGCGTCGCCGGCAGGGTGCCGAGGTCGCGCTCGAAGCGGCCCAGGATGTCCAGGCTCACCAGCGAGTCCACGCCGTAGTTCTCGAAGGTCACCCGGTCGTCCAGGTCGGCCTCGGCGAAGCGAAGCACCTCGGCGAAGACGCCGCGGACGTAGTCGCGGACGGCGGGGCGGGTGGCCGGGGCGGCCGGGGCGGCGGCGGGGGCGGCGGACGACTCCGCCGCCCGCGCGACGAAGAGGCACTGCTCCAGCTCCTCCGGGGCGGTGTCCGCGAAACCGCGGACCCGCACCGGCCCGTAGCCGGCGTCGGCCAGCATCCGCTGCCAGCCGGCCGGGCCGATCAGCGGGGCGTTGGGCAGTCGCAGCCCGGCGTCCTCGTACCGCCACCAGCCCGGGGTGAGCCCGAAGGTGAGGGTGAGGAAGTTCGCCGCCCTGGTCACCTCGTTGACCAGCAGCAGGCCGCCGGGGCGCAGCAGGTCGCGGGTGTGGCCGAGGGTGCGGTCCATCCGGGCGGTGGCGTGCAGCACGTTGGTGGCGAGCAGCACGTCGAAGCCGTGCCGCTCGAAGCCCTGCCCGGTCGGGTCCTTCTCGATGTCCAGGGCCTCGAAGCGGACGAACGGGTAGCGGGCGCCGAAGGCGTCCTCGCCGCGGCGCAGGAACGCGGTGGAGATGTCGGTGTAGCGGTAGTCGACCGGCAGACCGGTGCGGGCGCAGGCCTCCAGGACGAAGGCGCTGCTGGAGCCGGTGCCGGCCCCGATCTCGGCGATCCGCACCGTCCGGCCGGTCTCCCGGTGGACGTCGGTCACCGCGCGGGCGACCTCCTCGGCGAGCAGCGCGTGGTAGTGGTCGGCCGAGGCCTGGCCGCGGTACACCCGCTCGACCAGGTCGGCGGAGCCGCCGGGGAACAGCACCTCCGTGGCGCTGCGCGTGCCGTCGAGCACCTGCGGCAGCGCCTCGACGCAGCGGTCGAGCAGTTCGACGTGCGGGGCGAGGTCCGGGTAGCGGGCGGTGAGCCCGCCGTCCGGCTCCGGGGCACCGGGGACGGACGCGACCGCGCCGTCGGCCGTCCGTCGGAGGCGACCGTCCGCGACCAGGAGGTCGAGCACCGCGTCGAGCAGCCGGCGCTGGCCGGGGCGGACACCCAGTCGGGTGGCCAGCTCGGCGGGGTGGCCGTCCAGGGTGCCGAGCTGCCGGCGCAGGCGGCGCTCCAGCAGGGCGGGGGCCAGCCGGTCCAGGGCCGCGAACGCCGCGCGGGCCCGGGTGACCGGGTCGGCCTGCTGGGCCTGTTCTGCACCGGCGGCACCGGCGGCACCGGCGGCACCGGCGGGACCGGCGGGCCGGGCGCCCGCGGCCGGGTGGCTGTCCGCGCCGAGCCGGGCCAGCCCGGCCCCGTCCGCGCGGACCACGACGGCCTGCGGCACTCCGTGCGCGAGCAGGGCGTCCAGGGCCGCCATGCCCTCGGCGGGCGCGATCGAGCCGACGCCGAAGGAGGCCAGCCGCTCGGCGTAGCGGTCGTCCGCCACCACACCGACGCTGCCCCAGTAGCCCCAGTTGACGACCGTCACCGGGAACCGGCAGCGCCGGCGCAGCTCGGCGGCGTAGGCGTCCTCGAAGGTGGAGGCCGCGGCGTAACCGCCCTGGCCGGCCGACTCGGTGAAGGAGACGGCGGAGGAGAAGAAGCTCAGGAAGTCCAGCCGCTCGGTGGCCAGCGCCTCGCCGAAGGCGACCGCCCCGGCCACCTTGGGCGCCAGCACCTCGGCCAGGTCGGTCTCGTCCATCCGGGCGAGGGTGCGGTCACGCAGCACCAGGGCGGCGTGGAAGGCGCCGTGCAGGGCGCCGAACTCGCGGCGGGTCTCCCGCACCGCGGCCCGCAGCGCCGCCGGGTCGGCCGCGTCGGCCTGCAGGTACCGGGCTCGGCCGCCGAGCCGCTCGACGTCGGCGATCAGCTCGGCCACCCGCTCGTCGGCCGGGCGCCGGCCCACGACGGCGATGTTGGCACCGACCGTGCGGGCGAGGTGCCGGGCGAGGACCTGGCCGATGCCGCCGGCGCCGCCGACGACCAGGTAGGTGCCGCCGGCGCGGTAGGGGTGGGCGGCCTCCGCCAGTTCGGCCGGGCAGATCGTGCGGGTCAGCCTCCGGTCGCCGCGCAGGGCGACCAGCCGGTCGGTGCCCGGCTCCCGGCGCAGCGCCGCAGCCAGCTCGGCGGCGGGGGTCGGGCGGGTGCCGACGTCGACGCAGCCGACGGTCCAGCCCGGGTACTCGGCGGCGACCGAGTTGGCCAGGCCGATCAGCCCGGCGGCGTGCGGGCGGACCGGGCCGCCGTCGGCGTCGACCGCGCCGGCCAGCACCACCTTGAGGGCGACCGGGCGACCGGCTGCGATCAGGGTCTGCACGGTGCGCAGCAGCTCGGCCGGGGCCGAGTCGCGGTCGGGGGCGCCGCCGCGGGTGTCGGTGGCGAGGACGTAGACCAGGTCGGGGGTGTCGCCGGGCACCAGGGTCTCGGCCGAGGCGACCGCGTCCCCGGCCGCCCGGTGCTCCGCGACCAGCGCGGCGGCCAGCTCGGCGGAGCCCGCCCGGTGCAGCACCCGGACGGTGGCGCCCGGGCGGTGGCCGTCGCCGGCGGCGGGCAGTGGCGCGTCCCGCCAGACCGGCAGGTGGATCAGCCCACCGGCCGCGGGCTCGGCGGCCGCGCTCGGGGCCGGTCGCTGCGCGGGGCGGGCGCCGGCCGCGGCGCGCAGCGCCAGGCCGGTGAACCGGACCGCGACCCGGCCGGCCCGGTCGGCGAGCCGGACGGTGATCCCGCCGTTCTCGCGCCGGACGTGGGTGTACCCCGTGGCCGGGACCGGCCCGTACACGGCGAGCTCGGCCAGGGCGAACGGCAGCTGCGGCCCGGTCCCGCCGTCGGCGGCGGCGAGCAGCGCCACGGCCTGCAGAGCGGCGTCCAGCGGCACGGGGTGCAGCGGGCGGTCGGCCAGCTCACCGGCCCGGTCGGCCGGCACGGTCAGCCGGGCGAGCACGTCGTCGGCGCCGTAGTGGACCTCGTCGAGGGCCCGGAAGGACGGCCCGTAGGCGATGCCGGCCGCCGCGAAGTCCGCGTACAGGTCGGCGGCGGGGCGCCGGGACGGGCAGCGGGCGGTGATCGCGTCCAGGTCGAGCAGTTCGGGCTCGTCGATGGGGCCGGCGGCCAGCCGGCCGCGGGCGCACACCGTGCCGTCCGGATCGGCGGCCAGGGTGAAGCGATCACCGTCCAGGGTCAGCCGGGGGCTGCACGGTCCGGTCACTGCGAACGGCCGCAGCCACTGGACCCCGCTGATCCGGAGCGGGCCCGAGCGTCCGGCCGCGGCGGCGGCCAGTTCGAACGCGGCGACTCCGGGGAGCAGCGGCGTGCCGCCGATCACGTGGTCGGCGACGACCCAGTCGGACCGGTCCAGGGCGGCCGCGCCGACCGGGGCGGCGGGGGAAGCCGGGGAAGCCGGGGCGGCGGGGGAAGCCGGGGCCGAGACGGGGGCCGGGGTGACCCAGTACGGCCGGTTGTCGAAGCGGTGGCGGGCCGCGCCGCGGACCGGGCCGGCCCCGGCGGCACGACGCGGCGGCTCCCCCACGATGAGGTGCGCGTTGGTCCCGCTGAACCCGAAGCTGCTGACCGCGCCGAGGAGTTCACCGGACGGGCCGGCCCGCCACGGCTCCAGCGCGGTGACCGGGCGCAGCCGGCTCCGCCCGAAGTCGATCTCCGGGTTCGGGTCCGAGAAGTTGATCGACGGCGGCAGCTGACGGTGCTTCAGTGCGAGCAGGACCTTGATCAGCCCGGCGACGCCCGCCGACATGGTGGTGTGGCCGATGTTGCCCTTCACCGATCCCAGACCGCAGGAGCCCACCGCCCCGGCGCCCCGGCCCAGCACCTGGTCGAGGGCCTTGACCTCGATCGGGTCGCCGAGCGGCGTGCCGGTCCCGTGCGCCTCGACGTACGTCACGTCCTCCGGGCGGACGCCCGCCTGGCGCTGGACCCGCTCGATCAGGTCGGCCTGGCTGGCCGCACTCGGCGCGGTGATGCCGTTGGTACGGCCGTCGCCGTTGATCCCGCCGGCCCGGATCACCCCGTGGATCGGGTCGCCGTCGGCCAGCGCCCGGTCCAGGCGCTTGAGCACGACCGCCCCGACGCCCTCGCCCAGCACGATCCCGTCGGCCGAGGCGTCGAACGGGGCGCTGCGCCCGGTCGGCGACAGCATCCCGGTCTTGCTGGTGAGCACGTGCATCCGCGGGGTCAGCATCAGCGCGACACCGCCGGCGACGGCACCGTCGCACTCGCCCGAGCGGATGCTCTCGCAGGCCAGGTGGACGGCGACCAGCGAGGAGGAACAGGCCGTGTCGATCGCCAGCGTCGGGCCGGTCAGGTCGAGGTGGTAAGCGATCCGGGCGGCCAGGACGGACCCGGAGTTGCCGAGGAAGGCGTGCGCCGTCTCGTCCAGGCCCTCCGCCCGCAGCAGGTCGAGGTACTCACCGGTGGCGCAGCCGACGAAGACGCCCCAGCGGCGCTTCTCCGCCCCGTCCGCGTAGCCGGCGTCGGCCAGGCCCTCCCAGGCGGTCTGCAGGAAGAGGCGCTGCTGCGGGTCCATCGACTCCGCCTCCAGCGGAGACATCCGGAAGAACTGCGGGTCGAACCCGTCGATGTCGTCGAGCAGCGCGGCCCACTTGCTGTAGGTGCGGCCGACGGCCCGGCGGTCGGGGTCGTAGAACCGGCCGGTGTCCCAGCGCTCGGCGGGCACCTCGCGGATGCTGTCGCGACCGGCGGCGAGGTTGGCCCAGAAGGCGTCGAGGTCCGGCGCGTCCGGGAAGCGGCCGGCCATGCCGATCACCGCGATGTCCCCGGCCCGCGGGTCCTCGGCCGGCGCCGGCTGCGCGGGGGCGGCCGGAGCGGGGGCGGCGGTCGGGACGACCGGGGGAAGGCTGACGTGCGCGGGCGCGGCCGGGGTCGGTACGACGGGGGCGGGTGCGACGGGCGCGAGCGTGACGGGCGCCGGGTCGGCCGGGGGCCCGACCACGGCGGACAGCGGACTCAGCACCACCTCGCCGGGAGCAGCCGGGGGTGCGGCCGGCGGCTCCGGCCGGACAACCGTCTCCGGCTGGGCGACCGGCTCCGGCTGGGCCGCCGGCTCGGCGGTGGCGGACGCGAGCAGGCTGACGTCCCGCTCGATCACCTCGCGGACGTACGCCACCAGCCTGGGCAGGGTGGGGTGGTCGTAGACCGCGACCGAGTCGATGTCCAGGTCGAACGCCTTGTTCAGCGCCCGGACCAGCTCCACCGCGCCGATCGAGTCGAGGCCCATGTCGCTGAAGCTGAGCGCCTCGTCGATCTCGCCGCGGGTCAGGTAGAGGCTCTCGCAGAGGACGTCCTGCACCACCTCGGTGATGCGGGAGGTGTCCGGTCCGACGACGGGAGCCGTCGGCGCGACTGCCACGACGGGGGCCGGAGCGCTCACCGGGGCCGGGGCCGGCACGACGGCCGGCGTCGGCGTCGGGGTCGGCACCGGGGCCGGAGTCGGCGCGGCCGCGACCGTCCCGGCGCGGTAGCCGTCCACCTTGGCGAAGTGCGCGCGGATCCGGCCCACCGACTCCGTGCCGAACACCCGGTCGTGCATGGCCGACTCCCGCTCGATCACCGGGGCGAGCCGGGCGAGCGCCCGGTCCGCGAGGTCCTGCTTGAGGACGCGGACGGCCTCGACCGGCTTCTCCGCGATCGACCGGGCCAGCCCGAGCGCGGTGGCGAGCACGTCCGCGCGGTCCGCGAAGCAGACGTTCGCGCCCCGGCGCTCCAGCTCCTCACCGCGGAAGGCCTTGCCCGTGTACATCAGTTCGGCGGCCAGCACGCGGCCGAGCCGTTCGTCGAGGATGTGTGTGGCGCCCATCCCCGGGGTGAAGCCGTACTTCAGGAAGTTGGCGCTGTAGACGCTCTCCCGGGCCATCACCACGAGGTCCGCGTACAGGCCGAAGGCCAGGCCGCCGCCGGAGGCGTGCCCGCGCAGCGCGCCGACCACCGGGCGGCTGCAGCGCAGCAGGCCCTCGTAGACGAAGGGGACGTCGGTGAACCGGCTGCCGCCGCCGGCCAGCGTCTCCAGGCCCTGCGGGGTCGCCCCCATGCTGAACACCGTCTCGGTGCCGGTCAGGACGACCGCGCGCACCGTGTCGTCGCGCTCGATGCGGTCGAAGGCCTCCTGGAGGCCACGCATCATGGCGTCGGTGAACATGTTGGTGCCGCCCTGGTCGCGCATCTCCAGCAGCGCGATGCCCGGTTCGAGTAGCCGGAACCTAACCTCCTCGCCGCCGGCCTCGACCGGCTCGGGAAGCAGCTCGGCCGGGTCGGGGAGCGCCACGGGCGCGGTCGGCACGGGCACCGACGCCGTCGGGACGGCCGCCGGCACTGCGGGGGCCGCGACCGGCGCCGGCTCCCCGGCACGGTTGCCGCCCTTCCAGCGGCCGACCCAGACGGCCTCCTCCTGGAACGGGTAGCCGGGCATCGGGCGGCGCCGCACCGAGGTGTCGCCGGCCCGGCAGGCCGCCCAGTCGACGTCGCCGCCGGCGGCCCAGTACCGCGCCACCTCGTCGAGTCGGCCGGCCCGGAACGCGGCGACCGCGTCCAGGGCGGCCGGCGCTCCGGGGCTCCCCCAGTGGCCCGCGCCGCCGGCCGGCCCGCCGTCCGCGTAGCGCCGCAGTTCCGCCCGCAGCACCGCCGGGTCGGAGGCGACCACCGCCAGCCGGTGGGCCATCGCGGCCCGGCCGGTCTGCGAGGTGTGGGCGAGGTCGGCGAGCAGGTACGGGTCGCCGGCACCGGCCAGCTCGGCGATGGTGGACTCCGGCGCGGGCCGGGTGCCCAGGGCTTCGCCCAGCTCCGCGAGGGAGAGGGCGTCGAAGCCGAGGTCGGCCAGCGAGTCGTCGGCGCCGATCGCCTCGGCCGGGATGCCGAGCAGTGCGGCGGCCTGTTCGGCCACGGCCTCGACCGACCGGCCGGCTCCGGCCAGGAAGTCCAGCTGGCGCAGGGCGTACTCGCGCAGTTCGGCCGGGGTCCGCGCGGACAGCACGAAAAGGTGCTCGGCGGCCGGAGGGGTCGGACGCTGCACGGGCTGGATCTCCTCTTCGACCAGGACGTGGGCATTGGCCCCGCCGGCGCCGAAGGCGCTGACGCCGGCCCGGCGCGGGGTGGACCCGGCCGGCCAGGGGCTCCGCTCCTGCTGGACCCGGAACGGCGAGCCGTCGAACTCGATGTGGGGGTTGGTGCGGGCCGAGTGCAGCGACGGCACCAGCTGGCCGTGCCTCAGCTGCAGCAGGACCTTGGTGAGGCCGGCGATGCCCGCCGCGCTCTCCAGGTGGCCGATGTTGGACTTGACCGACCCGAGCGCCACGGAGCCCGGCTCCAGGCCGGCGCCGGCGAAGGCCTTGCGCAGCCCCTCGACCTCGATCGGGTCGCCCAGCGACGTCCCGGTGCCGTGTGCCTCGATGCAGCCGAGGGTGGCCGGGTCCCAGCCCGCGCGCTCCAGGGCGGAGCGGATCAGCTCGCCCTGGGCGGTCGGGCTCGGCACGGTGAACCCGCTGGTCTGCCCGGTGTGGTTGAGGACGGTCGCCCGGATGACGCCGTGGATGTGGTCGCCGTCGGCGCGCGCCCGGTCGAGCGGCTTGAGCAGCACCGCGCCCACGCCCTCGCCGGGGACGTAGCCGTCGCCGTCCTCGCCGAAGCTGCGGCAGCGGCCGTCGCTGGAGAGGAACTGTCCCTGGGCGAGCTGAAGGTACTTCTGCGGATGGACGGACAGGTTCACGCCGCCGGCGAGGGCCAGTTCGCACTCGCCGCGGCGGATGCTCTCGCAGGCCAGGTGGAGGGCGGTCAGCGAGGACGAACAGGCGGTGTCCACCGCCATGCTGGGGCCGTGCAGGTCGAGGGCGTAGGAGACCCGGTTCGCGACCGAGGCGTGCATCGCGGTCGGCGCGACGCCGCCGTCCTGGTCGGCGAACAGCTGGTAGTGGTTCCACATCACCCCGACGAACACGCCGGTGTTGCGCGTGGCGGCGCTCCTCGGCGCGTAGCCGGCGTCCTCGAAGGCGTGCCAGCCGGTGGCCAGGAAAAGGCGCTCCTGCGGGTCCATCCGCTCGGCGTCCCGGCGGGAGATCCCGAAGAACGCCGGGTGGAAGCGGTCCACCCCGTCCAGGAAGCCTCCCCAGCGGCCGTAGGTGCGGCCCTCGGCGTTGCGGTCGGGGTCGAAGTAGGCGGAGTGGTCCCAGCGGTCGGCCGGGACCTCGGTGACGCTGTCGACGCCCTCGGCCAGGTTGCGCCAGAAGCCGTCGAGGTCGGTGGCGCCCGGGTAGCGGCCGGCGACGCCGATGATGGCGATCGCGGTGCCCTCGTCAACGGGGACGACGGCCGGGACGACGGCCGGTGCAGCCGCCCGGGCGGTTGCCGGTGCGGCGACGGCGCTCCGGGGCTCGGACGCGGCGGGCAGCAGCTGCGGGACACGGGCCGGGTCGCCGTGCAGGACGGCGAAGGAGGCCGGGCCCCCGGCGGTGGCGCGGACGAGGACGTCCAGGCCGGCGGCGGTGGGCAGCGGCGTCATCCCGGTGCGGGTGGCGGACTGGCGCAGCGACGCCTCGGAGACCCGCATGCCGCCGGACTCCCACAGCGGCCACGCCACCGCGAGGGTGCGGCCCGGCCGCTCGACGGACCGGCGTTCGGCGAAGTGCAGCTGGAACGCGTTGGCGTACGCGTAATCGGCCTGCCCGGCGTTGGGCAGCACGCCGGAGAGCGAGGAGAAGAGCACGAAGAGGCGCAGGTCGTCGTCGGCGGTCGCGGCGTCGAGGTGACGGGTGCCGTCGATCTTGGCGGCCCAGACCTCGGCCAGGTCGGCCGGGTCCTTCCGGAAGAAGAGACCGTCGCGGACGGTGCCGGCGCAGTGCAGCACGCCGTCGATCCGGCCGAACGCCGACCGGGCGGCGGCCGCGGCGGCCGCGGCGCCCTCGGCCCGCGAGACGTCCGCCCGCAGGTAGCGGACGTCGCCGCCGCGCTCCCGCCAGGCGGCCATCCGCTCCTCCAGGGCCCGGTCGGCCGGTCGGCGGCCGACGAGCAGCAATCGGGCCGCGTGGTTCTCGACCAGGTGGTCGGCCACCAGGGCGGCCAGGCCGCCCGCCCCGCCGGTGACCAGGTAGGCGCCGCCGTCGGTGAAGCCGGTGCCCTCCGGACCGGAGTCCGCCTCGCCCCAGCGGCGCACCTGCCGCAGGCCGGAGCGGTAGCGCACCCAGTGCTCGCCGTCCGTGGCCGACTCGGCCAGCAGGACCTCGGCGGACGGGGCGTCGGACTCCACCAGACGGCAGCGCAGGATCGGCGCCTCGGCCGAGACGGTGGCCGCCAACGCGGCCAGCGCGGCATGCTCCGGGGCGACGGGGGCGTCGGCGGCCACCAGCAGGGCGACCGGCTCGGTGGGCCGGGCGTCGACCAGGGCGGCAGCCAGGGCCCAGAGCTCGGTGGCGGCGGCGGTGCCGGCCGACGGGCACAGCACGTGGGCGGCCGGGTGGACCCGGTCGGCGGTGAGCGCGGCGAGCAGGCGGCCGAGCTGCGCGCGGTCGGCGGGGTCGACCCGGAACGCGTCCGGGCCCAGCCGGGCGAAGCCCTCGCCGCGGGTGACGGCGACGATCCGCCGGCCGGTGGCGCGCAGCGCGGCGACCAGCGGCTCGGACCCGCCGAAGACGATCAGGTCACCGGCGACGGCGACGGCGCCCGGGTCGGCCGGCAGCGGTGCGGCGGTCCAGCACTCGGTGCGGCGGACGGCCACGCCCGCGGGGGCGGCGGCGGAACCGGCGGCGGTCCGGGGGGCGGCCTGGGGGGCGGGACCGGCCTCGGGGCGGGCGGCGGTCAGCGCCTGCGGGTGGGTGTCGGCCAGGTGCCGGGCCAGGCTGGAGACCGAGCCGAACTCGAAGAGCAGGGTGGGGTACAGCGTCGTCCCGACCAGCTCCTCCAGCTGCTCGCCCATCCGCAGCAGGGTCACCGAGTCCAGCCCGAGGTCGTAGAAGCCCACGTCGGTGGGCACCTCGGCGGCCGGCCGGTCCAGCGCCGCACCCACCAGCGCGCGCAGCCGGTCGGTGGCCACGGTGAGCGGGTCCTGCGGGGCCGTGGCCGGCGCGGGCGCCTCGACGGCGGGAACGGGCACGGGAACGACGGCGGCGGGGACGGGAACGGCGGGGGCGTCGTCCGCCACCTCGTCCAGCAACCGGGTGATCAGTTCGGGATGGCGGATCCGCTTGCAGGACATGTCCCGGAACTCCGCCAGCAGGTTCCCCCGCCCGTCGAGCAGGGTGTAGTCGTTGCGGACGAGGTCGCCCGAGACCGAGGGACGCTCCGGCCGCGGCACGTGCACCAGGAAGCTCTCGCCGACCGGCTCGGGGGCGCGGAACCAGCCGATGTGGAACGGGATGAACGGCTCCTCGCCGACCTCCTCGTTCTGACCGAACGCCAGCAGGGTGGAGGCGTCCGCCTTCCCGGGGTGCAGATGGAACCCGTCCTCGTGCTCCCGGCCGGACGGGTCGAGCCGCAGCTCGGCGAGCAGCCACGGCTCACCGTGGTGCAGCCGGCCGAGGCAGCTCATCGGGCCGCCGTGCCGGATCCCCTCACGGCGGGTGCGGGAGTACAGCACGTCCATGTCGGCGGTGCGGACCGCGCCGGCCCGCAGCGCCTCGACGTCCAGCGGCGCGGGCACCGGCTCGTCGGTGGTGACCAGCTCGCCCCGGGCGTTCTCGCGCCAGGGCGCGCAGGGCTCGCCGTCGCGCAGCCAGCGGCTGTCGACCCGGACCCGGCGCTCCGGCCCGCCCGCGGCGACGGTGACCCGCAGCTCGCGCTCGTACCCCTCGCGGGTGACGACCGGCTCCGAGAACAGGACGTCCCGCAGCGCCAGTCGGCGGTGGTCGAGGCCCTGCGCGATCAGGACCCGGAAGACCAGGTCCAGGAAGGTGACGCCGGGCATCACCGAGACACCGTGGACCCGGTGGTTGGTCATGATGAAGTCGTCGTGCGTCAGCCGGATCCGACAGTCGATCTCGTGCTCGGTCATGCCGTAGTCCCCCTCGTGCGGATGCTGCGGGCGGGTGGGTTTCACGCCTCAGGCGTCGAGGGAGTCCCACTCAGGAAGTCGGTCAGAAGCCGGCGAAGGCGCGGCCCCGCGCCGAAGACGGAGATGTGGTCCCCGTGCGGCTCCACGTGCAGGCGGGAGTCCGGCAGCCCGGCGGCCACCCGGTGCGACCCGTCCGGGTGCGCGGTGTGGTCGTCCTCGCTGGTGACCACCAGCACCGGCGGGCGGATCCCGGCCAGCGCCGGCGTGCAGTCCTCGGTCATCGTCGGGAGGGTCAGCACGCTGTAGCGGTAGAAGAGTTCGTCGGTCGAGTACGGGTACACGACCAGGTCGGCCACGTCCGCCGGGACACCGGCCCGGGCGGTCTCGGCCAGCGCGCCGTTGATCATCGCGGCGTCCTCGCGGCCCTGGGCGGCCATCCCGAGCAGCGCCCGAAGGTTCTCCTGGTGATCCGTCACCGGGCCCGGGGTGCCGGAGAAGTCGCCGTGCCAGAGGCTGAGGGAGTCGAAGCGCCGGGGCTGCGCCTCGGCCGCGCGGACGGCGACCACGGCACCACCGCACAGGCCCATCACATGGGCCCGCTCGATCCCGTAGTGGTCCATCACGGCCAGCAGGTCGGCGGCCTGCGCGGCGACGTCGTGCCCGAGGGCGTCGAAGCCGGCCTGATCGGCCGGGGTGCCGAACATGCCCCTGGTCTCCCAGGTGACCACCCGGTGGTCCGGTGCCAGCGCGCGGATCCAGGCCTCGGTCAGGCCCACCGGCATCCCGCACGCCGAGGCGATCACCACGGCGGGGTGGTCCGGGTCCCCGGCGGCGTAGCCGCGCAGCGTCGTCCCGGGAACGGCGATCTCGTCCATCACTGCGAACATCGTCAGTAGTCCTCATGTGCCCCGGTGCCACGCGGACCCGGGGAGGTCGCGCGCAGCACCGGTGCGGGCCGGGTCAGCGGGTGGTGAACTTGTGACCGGTGGTGGTCTCGGTCGCCATGACGTTGTGGTCGTAGGCGTTCTCGCCGGAGACCAGGACGGAGCCGAAGCGCTCCAGGCTCACCTGGCCGCCGTACTCGATGACGTGGGTGGTGTCCGGGTAGACCTTCACCGAGGTCGGCACGTAGCGGTTGGCGAAGCCGAGGCGCATCTCGTCGGTCTTGCCGTTGTGCGGCAGCGACGCGTGCATCAGCGTCGACCAGAACATGATCGCCTCACCGGGGCGCATGACCATCGGCACGGCCCGGGACTCGTCCGGGACGAAGTCCTCGTCGATCTGCAGCTCGCGGTAGTCGTAGCCGAAGAAACCGCGCTTGATGCCGCCCTTGTCCTCCACGTTGATGCGGTGGGGGTCGTAGTGCATCTTCTTGGTCTCGTCGTACATCATCGCCTCGTGCGTGCCCGGCATGAACTGCAGGCAGCCGGTGTCCTCGTTGGCCTCGGTGAAGGCGGTCCAGACCGTCAGCGTGCCGCCGAAGTGCACCGACTCCTCGCCGGTCCAGACGATCTGCGGGGTGCCCGAGGCGTTGGCGAAGGTGTCGGCCTGGTGCCAGTCGGTGCCCTCGTCCCCCGGGTACTTCGGGAAGAACTCGGTGCGCCAGCAGAGCACGTCCGGGCCGAGCACGCTGGCGACCTTGTCGACGATCTTCGCGTGGGAGACGTGGTCGGCCAGGAAGTCGTTGTCCAGGTGCCGGTCGTAGTTGGAGATGTTGGTGTTGCCGGACTGCGCGGCCTCCTCCTGGTAGACCGCGTTGGTGCGGTCCATCAGGGCGAGACGCTGGGTGCGCCAGATCTCGCGCATCTCCTCGATCTCGTAGACCTTGAACGGGCCGAAGAAACCGTCGCGCTGGAACTGCGCCAGCTGCTCCGGCGTGAGCGCGAACTCGCGCGCCGTGGCCTGCTGCTCCGTCATCGGGACTCCCTTAGCTCTCTGCGGCCGTGACGGCCGGTACGGCGGCGGCAGCGGCGCACGCCGCCAGGTTGCGCGGCGTCGCGACGCCGCCCAGGGCGGTGGCGGACACCCTGACGCCGAGGTCCTGGTTGATCCGGGCGAGCACCCGGACGAAGGACAGCGAGGTGCCGCCGTGGTCGAACAGGTCGTCGTCGGGGCTCAGCTCGGGCCGGCCGAGCACGTCGCGGACGATCGCCAGAACCGTCTCTTCCTGCGTGGCTTCCATGGCTGCGAACGTAAACAGCCCAGGCGAGGGCGTCTGTTCACTGTTGAGCAGACGGCCTGAGGCACCGTCGGCGACCGTGGACCAGCCACGGCGAACCCGTCGCCGAGATGGCGACCTCCCCGGGGGAGCACAATGGCTGGAAACGTGTACCGCGAGACGACAGAGGCGCTGCTGCTGCCCCGGATCATCCGGTTGGGCGGCAATCTGTACGGCGCGGCCTTCACCCTGATGAAACTGGTGCCGGCCCGGCACATCCTGCTCAAGGCCGAGGAGTCCGGCCTGCTGGGGCCCGAGACGTCGATCGTGGAGACCACGTCCGGGACCTTCGGCCTCGCGCTCGCGATGCAGGCCTCGCTGATGCGGCGCCAGCTCACCCTGGTCAGCGACCCGGCGATCGACGCCAACCTGCACCGCCGGCTGACCGATCTGGGTGCCCGGATCGAGATCTGCGCCGAGCCCGCCGAGGTCGGCGGCTACCAGGAGGCCAGGCTCCGGCGGCTCGCCGAGGTCCGCGCGGAGCAGCCCGACAGCTTCTGCCCCGAGCAGTACAGCAACCCCGACAACCCCGCCTCGTACGCCCTGGTCGCCGAACACCTGGAACGCGCGCTGGGCGAGGTCGACTGCCTGGTCGGCCCGGTCGGGTCCGGCGGCTCGATGTGCGGCACCGTCCGGGGGCTGCGCTCCGGCCGGCCCGGGGTGCGCGCGATCGGCGTCGACACCCCCAACAGCGTGCTGTTCGGCCACCCCGACGACAGCCGGGTGCTGCGCGGGCTGGGCAACAGCCTGATGCCGGCCAACCTGGACCACCGGGACTTCGACGAGGTGCACTGGTGCACCGCCGGCGAGGCGTTCGCCGCCACCCGTCGACTGCACGGCCGGCACGCCCTGTTCCAGGGCCCGACCAGCGGCGCCGCCTACCTGGTCGCCCGCTGGTGGGCGGACCAGAACCCGGACGCCAAGGTCGTGGTCATGCTGCCGGACGAGGGCTACCGCTACCAGGAGACCGTCTACGACGACGCCTGGCTGGCCTCGCAGGGCCACACCGCGCCGCCCCCGTCGGCCCCGGTCGAGGTGGACGACCCGACCCGGCCGACCCACCGGTGGAGCCGGTACGCCTGGAACCGCCGCTCCCTCGCCGAGGTCGTCGGCGGGGCCCGCACCCTGGCGGCGGTCCGATGAGCCGCCTCACCGCCACCGTCGGCGCCCGCATCCAGTCCATCGTCTACGGCTCCCCGAGCCCGGCCGAGATCACCGACGAGCTCCGGCTCACCAGCGACATCGACCTCGCCCACCTGGTGATGCTGGTGGAGTGCGGGCTGGTCACGGCCGCCGACGGCGCCGCGCTGGCCCGGCGGATCGAGCTGCTGCGGGCCGACGGCTTCCGGCCGCTGCACGACGTGCCCACCCCCCGCGGCCTCTACCTGGCCTACGAGCAGCAGTTGATCGCCGACCTCGGCGCCGGGATCGGCGGACGCCTGCACACCGCGCGCTCCCGCAACGACCTCAAGGCCACCGCCACCGCGCTGCGGCTGCGGACCCGACTGACCGACCTGGTCTGCGAACTGACCCGGCTGCAGGCCGTCCTGCTCAGCCGCGGCCGGGCCCACCGGCACGCGGTGATGCCGATCCACACGCACTACCAGGCGGCGCTGCCGATCACCTACGGCTACTACCTGGTCGGCGTGGCCATCGCCCTGGGCCGGGACATCGCCGCGCTGCGCCGGGCCGTCGACGCGCTGGACCGCTGCCCGATGGGCGCGGGCGCCGTCGCCGGCACCGACCTGCCGATCGACCCGGCCGTCACCGCCGACCTGCTCGGCTTCGACGGCCCCGCCCGGCACGCGGTGGACGCGGTCGCCAGCCGGGACGGCGCACTGGCGGCGCTGGCCGCCGCAGCCGGAGCGGGCCTGACCATCAGCCGGCTCGGCACGGACCTCCAGCTGTGGAGCAGCGCCGAGTTCGGCTTCGTCGCCTTCCCCGACCGGCTGGTCGGCGGCAGCTCGGCGATGCCGCAGAAGCGCAACGCGTTCCTGCTGGAGCACGTCAAGGCCAAGGCCGGCACCGCGATCGGCGCCTGGACCACCGCCGCGACGATGATGCGGTCCACCCCGTTCACCAACTCGATCGAGGTCGGCTCCGAGGCGGTGGCCGCGGTCTGGCCCGGCCTCGACGCGGTGCTGGACGCGACGGTGCTGGCCCGTGCGCTCGCGGGCGGCGCCCGCCCGGTGCCGGAGCGGATGCTCGCCCGGGCCGAGGACGGCTTCGTCGGGGCGACCGCGCTGGCCAACCGGCTGGTCCGTCAGGACGTGCCGTTCCGGACCGCGCACCAGTTGGTCGGCGGAGCCGTCCGGCACGCCGTCGACCGCGGCGCGACCCGGCTGACCGCCGAGGACCTGCCCGCGGAGCTGGCCGGCGCGGAGACCTCGCTGCCGGCGCTGGTCGCCGAGCAGCGGGCCGGCGGCGGCCCCGGGGACTTCGACGGCGTCTTCGCCGCCGGGTACCGGGACCTGACCGACCACGACGCCTGGTGCCACACCGTCAGAAGCCGGTGGGCCGCAGCACAGCAGCGGCTCGCCGACGCCGTCGCACGGATCGTCCGACACGGAGAGCGGGGAGACCGCGCATGACCTGGTTCGTCCTGGTGGAGAGCAACACGACCGGCTCCGGGCGGCAGTTCTGCGCGGCCGCCCGGGAACTCGGCCTGCGGCCGGTGGTGCTGACCCGCCACCCCGAGCGCTACCCGTACCTGGCGACGGACGCGGTGGACCACCTGCCGGTGGACACCGCCGACCAGGAGGCGGTGTCCGAGGCCTGCCGGGCGCTGGCCGAGGACGGCGGCCTCGCCGGCGTCACCTCCAGCTCCGAGTACTTCATCGCCGCCGCGGCCTCCGCGGCCGCCCGGCTCGGCCTGCCGGCCGCCGATCCGCAGGCGCTGACCCGCTGCCGGCACAAGGACCTGCAGCGCGCCGCGCTCGCCGCCGCCGGGGTCCCGGTGCCCGCCCACCGGGCGGTCGGCGGGCTCGCCGAGGCGCTGGCCGCCGCCGACGAGCTCGGCTACCCGGTGGTGGTCAAGCCCACCACCGGCTCGGGCTCGGTCGGCGTCCGGCTCTGCGCCGGCCCCGAGGACCTGGCCGCGCACGCGGCGCCGCTGCTCGACTCGCCGGTCAACGAACGCGGCCAGGCGACGCCCGGGCTGGTGCTGGTGGAGGAGTACGTCACCGGCCGCGAGTTCTCCGTCGAGACCTTCGACCACGAGGTGGTGGGCGTGGTGGGCAAGCACCTCGGCCCGCCGCCGCACTTCGTCGAGACCGGGCACGACTTCCCCGCGCCGGCCGCACCGGCCGAGCTGGAGCGGCTGGCCGACACCACCACCCGGGCGGTGCGGGCGCTCGGCCTCGGCTGGGGGGCCGCCCACACCGAGCTGCGGCTGGGCCCGCGCGGGCCGGTGGTGATCGAGGTGAACCCACGGCTGGCCGGCGGGATGATCCCGTCCCTGGTCCGGCTGGCGACCGGCGTCGACCTGGTCGCCGCCGTGGTCGCCCGGGCCGCCGGGACCGGGCCGTCCCTCACGCCCGACCGGGCCGGCCACGCCTCGATCCGGTTCGCACTGGCCCACCGGGCGGGCACGGTCAGGGCCGTCGACGGCGCCGAGCGGGCCGCGGCGCTGCCCGGCGTGGAGCTCGCCGAGACCACCGTGGCGCCGGGAACGGAGTTCGAGCCCACCCACTCCTTCCGCGACCGGTTCGGCTACGCCGTCGCGACCGGACCCGACGCCGCCACCGCCGCCGACCGCGCCACGCGGGCCGCGGCCCTCCTGTCCATCGAGACCTCGTGAACAACCCGGGAGACCAGATGACCGACACGCCCCCGCCGGCCGGCACCACCCTGCCGCGCTGGACGATCGCCGGCCAGGCACCCGAGGCCGGCTTCGACCGGCACCGGGTGAGCCTGCCGCCGGAGCTCGTCGGCGCGCTCTGCGGCCGCGCCGACGAGCTCGGCGTCGAGCTGGCCGCGGTCCTGTTCGCCGCGCACCTCAAGGTGCTCGCCGCGCTCACCTCCGAGCGCGAGCTGGTGACCGGCCGCCGCACCAACACCGGGACCGCCGCGCACGCCGCCACCGTCGCCGACGGCTCCTGGGCCGAGCTGGTCGCCGAGGCGGCCCGCGCCGCCACCGCCCCGCTCGACCCGGTGGCCGAGACCGTGCTCGACCTCCGCACCGGCGAGGCCCGGCCGCCGGAGCCGGACACCGTGCTCGCCGTGCACTACGACGCCGATCTGACCATGACCCTGACCTACCGCAGGGACGCGATCACCGCCGACCACGCCGAACGGATCGGCGGCTACGTGCTCACCGCCCTCGGCTCGCTGGCCGCCGACCCGCAGGCCGCCCACCACGAGCGCACCCTGCTCTCCGACGAGGAGATCGCCTTCCAGCTCGGCGCCTTCCGCGGGCCCGACCGTCCGCTGCCCGACCGGCTGTTCGTCGAACTCTTCGAGGAGCAGGTGGCGCTGCGCCCGGACGACCCGGCCGCCTCGCACGGCGAGCAGCGCTGGACGTACCGGGAGCTCAACGAGCGGGCCAACCGGATCGCCCACGCGCTGCTGGAGCGCGGCCTCGGCGACGAGGACGTGGTGGCCGTGGTGATGGACCGCAACCTGCACTGGCTGGCCGCCACCCTGGCCGTGCTCAAGGCCGGCGGGGTGTACCTGCCGGTCCGTCCGGACTTCCCGGCCGGGCGGGTCGCCAACCAGCTGGAGCGCAGCGACTGCCGGTTCGCGGTGACCGAAGCCGGCAGCGAGGAGCTGCTGCACGCCGCCGTCACCGAGGCCGGCCGGGAGTGCCGGACGGTACTGGCGGCCGAGGCCGCCGCGGCCACCGACTCCGCCGGGGCCGGGAACCCCGGCCGCGCGATCGCCCCCGGTCAACTCGCCTACATCTACTTCACCTCGGGCTCGACCGGAGCCCCCAAGGGCGCGATGTGCGAGCACGAGGGCATGCTCAACCACCTGTACGCCAAGCTCGACGACATGGAGCTGACGGCCGGCGAGGTGGTCACCCAGATCGCCTCGCAGTGCTTCGACATCTCGCTCTGGCAGCTGCTCGCCCCGCTGCTGGCCGGCGGCTCCACCACGATCGTCGACACCGAACTGCAACTGGACGTCGAACGCTTCATCGGGCTGCTCGCCGACGGCGGCATCCAGGTGATCCAGATCGTCCCGGCCTACCTCGACGTGATGCTCTCCAACCTGGAGAAGCACCCCCGCGCGCTGGGCGACCTCCGTTCGGTCTCGGTGACCGGCGAGGCGCTCAAGGTCAGCCTGGTCAAGCGCTGGTTCGCGCTCTACCCGGACATCCGGCTGGTCAACGCGTACGGGGCGACCGAGGTGTCGGACGACACCATGCACGCGGTGCTCGACCGGGTGCCCGAGCGCGACCTCGCCGTGGTCAACGTCGGCCGGTCCCTGCGCAACGTCGACACCTACATCCTGGACGAGCAGCTGCGGGCGGTGCCGCTCGGCGCCCCCGGGGAGATCGCCTTCTCCGGCGTCTGCGTGGGCCGCGGCTACATCAACGACCCCGACCGCACCGCCCAGGCCTTCACCACCGACCCGTTCAAGCCCGGCGTCCGGCTCTACCGCACCGGCGACTACGGCCGCTGGCTGCCCGAGGGCACCATCGAGTTCCTCGGCCGGCGGGACGAGCAGGTGAAGGTGCGCGGTTTCCGGATCGAGATCGGCGAGATCGAGAACCGCCTGCTGCAGATGCCCGGCGTCGCCGAGACCGCCGTGGTCATCGCCGGGGCCGGGGACGCCACCAAGAACCTGGTCGCCTTCCACACCGGTTCGGACCAGCTCCAGTCCGCCGACCTGCGGGACTTCCTCGCCGCGGCGCTGCCCGACTACATGGTGCCGTCCCACTTCCACCGGCTGGAATCCCTGCCGCTCACCGAGAACGGCAAGACCGACAAGAAGCTGCTCACCGCCCGGGCCGAGGAGCTCGGCCAGGACGTCGCGGGCTACGTGCCCCCGGCCACGGAGACCGAGCGCCGGCTCGCCACCGCCTGGGCCGAGGTGCTCAACGTGCTGGTCGGCCGGATCGGCCGGGACGACGACTTCTTCCGGCTCGGCGGCACCTCGCTGGCCGCCGTCCGGCTGGTGGTCAAGCTCGACCGGCTGATCTCGCTGCGCGACCTCGTCGCCCGGCCGGTGCTGCGCGACCTCGCCGCGGCGATCGACGCGGCCGCGCCGGACACCGCCGACGACCTGCTCCAGCAGTTGTCCGCGCCGACCGCCGACACCCGGGCCACCCTGGTCTGCTTCCCCTACGCCGGCGGGAACGCCGTCAACTTCCAGCAGCTGGCCCGAGAGCTGGCGCCCCTCGGGATCGCGGTGTCCGCCGTCGAGCTGCCCGGGCACGACCTCAGCCGCCCGGACGAGCCGCTGGCCGACGTCGCCGAGATCGCCCGCCGGGTGCAGCGCGGCCTGCCCGACGGCCCGGTGCTGCTCTGGGGCCACTGTGCCGGCGCCGCGTACGCGGTCGAGCTGGCCCGGCTGCTGGAGGGCGCCGGACGGCCGGCCGAGCGGGTGTTCCTCGCCGCGCTGCTGCTGGATGACCCGGCCGAACTGCGCCGGGAGAGCGCCGAGGTGAGCGCCCTCGGGGACGCCGAGCTCATCGCCCGGCTCCAGGACGACAGCGCCTACGTCGAGCTGGACCTGATGAAGTCGGAGCGGGCCGGCCTGGTCGGCCGGGCCTACCGGCACGACGTCCGCTCGACCAACGACTACCTGATCGCCCTCCAGGACGGCTCCGCGCCGGTCCGGCTCGGCACGCCGGTCGAGGTGGTGGCGGCCGCCGACGACCCGACCACCCGCGAGCCCGGGCAGCGCTACAAGCTCTGGGAGCAGGCCGTCGACACGCTCACCCTGCACCTGCTGGACGAGGGCGGCCACTACTTCGCCAGGACCCGGGCGGCGGAGGTGGCGGCCCTGGTCTCCGTCCTCCGCCCGCAGGCGTGATGCCGGTGAGCGCCGGCCCGATCGCCGTCCCCACCGACGGCGCCCCGACCCAGCCGTACCGGGGCGCCGTCGGCGTCAGCACCTGCTTCGGCACCTTCGGTGAACTGCTCCAGGGCGTGCTGCCCGAGCCCGACGCCGACTTCCTGGTCACCCTGCCGGTGGCCCGCTGGACGATGGCCAGCTTCCGGGTCGACCCCGGGACGACCGCCGTCGAGGTCCACCCCCCGCACAAGGGGAAGGCCCGGCGGATCGCGGAGATGGTCCTGGAATCCGTACCGGGCCGGCCCGGCGGCGTCCTCACCGTCGACAGCAACCTGCCCGAGGGCAAGGGCATGGCCAGCTCCTCGGCCGACCTGGTGGCCGCCGCGCGGGCGGTCGCCAACGCCGTCGGCCTGGACCTGCCGCCGGAACGGCTGGAGGACCTGCTGCGCCGGATCGAGCCGACCGACGGCGTGCTGTACCCGGCGGTGGTCGCCTTCGACCACCGCCGGGTCCGGCTGCGCGCGCGGCTCGGCTCGCTGCCCACCATGACCATCGTCGGCCTGGACGAGGGCGGGACCGTGGACACCGTGGCGTTCAACCGGATCGCCAAGCCGTTCACCCCGGCTGACCGGCGCGAGTACGCCCGGCTCCTCGACCGGCTCTCCGGCGCGGTCGCCCGGGGCGACCTGGCCGAGGCCGGCGCGGTCGCCACCCGCAGCGCCGAGATGAACCAGGCGCTGTGGCCCAAGCGCACGCTCCCGGACGTGCTGCGGGTCTGCGCGGACGTGGGCGCGCTCGGCGTGGTGGCGGCGCACAGCGGCACCATGCTCGGGGTGCTGCTGGACGCCGCCGATCCCGACTACGTGGAGAAGGTCGCCGCCACGGTGCGGGCCTGCTCCCTGATCAGTCCGGACGTGTCGCTGTACCGCTCGCTCAGTTTCGACTGACCGCCACGGGATCCGCCAGGGCGACGGCGATCCGCCGCTCGCCCTGGTACGGGTCCCGGCTGTGCGCCATGCGCAGGTTGTCGACGACCAGCAGGTCGCCGTCCTGCCACGGCTCGCGCACCGTGTGCGCCTCGTAGACCTCGTTGATCAGGTCGACGGTGGCCCGGTCCAGCGGGGTGCCGTCCCCGCAGCGGGTGTTGAACGGCAGGCCGTCCGGGCCGCACTCGAAGAGCAGGTACTCCCGCACCACCGGGTCCATCGTCCACTCGTTGAGGAACGCGATCTGGTTGAACCAGACCCGCTCGCCGGTGCCCGGGTGCCGCAGTACGGCCGGCCGGACCCTCCGGGTCCGCAGCCGGCCGTCCGCGTCCCAGGCGAACTCGACGCCGTTCTCCTCGCAGTACCGCTCGACCTCGGCCCGGTCGGTGGTGGCGAAGGCCTCCTGCCACGTCACCCCGACCGGGCCGCCGTGCGTGCGCCGCAGCTCCCAGCCGTGCCGCTCGAACCGCTCGACCAGCTCGGCCGGGAGGTCGCGCAGCACCGCCGCGCCGTCGGCCAGCGCCACCGCGCCGCCCGCGGCCGGCGCCGTCAGGCAGCCGAACACCTGGCGCGACGGCGCCCGCAGGGCGTAGCTGAGCTCGTGGTGCATGCACATCGGCTGGTCGGACGGCCACTCCGTCGAGCTGTAGAGGCCGGGCAGGTGGGCGGTCCGCGGGGCGAACGGCTCCCGCTCGTCCATCTGTTCGTCGGTCAGCGCCCGCACCGCCTCCTGGACGGCGGCCGCGTCGGGCAGGCTCAGGCCGCGCAGCAGCACCGCGCCGTGCTCGGCGACCAGCGCGTCGACCGCCGGGCGGTGCCCGGCCAGCGCCCCGACCGGGCCGTCCAGCCGGGCCACCGGCGGCCGGCCGGCCGCCACCGTCACATCGAACACGGTCATGGGTCAGACCTCCAGGTTGGAACGGAAACTGAGGTTCAGCACCGAGCTGCCCGCCGGTGCGGCCGGCTTCCGGCCGTCCGGCCGGTCCCACCAGAGGCGCCGGCGGCGGAAGACCGGGGCCGGCAGCGCCGCCCGGACCTCCGGGACCGGGCGGTCCTCCGGGGCGGCGGAGGCGATCACGTGCGCGTTGGTGCCGCCGAGGCCGAAGGCGCTGACGCCGGCGATCCGCCGCCCGGGCCAGGCGCGAAGCCCGGTGTTGGGGACGAACGGCGAGGCCGCGAAGTCGAACCGCGGATTGGGGGTCTCGCAGAACAGCGTCGGCGGGATCTCGGCGTTGCGCAGCGCCAGCAGCACCTTGATCAGCCCGGCGATGCCGGCCGCGCTCAACAGGTGCCCCAGGTTGGACTTGACGCTGCCGATCGCGCAGAAGCCCGTCCGGTCGGTGTGCTCGCGGAACACCCCGGTGAGCGCCCGGAGTTCGATCGGGTCGCCGATCATCGTCCCGGTGCCGTGCGCCTCCAGCATGCCGACGTCCTGCGCGCCGACCCCGGCCAGGGCCAGCGCCCGGCGGACCACGTCGGCCTGGGCGACCGGGTTGGGCGTGGTCAGGCCCATGGTGTGCCCGTCGTTGCCGACCGCCACCGCGTCGATGACGGCGTGGACGCGGTCCCCGTCCGCCAGGGCCCGGTCGAGCGGCTTGAGCAGCAGCAGACCGCAGCCCTCCCCCGGGACGAATCCGTCGGCGTCCCGGTCGAAGGTGGCGCAGCGGCCGCGGGGCGACAGCGCCCGCGCCACGCTGAACTCCAGGTACGGCTCCTCGTCCAGCAGCACCTCGACGCCGCCGGCCAGCGCCACCCGCGACTCGCCGGACAGCAGGCTCTGGACTGCCAGCTGCACGCTGACCAGGGCCGAGGAGCAGGCGCTGTCGACGACCAGGGACGGGCCGCGGAAGTCGTACTGGTGCGAGACCCGGGCGGCGATGAAGTTCTGGTCGCCGCCGAGACCGGTCGCCGAGCCCTCCAGGCCGATCCGGCGCCGGTAGCCGGACATCCGGGCACCCATGAAGACGCCGACGTCGGTGCCTCGCAGTTCGGTGTCGGAGTACCCGGCGTCCCGCAGGCAGCCGGCTGTCGCCTCCAGGGTGAGCCGGATCGCCGGGTCGAGGTTGCGGGCCTCGGCCTCGGTCATGCCGAAGAAGTCCGGGTCGAACTCCTCCAGGGCGTCGACGAACCCGCCCCACTTGCTGATGCTGTGTCCGGGCGTGCGCTCCGGCCGGTACAGCCGGTCGGCGTCCCAGCGGCCCGGCGGCACCTCGGTCACGGCGAACCCACCGGACCGCAGCAGCCGCCAGAACGCGTCCAGGTCGGGAGCCCCCGGGAACCGGCAGGCCATGCCGATGACGGCGATCCGGCCGTCGGAGCGGTCCGCGGGGCCGGAGGCGGTGCGATCGGCCGGGCGGTCGGCCGGGCGGTCGGCGGGGGCCGGTGCCTCCTGGTCCACCCGCACGGGCGGCTCGGGCGCGTGGCCGGTCGCCGCCAAGTGGGCGGCGAGCTGCTGCAGGGTCGGGTACTCCAGCAGGGCGGTCGGCTCCAGCGGGTGGCCCCAGCGGGACTCGATCGCGGTGACCAGCTCGGCGAGCAGCACCGACTCCACCCCGAGGTCGCCGAAGGGGACGTCGTGCTCCAGCTGGTCCGCCGGAATGGCGAGCGCCTCGGCGAACAGGGCGACCAGCCAGGCCGGCGGCTCCACCGGAGCGGTCCAGGGCGCCGCGACGGCGGGCACGGACGGGGTGGCCGCGGACCGAGGCCGGTTGGCCCGCAGGACGGCGTCGGCGTCGAAGACTCCCTCCTCCGCCACCGGGCAGGGCAGCAGGACGGCGGCCGGCGGAAGGTCGAGCACCCGGTCGAGCAGGCGCAGGCCGGCCGCGTCGGTCAGGGCGTCCAGTCCGATGCCGACCGCCGCGTCCGGGCGGTCGGTGCCGCCGCCGGTCTCCGCCCAGACGGGCCAGTTGACCGCCCGCACCCCCGGTCGACCGGCCGCCGTCAGTCGGCGGGCCACGAGGTCCAGGTAGGCGTTGGCCGCGGCGTAGTCGCTGACCCCGGAGGCGAGCGCGGGGGCCGCCGCGCTGACCGAGGAGAAGAGCAGCACGAAGTCGAGGGGGTCGGCCCCGGTCAGCTCCAGCAGGGTGTCGAGACCGTCCCCCTTGGGCTCCAGCACCCGGCGCAGGTCCGCCGGGTCCTTGCGGACGAACGGCGCCGGACCGGTGGTGGAACGGCCCGCGCAGTGCACCAGGCCGCCGATCGGCCCGAGCGCGGTCCTGACCTCGGAGAGGAACCCGTCCAGCGCCGCGCCGTCGCTCAGCGGACCGGTGTGGGTCATCACCCGGGCTCCGAGGCGCTCCAGCTCCTGGATGTTGGCCACGGCCTCGGCCTCGGGGCCGGTCAGGCCGCCGGCCTGCCACCGGTGCCGGGGCGGCAGGGGCCGCATCCCGAGCACGGCGAGCCGGCGCGCACCGCGCGCGGCCAGGTGTCGGGCCGTCAGTGCGCCCAGCCCCCTGGTCCCGCCGGTGACCAGGTAGACCCGGTCCGGGTCGGGCCGCCAGTCGGCGCGGCCGTCGGACACCGGCACCAGCGTGGGCCGGTGGCGCAGGCCGGCGCGCAGGCAGAGCTCGCCGTACGGGCCGGTGTCGCCCCAGGCGGCACGCAGCTCGGCGGGGTCGTCGGGGCGGTCGGTGTCCAGCACGGTGGACCGCACCCACGGGTACTCGGCGCCGAGCGACCGGAGGAAGCCGGCCAGCCGGGCACCGGACCGCGCCGGCGCGACGCCGGGAAGGCCGGACAGCCCACTGGTCACCTGGAGGATCCGCACCCCGCCGGCGGGGCGGGCGGCCAGCACCTGCTGGACGATCGCCAACCGGGCCAGCCAGGGCCCCGAGTCGTGCTCGTCGCCGGGCTCCGCGGAGGGTGCGCAGAGGTCCAGCAGGCCGGTGACCGGCGTGCGGTCCAGCACCGCGCGCACGGCCCGCAGCGCACTGGGAACGTCCGTGAAGTCCACGCCCTGGCGCAGCGTCACCAGCTCGGCCGGGGCGAGGGCCGCCGCGATCGCGGGACGCTCCTCGGTGGTCAGACAGAGCACCGTTCCCGACGGCGTGTCACCCGGGCCGGCGAACGGCTCGGGCTGCCACTCGCGGGCCAGCAGCGGGATGTCGGAGCCGGACCGCGGAGCTGCCACCGGCGGTTCCGACGGACGGTCGGACACGCCGGCCGGGGCGTCCACGGGGGCGCCGGCGGTCGCGCCGTCGGCGACCGGGTCCCCGTCGGCCCAGCAGTGGACCGCGGCGAAGGGGTAGCCCGGCAGGTCGACGATCCGGCGCGGGGCCGGGTGCAGCTCGGTCCAGTCCACCGTGCCGCCGTCGGCCCAGTGCCGCGCCAGCCCGTCGAGCGGGGTGCCCGGCGCGGGCCGCTCCCCGGGGACGGAACCGGCCCGGCCGCGGACCACCGCGGACGCGTCGCCCGCGCGGAACCGGCCCAACCGGTCCGCGAGTTCGTCGAGGTCGCGGACCACCAGCGCCAGGCGTTCCCGCAGCGGTTCCCGGCCGACCTGCGCCGTGTACGCCAGCTCGGCGAGCGAGGCGTCACCGTCCCGCAGGACGGTCAGCCAGCCGGCCGCGAGCTCGCGCAGCTGCTCCTCGGTCCGGGCCGACAGCACCACCAGCTGCGCACCGTCGTCGTCCGTGCGGTCCGCGCCGGACTCGTCCGGCCGGTAGGCCTCCACCACCACGTGCGCATTGGTGCCGCCCGCGCCGAAGGAGCTGATCCCGGCCCGGCGCGGCAGCCCGCTCGGCCACGGGGCGGCTTCGCGCTGCACCCGGAACGGGCTGCGGGCCCAGTCGATGTGGGGGTTGAGCTGCTCGGCGTGCAGCGAGGGCACCAGGGTGTCGTGCCGGAACTGCAGCAGCACCTTGGTCAGCCCGGCGAGGCCGGCCGCCGCCTCCAGGTGTCCGATGGCGGACTTGACCGAGCCGATGGCCCGGCTGCCCGGGGCGAGCCCGGCCGGGGCGAAGGCGCGCTCCAGCCCGTCGAGCTCGATCGGATCGCCCAGCGAGGTGCCGGTGCCGTGCGCCTCCAGGTAGCCGACGTCGGCCGGGCCGACGCCCGCGTCCCGCAGCGCCGAGGCCACCAGCTCGCCCTGCGTCACCGGGTTGGGCACCGTGTACCCGTTGGTCTTGCCGTCGTGGTTCACCGCCGTGCCGAGGATGACGCCGTGGATCCGGTCGCCGTCCGCGACGGCCCGGGCGAGCGGCTTGAGCAGCACCGCGCCGACGCCCTCGCCGGGCACGAAGCCGTCGCCATCGGCGCCGAAACTGCGGCAGCGGTGGTCGGAGGAGGCCATCCCCAGGGTGCGCAGGGTCGCGAACTTGTTGGGGTGCAGCGAGAGGTTGACCCCGCCGACCAGCGCGGCTTCGCACTCGCCGCGGCGCATCGCGGCCACCGCGAGGTGGATCGCGGTCAGCGAGGACGAGCACATGGTGTCGACGGTCAGGCTCGGCCCGTTGAGGTCGAGCAGGTAGGAGAGGCGGTTGGCGATGCCGGCGATCGCCGAGCCGACGGGCCTGGTCCGGCCCAGCCCGAAGAACGGGTACTCGTTGTACATCGAGCCGACGAACACCCCGACCCGGCCGCCGTGCCGCTCGCGCAGGCGGGTGCGGCTGTAGCCGGCGTCCTCCAGCGCGTGCCAGCCGACCTGGAGGAAGAGCCGCTCCTGAGGGTCCATCGCCGCCGCGTCGCGCGGGGTGATCCCGAAGAACAGCGGATCGAACCCGGCGACGTCGTCGAGGAAGCCGCCGATCATGTCCTGCTGCCCGGCACCGTCGGTGCGGCGCCCCGGCGGCAGCTCGGTGATCAGGTCGTCGCCGGCCAGCAGGTGCTGCCAGAACGCTTCCAGGTCGGCGGACTGCGGGTAGCGGCCGGCCAGGCCGATCACCGCGATCCGTCCGTCGGCCGGGGCGGGTGCGCCCTGCCCTCCCTGGGCGAGCCCGTCCAGGGCGCGTCCGGCCGGCGGGAGTTCGGCTGGCGGGAGTTCGGCCAGGGCCCGGGCGACGGAGCCGAGGTCACGGTGGGCGAAGAACAGGGTGCTCGGCACCTCCCGCCCGAGGTCGGCCGAGAGGCGGGCGACGAGCTGTACGACCTGCTGGGACGAGAGTCCGTAGGACTCCAGCGGTTCGCGCAGGTCGAGCCGGTCGACGGGGACGCCGGAGACCTCCGCGTAGACGGCCTTCAGGTGTCCGGTGAGGTCCGCGGTCGGCTCCCCGGTGGCGGCGCGCTCCCCGGCCGACGGTTCGGCCGCCGGCTGCTCCGGCACCCAACCGGCCGGGCGGTACCGCTCCGGCTCGAAGGGCAGGCTGGGCAGCGGCACCCGGCAAGCGCCGCTCGGACGACGGGCGGACCAGTCGACCGCGGTGCCGGCCTGCCAGGCCGCCAGCTCGGCGTCGGCGGGGACCGGGTTCTCGCCGCGCGCGACCGCGGCCAACCCGGCGCGCAGACCGGTCAGGTCGGCCGCCTCGATCACCGCCCGGCAGCGCAGGTGGTTCCGCCCGTCCTGCAGGGTGAGCGCGACGTCGCCGAGGGCGGGGGCCCGGCCGGAGCCGAGCCGGCGGTCCAGCTCGCCGGCCAGCTGCGCGAGCCGGTCCGCGTTCTGCGCCGACAGCGGGAAGGCGAGCCGCGCTTCGCGTCCGGTCCCCGGTCCGGCCTCGGCCGGCCGGACCGCCCGGACCACGACGTGGCCGTACGAGCCGGTGGCACCGACGGCGTTCACCAGCGCCCGGAACGGCCCGGGGCCGGTCCAGAACGCCAGGTGGTCGGCCGGGCGCAGGCCGTCCGGCCAGGGCGCCACCGCGCCGGTGCGCCCGGAGACCACCGTCGGGGCGATCTGCCCGTGCCGGAACTGCAGCAGCACCTTGACCAGTTGGGAGAGCCCGGCCGCCGCCTCCAGGTGGCCGATGTTCGGCTTGACGGTACCGACCGTCACCTGGTGGCCGTCGAAGACCAGGCCCAGTGCCTCCACCTCGGCGGCGTCGGCGAGCACGGCGCCGGCCGCCGCGCACTCGACGTAGCCGATGTCCTCGGGGCCCAGGCCGCCGTCGGCCAGCACCGCCCCGATCGAGCGGGCGAGCTGCCCGGCCTGCGGTGTGCCGAACCGGCCGGCCCCGCCGACGTGACCCACCCGGGTGGCCTCGACCACCGCGAGCGCGGTGTCGCCGTCGGCCTCGGCGGCCGGGGCCGTCCGCAGCAGCACGGCGGCGACCCCCTCGCCCGGCGACCAGCCGGGCGCGGCGTCGTCGAACGCGCCGTCCGGCAGCTGCTCGGCCAGCAGACCGAGGTCCGTGAGCAGCCGCAGGTGGTACGGGTGGCCGAGCAGGTTGGCCGCCGCGACCACCGCCGAGTCGCACTCGCCGCGGCGCAGGCTCTCGGCCGCCAGGTGCAGGGCGGTGAGCGAGGACGAGCAGGAGGTGTCGACGGCCAGGCTCGGGCCCTCGAAGCCGAAGAAGTGCGAGATCCGGTTGGCGGCCTCCGAGGCGGTCGCCGAGATCGTGGCCGGCTTCCCGGCCCGGGCGAGGTCGGCCCCGACGTGCTGGTGGTCCTGCCACATGGCGCCGCAGAACACCCCGACCCGGCCGCCGCGGTTCAGCGAGGCGGCGGTGTGGCCGGCGTTGTCCAGGCACTCCCAGACGCTGTGCAGCAGCAGCCTCAGCTGCGGGTCGAGGGCGGCGGCCTCGGCCGGTGCGACCTTGAACAGCAGGCTGTCGAAGGAGTCGGTGTCGGCGAGGTAGCCGCCGAGCGGCGCGCGCAGGGGCAGCTGCTCGCGCCGCTGCTCCGGCACCTCGACCAGCGAGCGGGCGCCGCGGCTGAGGTTGCGCCAGTAGGCGTCGAGGTCGTCGGCCCCGGGGAACCGGCCGGCCGCGCCCACGATCAGCACCTCCGGCCGGTCGGCCGGCTGCGGCTCGGGGCGCGGGCCGGACTCGGGCTCGGGCTCGGGCCGCGCGGAGAGCGCGGAGCCGGCCGGTCGCCGGCCGGCTTCCCGCTCGGCCGTGGTGAACAGCGGGTGGCTGCCGTCGGCCGCCGGGGCGGGCGGCTCCGCGAGCGGGCCGCCGAGGAAGGCGTGCAGGTAGCGGTGGTGCTCCCGCAGGCCGAGGTCGGCCCGCAGGCCGTCGAGGGCGAGGGTGCCGACCGGGCAGAGGCCCGCCCCCGTCCACGGCTGGCCGAGCATCAGCAGCTGGCCCAGGTAGCCGGCCTCCAGGAGCTCGAACCGTTCGGCGTCGGCGCCGTACAGCGGCTCGACGGCCTGGTCCGCGCCGAAGAGGTACAGCTCGAACCCGGCCTCGTCGAACACCGGCCGGTTGTAGACGAAGTGCATTCCGCGGTCGATCGCCGGACGCGGGTTGACCAGGTGCAGCGCGTGCTCGACGGGGTGGTAGTAGTACAGGCCCGCGGGGACGCTCTCCACGCCGCCGGGGCGGACGTGCAGGTAGACCTGGACGGCGTAGCTGTCCCCGGCCGAGGGGTAGAGCCGCCGGCGGCGGCCGTCCCGCTCGGTTTCCCGGAGCAGACCGAGCAGCCGGCCCAGGCTCCGGTACGGGAGCGGTCCGGGCCCGAAGGTGCGCCGGCTGGCCCGCCAGTCCAGGTGCTCACCGGCGACGGCCTCGTCGTCCAGCGCGATCACGGGGGCGTCGGCCGAGGGGCGGCGCAGGTCCCAGCGGGCCTGCTTGAACGCCTCGCGCTCCTGCGGCGAGAAGAAGTCGACCGGCCCCGGGCCGTCGGCGGGCGCGGCTTCGGGCACGGCTTCGGGCGCGGCTTCGGGGGCCTGTACGGGCTCGGGGGCGACGGCGGAAGCGGGGGCGGGCGCGGCGGCGGGGGCCGTCGCCGGCTCCTCGGCCACGTCCCCGGTGTGTCCGACCACGGCCCGGGCGATCCCGGCCACCGTCGGGTCGGTGAGCAGGGCGGAGACCGGCACGCGCCGGCCGAACCGCTGCTGGAGCACGCCGGAGACCTGGACCATGGTGAACGAGGTCGCGCCCTGGTCCCAGATGTCCTCCTCGACCTCGACCGAGGAAAGGCCCAGCAGTTCGGCGAAGATCTCGGCCAGCACCGTCACCAGCTCGCCCACGGACTGTCCGCCGGCTTCGGGGACGGCCTCGGGCAGCGCTCCGGGACAGGCGTCGGAAACGGCATCGGGAACGGCGTCGGGAACGGCCCCGGCGGCCGGCTCCGGACGGCTCGGCGCCAGCACGTGGCGGCTGCCCGGCTCGACCGGCCACGGCAGCGCCGCCCGGTCCAGCTTGCCGTTGGAGGTCGCCGGGAAGGTGTCCACGAAGGCGACCACGTTGGGAACCATGTAATCCGGCAGGGCCTGCGCCGCGTGCCGGCGCAGCTCGCCCACGGCCGGCGGCTCGTCACCGGCGGCCAGCACGTAGGCGACCAGCTTGCGGTCGCCGGAGCCGTCCTCCCGGGCCAGCGCCACCACGTCCTTGACCCCGGGGTGGGCACGCAACCGGTGCTCCACCTCGGAGAGTTCGACCCGGAAGCCGCGGATCTTCACCTGGCTGTCGGCCCGGCCCTGGAAGGAGATCACCCCGTCCGGGAAGAAACTGGCGCGGTCGCCGGTGTGGTACATCCGCGCCCCCGGCCGGGCGTCGAACGGGTCGTCGACGAAGCGCTGCCGGGTCAGCTCCGGCTGCCGGTAGTAACCGGCGCTGAGGCATTCCCCGCCGATGTAGAGGTCCCCCTCGACGCCGACCGGGCAGGGCCGCAGTCGCTCGTCCAGGACGTAGTAGCGGGCGTTGGAGATCGGCCGGCCGTACGGGATGGACCGCCAGGCCGGGTCGACGGTGCCCACCTCGAACCAGTTGGACCAGACGGTGGCCTCGGTGGCCCCGCCCAGGCTGACGATCCGCGCCTGCGGGAAGAGCCGGCGGACCTCGTCGGGCAGCGGGAGCGGGGTGTAGTCGCCGCTCAGGTAGACCAGCCGCAGGGTGTCCGTCCCCTGCTCGCCCAGCCGGCCCGCGAACAGCGGGGAGAGCTGGTTGAGCGTGGTGGGCGCGGAGTTCCAGAAGGTGATCGGCTCGCGCAGCAGCACGTCGAGCAGCAGGTGCGGGTCGCGCTGCTCCGCCTCGTTCGCCACGTAGACCGAGGCGCCGTACCCGAGCAGGCCGAGCAGGTCGAAGACGGACAGGTCGAAGCCGAGCGAGGTGACGCACAGGCCGACGTCGGAGGGCCCGAAGCCGTGCGTGCGCCGGCACCAGTCCAGCAGGTTGAGCAGCGGGCGGTGGGTGACCTCGACGCCCTTCGGGCGGCCGGTGCTGCCGGAGGTGAAGATGACGTAGGCGGTGTCGTCGACGGTGCCCACGGGCTGCGGGTCGTGCTCGGGCCCGCCCGAGGCGTCGACCGGCACCCGGCGCAGCTCCTCGGGCAGCTCCCAGCCGGTCCGCGGGCCGGTGCCGGTCACCAGCAGGTCGATCCCGGCGTCGGCCAGGATCCCGCCGGCCCGCGCGGCGGGCAGCGACGGCTCCAGGGGGACGTAGAACCCGCCGGCCTTGAGCACGCCGAAGACGGCGGCGACCATCTCCGGGCCCCGGGGCACGCTGATGCCGACCCCGGTGCCCGGGCGGACGCCCTGCTCGCGCAGCGCCCAGGCGAGCCGGTTGGCCCACCGGTTGAGGTCGCCGTAGGAGAGGGAGCCGCCGGACCACCGGACGGCGACCGCCTCCGGACGCAGGGCCGCCTGCTCCTCGAAGAGCAGCTGGACCTGCCGGTCGGCGGGGAAGTCCCGGTCGGTGGCGTTCCACTGCTCCGGCCCCTCGGGCCGCGCGGCGACGGGCGCCGGCCCGTCCTCCCCGGCCAGGCCGTCGAGCAGCTCGCGGTAGCGCTCGAACATCGACTCCAGCTGCCCCGCCGGGAACTGCGAGACCGTGGCGTCCCAGTAGAAGCGCAGCTCGTCGCCCTCGTCGATGGCGATGCAGTCCAGCGCCACGTCCGGGGTGCAGGTCAGCCAGGGGCCGAGCCGGACACCCTGCGGCAGCTGCTGGGCGGAGAGGTCGAGCAGCCCGGTGTAGACGACCGGCAGCTCGAACGCGCCGTTGCGCCGCTCCCGCATCACCCGGCGGCGCAGCTCGGCGAGGCCGCTCTCACCGTCCGCCTCGCGGTCCCCGGCGATCACCCGGGCGAACTCGGCCGCCTGCTCCCACACGCCCAGGGCCGCGTCCTCGCGGGTGACCCAGCTCAGCGCGGTGTACTCGCCGGGACGGTACTGCGCCGACCGCTCCGTCCAGCGCACCACCGGCACGCTGAACGGGGTCGGGTACTGCTCGGCCAGCGCCGTCGTGTACGCGGCCGCCAGCAGGTCGTCCGGGCTGAGCCCGGCCTGCTCGGCGCGGGCGCGGACGGTCCGCCAGCCGGTGAGCCGGCCCTCGAACCGGCGCCGGGCCCGCTCGCCGCCGGCGTCCCGCACGCGCGGGCCGGGGTGCAGCGCGGCCACCCGGCTGCGCCAGTGCTCGACCCGCGCCGGGCGCTCGGCGCTCCTGCGCTGGGCGGCCCGCTCGACCAGGTACGCGTCGTGGCCGGCGGAGGGCACGAGGTCGGCCTCCGGGTCGGCGTAGAGCCGGAACAGCTCCCGGACCAGGAAGTGGATGCTGCGGCCGTCGAGGATGGTGAGGTCGGTCGTCAGGTGGACGGTGGCCGCCCCGTCGTCCGCCGCGAGGGTGACCCGCAGGTCGGACTGCGGCCCGCGGCCCAGCGGGAACGCCCGGCCGACCATCCGCTCCTGCAGCTCGGTCAGGTACGCCGCCGGGTCCTCGACCCGGGCCAGGTCCAGGACCGGGATCCGGCGCTCGGTCGGGACGTGCGGGCAGACGGCCAGCCGGCCGTCCTGGGTGACCACGGTCCGCAACACGTCGTAGGCACCGACGAGGCGCAGCCAGGCGCCCTCCAGCCGGTCGAGGTCCAGCGCGTCGACCTCGAAGGTGTGGTGGACCTGGCAGCCGTCCCAGGGGCCCGGCCGGTCGACCGCGCGGGGGACGAAGTAGGCCTGCTGGAGCTCGTTCATGGCGCGCTGGACCGTCGGCCGGTCGTCCAGTGCGTGCAGGGAGTTGACGAAGACGGCGAACAGGTCGTCCAGTTCGCCGGGGCGGAACCGGTCGGCGACGGCGTCCCACCGGATGTGCAGGGCACCGTCCTGTTCCCACATCTGGTGGTCCAGGGCGACGCCGGTGGTCTGGCTGAGGGCGTACCGCACCGAACCGGCGAAGCCGTCCGCGCCCGCCCGGCCGGTGCCGAGCAGGCTGGTGAAGACGACCGGCAGGCTCGGGGCCGGACCGCCTCCGCCCTTGGCGCGCAGTGCCCGCAGCGCGGAGACGCCGGACACGGCGGCGTGGTCCAGGCCCTCCCAAAGCCGCTCGTGGACCGCGCCGACGGCGTCGCGCAGCGACCGGTCGAGGGTGTCCGGCAGGGGCAGGACCAGGCTCGACGTGAAGGGGCCGACCAGGTCGTCCGCCTCGGCGGGCAGCCGGGAGCGGTGGCTGCTGGTGAGGATCAGGGAGAGCGGGCGGGAGTCCCGCTGCCAGCCGAAGGCCTCGGCGAACAGGGTCAGCACCAGGGCGGTGGGCGACGCCTCCCACTGCGCCGCCAGCCGGCCGAGCGCCGCCCAGTGGTCGGCGTCCAGCCGGGCGGCGAGCGCGGTGCGGTGCGGCCGTTCCCCGGCCGGGGCGGCCAGGTCCGGGCCGTCCGGCAACCCGGCCAGGCGCTCGGTCCAGTGGTCGAGGTGGGCGCGGTACTCCGGGGTGCGCTGCTGGGCGGCGAGGTCCAGGACGCAGTCGCGGACGGTCAGGTCCGGCCGGGCGAGCCGGTGGTCCCGGTCCCGGTAGCAGCGCCACCAGTCGTCGAGGACCACGCCGAGGCCGTGGCCGTCGATGAGCAGCGCGTCGATGCTCAGGTGGACGACGGCCCGTCCGTCCGGCTCGTGGGAGACCTCGACGGTGTGCATCGGCCATTCCCCGGGCTCGTAGCGCCGGTGCGAGAGCCGCTCGCGGGCCCCGGCCGCCGAGCCGGGACCGCCGACGGCCAGCGGCGGCAGGTCGGCGTGCTCGCGGACCTGCTGGCGGCCGTCGGCGGTGATCACGGCGCGGAGCATGTCGTGGTGCGCGACGACCGCGCGCCAGGCCGCCTCCAGCGCCTCGACGTCGAGGTCCTCGACCTCGAATTCGCGGTACACGTGGCAGCCGATCGGGTCGCCGCCGAGCTGCGGGTCCTTGGCGACCACGTAGGCCTGCTGGAGGTCGGTCAGCGGGAACGGCGCGAACCGGTCGGCGGAGTCCGCCGACCGGTCGGGCCCGGCCGGGGCCCCGTCGCCCGGCGCGCCGTCGGCGGTGATCCGGGCCAGCAGCTCCGCCGGGGACGGGCACTGGCGCAGCCAGGAGACCGGCACGTCCACCCCGAACTCCTTGCGGAGCTGGAACCAGAGCCGGGTGAGGGCCAGCGACTCCAGGCCCTGCTCGCGCAGCGGCAGGTCGAGCGTGACCTCCTGGTCGGGCATCATCCCGCCGAGGATCCGCAGCAGGCGCTCGGCCGGTTCGTCTTCCCGCACGTCATTCTCCCGGGGTGTGCTGGGCCAGGGTGCGCAGCGAGCCGTCCAGCAGCTCGGCGGCACCGGTCATCAGGGTCTCGGCGATGGCGTCGACATGGCGCTCCCGCCATGCCTGCAGCGGGGTTCCGGCGACCGCGCGGTTGAACGCGCCCATCGCCGGCCCGCAGTGGATCTGGTAGTTGACCTGCTCGCCCGGTACGCCGCCGAGGGCGGCCCGGGTGGAGTGCACGAAGTACCAGCGGAACACCTGGGCCATCCGGGCCTTGGGGCTCCGTTCGGCCCGGGCCAGGTCGTCGGGCCGGTGCTCGCGCAGGTAGGCCTCGGTCTCCGCCCAGACCTCGGCGAAGGAGCGGCGGAAGTACCGGTCCTCGATGGTCCGGCGGGTCGGCTCGTCGATCTCGTCCAGGCCCTCGTACCGGCGGTAGACCTGGTGGAGCTTGTTGGCCCGGGCCGGGAAGAGCGTGCTCTTGCGCACCACCTGGACGCGGGCGCCCAGCTCGAACATGTCGCCGGCCGGCGCGTAGGCGGTGTCCTGCACGTCGATGGTGGCCAACAGCTCCTTCACCGCCTCGGAGGTGCCGGCCTCCGGGGAGCACTGGTTGACCGAGCCGGTCAGCACGAAGTCGGCACCGAGCACGAAGGAGGCGGCGACCGACTCGGGGGCGCCGATCCCGCCGGCCGCGCCGACCCGGACCGGCCGGCGGTAGCCGTGCTCGGCGGTCAGCGTGTCGCGCAGCCGGAGCATGGCCGGCAGCAGCACGTACGGACTGCCGGCGTCGGTGTGCCCGCCGGAGTCGGCCTCGACGCAGACCTCGCCGGCCACCGGCAGGGCGGTGGCCGCCTCCGCCTCGGCGGGGGTGAGGGCGCCCTCGGCGACCAGCCGGTCCAGCAGTCGGGCGGGCGGCGGGCTCATGAAGGCGGTGGCCACCTCGGGCCGGGACACCTTGGCCAGCACGTGCCGGACCGCCACCGGGGTGCCGTCCGGCGTCCGGTGGGCACCGGCGAACCGGTAGCGCACCAGCGCGGGCGTGACGCCGGTGAAGGCGGCGGCCTCGACGTGGCGGACGTCGTGGCGCAGGTACAGCTCGACCAGCTCCCGCTCGGCGGCCGGGCGGTCCGGGTCGGCCAGCAGGTTCATCCCGAACCGGCCGTCGGGGCCGAGCCGTTCGCGGATCGCCAGGATCGCGGCCGCCACCTCGTCCCGGGTCAGGCCGCCGGTGCCGAAGAAACCCATCAGCCCGGCCCGGCCCATCCGGACGACCAGGTCGACGGAGGCCACGCCCTTGAACATCGCCCCCGCCAGGTAGGCGTATCGCAGGCCGTAGTCGGCGCGGAAGCCGGCCGAGCCGAGCTGCTCGGGGCGGATCCCGGCCGGACCGGACACGGCGGCGGGCGCCGAGACCGGCGCGGCGGGCGTCACCGGGGCGGGCGCCGGCGCCGGCCGGCGGCGGGCGGCCTTCCACAGGTCGGTCAGCACCCGGCCCGGGCCGACCTCGACCAGCTCGGTCACCCCCCGGTCGAGCAGGTGGCTCATGCTCTCCCACCAGCGCACCGGGGCGGCCACCTGACGGGCCAGCAGCTCCTTCACCGCGCCCGCCCCGTAGGGCAGCGCGGTGACGTTGGCGATCACCGGAATCCGCGGGTCGGCGATCGGGATCCCGGCCAGGAAGGCGCCGAACTCCTCCGCCGCCCCGCCCATGTACCGGGAGTGGAACGGCGCGCTGACCTGCAGCGGGACGCACCGGCCCGACCCGGCCGCCCGGACCGCCTCGGCGGCCCGGCGCAGCGAGTCCAGCGGGCCGGCCAGCACCACCTGCTCGGCCGAGTTCCGGTTGGCCAGGTCGACGTCGTCGATCCCGGCACCCGCCAACAACTCGGCGAGCCGGTCGGGCTCGACACCGACGACGGCGGTCATGCCGCCGCCGCCGGCCCGGCCCATCAGCTCGCCGCGCCGCTGCACCAGCCGCACGCCGGTGGCGAAGTCGAAGCACCCGGCGGCGAAGAGCGCGTCGTACTCGCCCAGGCTGTGGCCGGCCAGGTAGTCCGGGGCCGGGTGCTCCTCCCGCATCGCCAGCCAGCTCAGCGCGTTGACCACGAACAGCGCGGGCTGCACCGACCGGGTGTCCTTCAGCCCGGGTTCGGCGCCCTCCAGGCACACCTCCCGGAGCCGGTACCCGAGGATCTCGTCGGCCTGGCGCAGCAGTTCGGGATAGCGGTCGAGCACCTCCGCACCCATCCCGATCCGCTGCGCCCCCTGCCCGGGAAACACCCACACCGTGGTCATCACGTCACCCCCTGATCAGCCGTACGGCCCTGCGACTCGTGGAACCGACGGGCCCTACTGGCCCTGTCGGGTGGCGTAGAGGCCCCAGTGGTGCGGGGTGAGCGCGGTCTCCCGCGCGCTGCCGTCCACGAAGGTGCCCGGACGGCCCTCGGCGGCCAGCGCCTGCCGCAGGCGCCCGTACACGGTGAGGTCCTGGAGGCCGACCAGCCAGTGGACCTGGTCGCCGTCGCCGAACGCCTCGTCGAACAGCGTCACCGAAGCCTGCCCGGCGAACTCCTTGTTCACCGAGGTGGTGATCTCCTCGGCCAGCTCCCGGCCCTCGGCCCGGAAGCCGTGCCCGATCCGCGTCGAACGGAGCAGCACGATGCCGGAGTTGGCCGAGTTGAGCGGCTGCTCCGACTGACCGGCCCAGGGCAGCAGCACGTTGGACCGGACGCTGCCGTCGACGAACAGCCGGTCCCAGGCGCCGCCGCCAGTGTCCTCCTGGACGCGCTCCTTGGCGATGGACTCGCGGTACGCGCGGTCCTGGTCGCCCATCTCGACCAGGTCGTAGTAGGTGTCCAGGGAGCGGAGGTGGATCAGGAAGTGGATCCGGTCCTCGTAGCCGAAGGACTCCTCGTAGACGAAGGCGGTGGCGTTCCCGGCCTGCCGGGCGTTGACGTGCTTGGCCACCTCGCGGGCGAACATCCGGCCCTCGTTGCGGAATTCGGACTTCAGCTGGCCCACCTTCTGGACCACCACGCCGGCGTTGCCGGTGTGCAGCAGCTGCTCGGCGGGGATCTCGCACTGGTGCGCCGCGGGCGGGACGATCTGGGCCCGCCGCTCGTCGGTCATCGGTGCCATCGGGGTTCCTTCCGGTTGGGTTTCTGCTCCGGCGCAGCGGCGGTCCGGCCCCTGCGCGGCGGGTTTCGGTGCAGCGGGATTCAGTGCAGCGGGGTGAGCGCGACGTCGGACATGGTGCCGTCGAGGAACAGGCCGGCCCAGGTGCCGCCGCCCTTCTCGGCCGGGATCCAGTCGCGGAAGTAGATGTCGCGCACCTCCTCGTCCCTGACGTGCAGTTCGAGCAGGCGCATGTAGGTGTTGATGTCCTTGAGGTGGATCAGCCAGTGCAGCTGGTCGGCCTGGCCGAAGGCCTCCTCGTAGACGAAGACCGTGCACTCGCCGGGCAGGTTCTTGTTGATCGACTCGGCGACCACGCGGCCGAACTGGCGGGCCTCGGAGCGGTACTCGGAGGCCATCTGGCCGGTCCGGTGCATCACGATCCCGGCGTTGCCCGAGTGCAGGATCCGGTCCAGCGGGAGGCTGCTCTGCTCACGGGCCGGCGGCAGGGAGACCGGGCCGGCGTTGCGGTAGACGGTGCTCTGCTTCTCCAGCTCGCCGTCGACCTTGGTGCCGTACATGCCCCAGAACTGCGGCATCAGGACGGTCTCCTGGACGCTGCCCTCGACGAAGAGACGGTTCCACTCCTCGGCGCCGTGCTCCGGCTTGGCCTCGTCCCACATCCGGAGCAGGTCCTCGTAGCAGGCCAGCGAGTCCAGGTGGATCAGGAAGTGGATGCGGTCCTTGGTGCCGAAGGTCTCCTCGAAGACCTGGGCGCCCAGCACCCCGGCGTGCTCGGTGCTCAGCCGCTCGACGGAGGCGCGCGCGAACGCCAGCGCCTCGGCGCGGTGGCCGGCCCGCACCTGGGCGACGCGTTCCACGACCACCCGGGCGTTGACGGTGTGCAGCTGCTCCTCGGGGGGCAGCGAGGTCTGGTTCTGGGCCTGCGGCACGCTCTGAGCGGTCATCTGGCGCGGCGTCCTTCCGGGTCGGTCCTGACAGTCGTCAGGCCGGAACGCTAACCACGGCCCGGGGATGAAGCTGCTCAGTTTGGAGCAGACCGCTCGGCCGCCCGTCGCCGACGCTGGCCGCTACATAGCGGAAGGTGGGAGCGATGCGAATTCTGCTGCTCGGAGCCGAGGGACTGCTCGGCACCACGGTGCGGACCACCGCCGAGGCGGATCCCCGAGTGACCGAACTGGTGGCGCTCGGCCGCAAGGACGTCGACATCACCAGCCAGGAGCAGGTGAGCCGGATCGTCCGGGAGGTGCGGCCGGACGCCTGCGTCAACACGGCCGCGCTGATGCCCGCCGACCTGTGCGACCGGACGCCCGAGCAGGCGTACGCCGTCAACGTGCTCGGCGCGCGGTGGGTCAGCCAGGCGTGCTCGGCGGTCGGCGCGGTACCGGTGTACATCAGCACCGACTTCGTCTTCGACGGGCAGGGCGACCGCGCCTACCGTCCGGACGATCTGCCGCGGCCGGTGCAGACCTACGGCATCACCAAGCTGGCCGGCGAACACGAGACCCGGCTCGGCAGCGAGCGCCATCTGATAACCCGCACCGCCTGCCTGTTCGGCCCTCCGCCGACCAGCGGGACGGCCCGGGCCTCGTTCGTCGACCGGGTGGCCGAGGTCGCCCGGGCCGGCGGCGACCTCAAGGTCGTCGACAACGTCGTGATGTCCCCGACCTACACGGTGGACCTCGCGACCACGATCCTCGACCTGCTGCACCACCGGGCCGACAGCGGCGTCTACCACGTGACCAACGAAGGCAGCACCTCGTGGTACCGGCTCTGCGTGGCCGCCCTGGAGCGGCTGGGCATCGACGCCCCGGTCACCCCGGTGGAGGAGCAGTTCTTCACCTCGGCACCGCGCCCGCACCACACCCCGCTGACCGGTGGACTGCCCGCGTTCGTCCGGCGGATCCGGCGCCCGTGGCAGGACGCACTCGACGAGTACTTGGGAGCACGCGATGAGCGATGACCGCGACCGCTACCTGGATCTGATGAAGCGGATCCTGACCAATGTGATCTACCAGGACCCGCCGACCGAGGTGTTCTGGCTCGACGGCAAGGGCTACAACGCCGAGCGCCGCGAGAACGGCGTGGACTGGCCGACGGTCGCCCACACCATGGTCGGCCGCAAGCGGCTGGACAACCTGCAGGACTGCGTGGAACGGGTGATCGCCGACGGCGTCCCGGGCGACCTGATCGAGACCGGGGTGTGGCGCGGCGGCGTCACCATCTTCATGCGCGCCCTGCTGGCCGCGTACGACGAGAAGGACCGGACGGTCTGGGTCGCCGACTCCTTCGAGGGCATCCCCGACTCCACCACCGGGGACGAGCGGGACCGGAAGATCGCCCTGGACCGCTTCAACGACGTGCTGGCCGTCTCCCAGGCGGAGGTCGAGGAGAACTTCCGCCGCTACGGCCTGCTCGACGACCAGGTCCGCTTCCTGCCGGGCTGGTTCGAGACCACCCTGCCGGCGGCGCCGATCGACCGGCTGGCCGTGCTGCGGCTGGACGGCGACCTCTACGGGTCGACGATGGACGCCCTGGTCAACCTCTATCCCAAGCTGTCCGTCGGCGGCTACGTGATCGTCGACGACTACGTCATCTCGGCGTGCCGCGAGGCGATCCACGACTACCGTGAGGCGCACGGCATCACCGACGAGATGATCCCGATCGACGACAGCAGCGTCTACTGGCGACGGACGTCCTGACCTGAAAGGCCACACCATGACCACCCACGCAAAGGGCACGCTCGACGTCACCGACTGGGTCGAGTCGCTGATCGCGGAGACCGACGGCCAGGCCAAGCAGGCCACCGCCCACTCGCAGGCCGCGTTCAGCGGCGACCTGGAGGGCAACGGCCGCTCCGACTGGCTGCTCACCTACCCGGCCGACGGCCCCGCGCACTTCGTCGGCACGCAGCGCTTCGAGGGCAAGGTGGCCGGCCGGGCCGGCTCCTTCGTGCTGCACGTCCGTGGCACCTTCGACGGCGCCGGCGCCCACGTCACCTGGGACGTCGTCCCGGGCTCGGCCTCCGGCGAGCTGGCCGGCCTGACCGGCTCGGGCGGCTACGAGAACGCGGACTACACCCTGGACTTCTCCCTCGCCTGACCGCATGCCGGAGGGGGCCGACGCGGAATGCGTCGGCCCCCTCCGGCGTTCGGCGCCCCGGTCAGTCGGCCCGGAGCAGGACCGGCAGGGCGGCCAGTCCGCGCATCACCCGGGTGGGCCGCCACTGCAGCTCCTCCGGGGCGCAGGCCAGGCGCGGCCGCGGGAAGCGGCGCAGCAGCTCGCCGAAGGCGATCTCCCCGGTCATCCGGGCCAGCGGGACGCCGAGGCAGCGGTGGATGCCGTGCCCGTAGGCGAGGTGCGGGTTCGGGTGGCGGGTGATGTCCAGCCGGTCGGGGTCGGTGAAGCGGCGCTCGTCCCGGTCGGCCGAGTTCATGATGACGGAGACGATCCCGCCCTGCGGGATGACGGTGTCCCCCAGCTCGATCGGCTCGCGGGCGATCCGCAGGGTCGACAGCGCCACCGAGCCGTCGTAGCGCAGGAACTCGTCGATCGCGGTCGGCAGCAGACCGAGGTCCGCGGTCAGCAGCTCCAGCTGGTCCGGGTGGTTCAGCAGGGCGAGCACGCCGTTGGCGAGCATGCTGACGGTCGGCTCCTGACCGGTGTTCAGGAGGAAGATCAGCAGCGCGATCGTCTCCTGCTCGGTCAGCGGGTCGCCGGCCTCGCGGGCCAGCAGCAGCGAGGTGAGCACGTCCGGCTCGCCGGCCGGAGCGGCGCCGACGGCGTCGCGCAGCTCGGCCACCCGGCGGCCGATCAGCTCGGCGAAGAACCGCCGCATGTGGGTGTACGCCTCGGCCCTGCTCATCACCGCCCCCGCGGCACCGGGCCGGGTGAGGCCGGCCGACGCCCAGACCCGGTACTCGTCGAAGTCGTCGACCGGCACGCCGAGGATCTCGCCCATGGTGCGGACCGCGAGCGGCAGCGCGTAGTCGGCGATCAGGTCGACCGGCTCGCCCGGGTCGAGTCCGTCGAGCAGCGCGGCGGCGGTCCGCTCGATGCGCGGGCGCAGCGCGGCGGCCCGGCCGGGGCTGAAGCTGCGCTGGATCATGCCGCGCAGCCGGGTGTGGTCCGGCGGGTCGGAGTTGAGCAGGTGGAACATGTACTGGTCGGTCTCGGCGTCGCCGGTGACGTACCCGGCGGCGAGCAGCTCGTCCCAGGCGGCGCGCGGGTCCTTGGTCAGGCGCGGGTCGGCCAGCATCTGCCGGCCGTGCTCGTAGCCGGTGACGGTCCAGCGGCAGAGCCCGGTCGGCTCCTGGACGAGGTGGACCCCGCCGGCGGCCCGCAGGGCGGCGTAGCGGGGGTACGGGTCCGGGTCGGAGCCGTCCGGGAGCGGTACGGGTGCGGGGCGTTCGGTCACCGGTTCTCCCACGGCATCTGCTGGTGGCTGGCGAAGTTGGCGATCCGGTGCTGGACCACCGGGGAGGACATCAGCCGGGCGAACTCGGTGACGGCGGTCCGCTCCAGTTCCTCGGCGGGCAGCCACATCCGCTCGAAGTACCGCTTGCCGTCGGCGATGACGCGGTCGTCGAGCTTGCCGAGTCGGGCCGCGAGGCGGCGCAGGGTCGGCTCCGGGTCCGCCAGCAGCTCGTCCACCAGGTTCACCTGGGCCGCCCGGGCCGCGGTGACCGGCAGCGTGCTCATGGTCATCGAGTAGGCCGGCTGGAACCCGGCACGGCGGACCAGGAAGGGCATCACGCAGCAGGGCAGCAGGCCCCAGAGCGCCTCCGGCAGGGCGAAGGTGCTGCGCTCGGTGGCGTAGACGAAGTCGCTGGCGGCCACGATGCCGACACCGCCGCCGGTGACCCGGCCGTCCACCACCGAGACGATGATCCGGGGGCTGGTGGTGAACCGCTTGAGCAGCCCGTAGAACACCTCGCCGCCGCGCACCGCCAGTTCGTCGCCGGCCCGGTTGCTGCCGGCGGCCGCGGTGAAGTCCATGCCGGAGCAGAACACCGGGCCGACCCCCTCCAGCACCACCATCCGCAGTGCCGGGTCGGCCTCGGCCCGGTCGAGCACGGCGTGCAGCTCCTCCATCAGCACGCCGTTGATGCTGTTCCCGTACTCGGGGCGGTTGATCACCACGCGGAGCATCTCGCGCCGGCGGGTGACCACCAGGGTGCGGTACCCCGGCTCGGTGGCCGCGGTCAGGTCGGGTGTCCCATCCATGTCGCTCTCAGCTCCAGCGATACCGGCGGTGGAAGTCCACCACCTCGTCGAGTACCAGCAGCCCCCGCCCGGCGAAGTGGCTGTCGTAGACGGCGGCGTAGGGCGAGACGTCGTACGTGTGGTCGCGCACCCCGCACATCCGGTCCAGGCTCAGGTCGCTGATCAGCTCGTACTCGGGCATGCTCAGCGCGTACCGGTCGGCGATCGCGGCGGCGATGCCGCGCTCGGCGAGCCGCTGCCCGCCCTGCGGGGTGACCACGCCGCTGTAGAACTCCGAGGCGCAGCCCGAGCCGTACGAGAACATCCCGAGCCGCCTGGGCGCGCTGGTGTCCACGTTGTCGATCAGCGAGCAGAGCGCCAGGTACAGCGCGGCCGAGTAGACGTTGCCGACCTGCGTGGCGTACCGCAGGCACGGCTCGACCCGGGCCGCGAAGTCCGCGTCGACCTCGGCGGCGGGGGCCGGGCTCTCGGCCCGGCGCAGCCGCCGGTAGGCGCCGGTGACCATGCCGGCGAAGGGGGTGTGGAAGACCAGGTGGTCGAAGGTGGTCATCAGGTCGGCCGACGGCACGCGCTCCCGGTACGCCCGGTAGCTGTGCACCAGGCACTCCATGTAGGCCATCAGCGAGAGGTCGGAGTTCCCCGCCTCCAGGTCCGGGCGGGGCCGGAGGGTGTCCATCACCTCGAAGCTGTGGAAGCCGTTGGCGCCCGGGTCGAGGGCCAGGACCTGCGGGTCGTGGCCGACCAGCATGGCCACCGAGCCGGCGCCCTGGGAGGGCTCCCAGTAGGTGTCGCGGGCGGCGACGCTCGACGCGTCGGCCGCGATCACCAGCGCCTTGGCCCCGGGGACGGGACTGGCGCCGATGATCCCGGCCGCGCTCTGCAGCGCCGCCGTCCCGCCGTAGCACGCGTGCTTGACCTCGTACGAGCGGCAGCGCTTGCCGAGGCCGAGGTAGTGCTGCACGTAGGTGCTGATCGGCTTGCCGAAGTCCAGGCCGGACTCGGTGCCCACGATGACCAGCTCGATGCGGTCCCGCTCCTGCGGCGTCAGCGCGTCCACGAGCGGCTTGGCCGCGTTCACCGCGTTGGTGACCGGGTCCTCGCACGGCAGGTTGACGGACTTGCGCTCCATCAGGAGGTTGCCCATGCGGCGGTCGTCCAGGCCGCGGGCCTCGAAGAGCTGCTGAACGCCGAGCGAGGCCCGCCCGACGTAGGCGTTGATCGCCTCGATGCCCACGGCCATCGCGCTCAGCCCGCCGTCGGGGCGTACGGGACCAGGACGGTGTCCTGGATGCTGCCCGGGACGAACAGGTCGCCCCAGCCACCACCGCCGTGCTCGTCCGGCACGCGCTTCTTGCCGTGCAGCTCCTGGTAGCCGGCGTCGGCGGCGAGCGCGTCGATCTTCTCGTAGGCGTCCAGCGAGCGCAGGTGGATCAGCCAGTGCAGGGTGTCCTGGCGGCCGAAGATCTCCTCGTACAGGAAGGAGGTGACCTCGCCGGGCAGCGCCGTGTTGACGTACTCCGACCACTCGACGCCGTAGTAGCGGGCCTGGTCGCGCAGCGAGTAGCGGGCCTTGGCGGTGCGCAGCACGATCGCGCCCGCGGTGGCGGTGGTCAGCTGCTGGTCGACCGGCTGGCTGGTCTGGTACTTGGCCGGGTCGGTGAACATCTCGGCCGGGTCGATCTCGCCCTCCGGCGGGTGGCCCACGCCGTGCTGCGGGCAGAGGATGCGCTCGGAGAAGGTGCCGGGCATGAACATCCGCTCCCAGTTGCCGCCGCCCTTGGCGGGCAGCCGGTCCAGGGTGGAGATGTCCTGGTACTCGCGGTCGTGGTCGACCATCTTCAGCAGGCGCTGGTAGTCGTGCGGCGACTTCAGGTGGACGAACCAGTGCATCCTGTCCTTGGTGCCCAGCACCTCCTTGAAGAGGTAGGTGCCCATCACGTCGCCCTGGGCGTTGTTCAGGTAGTTGACCAGGTCGATCGAGAACTTGCCGCCCTCCTCGGCGAATCCGTACTCAAGCTGACCGGTGCGGTGCACGGTGAAACCGGAGTTCGCCGAGTGCAGGGCCGGCGCCTTCGGCTGGAGCGTCTCTTCCGTCATGAGTCCACCTCTGTTTCGTCTTCGGGTGTCGAGGCCCACCGGACCAGCCGGTCGGCGGTGTCAGCGGGGCTGGGCAGGGTGGCCAGCTCGGCGCGTACCTGCTGTGCGGCGGTGCGCAGGCCGTCGTCGCCGACGAGGCGGGCGAAGTCGCCCGCGAGGTCGCTGCCGTCCTCGCCGGACAGTCCGCAGCCGCGCCGCCGGACGGCCTCGGCGTTGATGAACTGGTCGGCGATGTGCGGGATCACCAGCTGCGGGAGCCCGGCGTCCAGGGCGGTCATCGTGGTGGACGAGCCGCCGTGGTGCACGATCGCCGAGCAGGAACGCAGCAGCGCGCCCAGCGGGACGTAGCCGCAGCCGCGCACGTTGGGCGGCAGCGGGCCCAGCTCGGCCAGCTGCCGTTCGTCGGCGGTGAGCACGAAGTCCGCGTCGGTCCGCGCGGCGGCCGCGACGACCTGACCGAAGCCGTCCGAGCCCAGTTCGGGCAGGACGGTGCCGAGGGTCACCGCGATGCGCGGTCGTTCCTGCTCGGCGAAGAGCCAGTCACCGGCCGAACCGCCGCCGTTGAACGGCACGTAGCGCATCGGCAGGCCGTACGCGGGGCCGACCGCCATGCTCGGCGGGCAGACGTCCAGCGCCGTGTGCCGGGCCGGCCGGCCGACGCCGTACCGCTCGTACTCGGCGGCCAGCGCCGCGGCCACGGCGTCGACGGCCTCGGGGCCGCGGGCGAAGCCGATCGGGTGCTCCACCGCCGGCACCCCGAGCAGGGCGGCCACCAGCGGGCCGCCGCCCTGCATGGTCTCGTACACGACCAGGTCCGGCTGCCAACGGGTGGCGACCTCGACCAGGCCGTCCAGCGTGGCGGCGGAGATCTGGCCGAAGATCCGGCTCGCGAAGGCCCAGCCGTTGCCGTCCGCCACGTGCCGGGCCAGGCGGGCGGCGTCGATGTGACGGGCGGCCAGCTCGGCCGGGCTGATCCCCAGGCTCCGGGCCTCCTCGGCGGTCCGGGCCCGCATCCGGTCGCGCAGCTCGGCCATCCGCTCGCGCGAGGCGATCTCGGCGACGGTGACGCCCGCGCCGACGATGGCCGGCAGGTCACCGGGGAGGCGGCCCGCCGTGGCGAACAGCACCTCGTGCCCGGCGGCGCGCAGCGCCCAGGTCAGCGGGACGGTGGCGAAGGTGTGGCCGGCGCCCGGCGAGGCCGTGACGAGAACGCGCACGGACTACGCCCACCAGTCCCGGACGCCGCCCTCGTCGCAGCCGAACTGGCGCCAGATCATGTCGTCCTTGACGACGTACGAGCCGACCGCGACGATCTCCTCGCCCTTGATGCGCAGCACCGTGCGGGTCATGATCTGGTCGTCGCTGTGGACGTACTCCAGGACCTCGACGAACTCCGGGTTCAGCTCGTCGTACTTGTCCAGCAGGTCGCTGATGGCCTCGCGGCCCTCCAGCACGCCCTGGAAGCGGAGCGACTTGACCTCGGGGTGGTAGCAGGTCATCAGCAGATCGCGGTCGTTGGCCATCATGGCCTGGATCTGGCGGCGGAAGACGGGGTGGAGGGCGGCAAAGGGGTCGGACACGCTGGTCTCCTGGCGGTGGTGGGTCGGTTCGGCGGGTCCGCCGATGCGGCCAGTCTCCGGAGCCGTCCACCGCCCGTCTGCTCAATTGGGAGCAGCTGCGACGGACCCCACCGCCCATGCTCGCGACATGACCACAGAATCCGATTCCGGCGTCGCCCCGACGCTCGACAACGCGGCCATCGAGCAGCTGATCCTGGCCGCCGACGGCCGGGACGAGAACATCCACGAGGTCGTCGAGAAGCTCGGCGTCCCCGAGGTCTGCGCCGTGCTCGCCGACGAGATCGCCTTCCGCGCCGACGTCCCGATCATGGACCTCTTCGACACCGAGCTCGACCTCCAGCTCGACGTCGTCCACGGCGACCTCCGGGTCAGCCACGTCCTGACCGCCGTGCACGGCGAGCCGGTCCGGCTGCGCCCCGGCACCGGCGAGTACGCCGCGATGGTCATCGAGTACGACCTGACCGACCTGGTCCGCGACCTGTTCGGCCCGGCCCGCGAGCACCGCACCGGCCGCCGCCGCACGGTGCCGCAGTTCGAGAAGGCCGCCGCCCGCCGCTCCGACCTGAGGATCCTCGCGGTCACCCGCTCCGCCACCCAGGCGATCACGGCCGTGCTGTCGGGCATCGACAAGCCGGGCGACCTCGGGAACCTGGCCGCGCGCTACTACTCGGACAAGTGGGGTGGGATGCACTGGTTCACCTCGCACTACGAGAACCACTTCAAGGACCTGCGGGACAAGCCCGTCCGGGTGCTGGAGATCGGCGTCGGCGGCTACATGACCACCACCTTCGGCGGCGGCTCGCTGCGGATGTGGCGGCGCTACTTCACCCGCGGCCTGGTCTACGGCCTGGACATCTTCGACAAGACGGTGGCCGACCAGCCCCGGGTCAAGACGCTCATCGGCAGCCAGAACGACCCGGAGTACCTGAACCGGATGGCCGCCGAGTACGGCCCGTTCGACGTGATCGTCGACGACGGCAGCCACGTCAACGAGCACGTGCTGACCTCGTTCCGCACCCTGCTTCCGCACCTCAACCCGGGCGGCGTCTACGTGATCGAGGACACCTGGACCGCGTACGCCCCCGGCTACGGCGGCGTGGAGGGCAAGGCCGCCGGCCAGGGCACCTCGATCGGCCTGGTCAAGGAGCTCGTCGACGCGATCCACCACGAGGAGCACACCGGCCCCGACGCCGGGGGCGAGCCCTCCTTCCAGGAGGCCAACGTGGTCGGCCTGCACGTCTACCACAACCTCGCGGTGATCCAGAAGGGCATCAACGCCGAAGGCGCCGTGCCGTCCTGGTGCCCGCGCACCCCGCCGGCGGCCTGAGATGGCGCAGGCCCCCTTCACCCTGGTCGACCCGGAGGACGGCCCCGGGTACGTGCCCAGCTACGCCCAGGCCGTGCTGGTGCCGACCACCTCGAAGCTGCTCTTCATCAGCGGTCAGGCACCGCAGACCGCCGACGGCTTCGTACCCGAGTCCTTCGAGGACCAGTGCCGGCTGGCCTGGAGCAACCTCGTCTCCGTCCTCGCCGCCGCCGACATGACGGTCGAGAACCTCGTCCGGGTCACCATCACGCTCTCCGACCTGAGCCACCGCGAGGCCAACTCCCGGATCCGCAGGGAGTTCCTGGGCGATCACCGGCCGGCCCTGGTCGGCATCGTCGCCGACATCTGGGTGGACTCCTGGTTCCTGGAGATCGAGGCCGTCGCGGCCGCCTGACCCGACCCGCACCCCACCGAATCCCACGAAGAATCACGAACGGGACCGCCCATGACCAAACCCGAGGCGTTCAACGTCCTCCGTACCACCGACAGCGGCGAACTGATCGTCGTCGCCGACTACGCGGCGAACGGCCGTCCGGCCGCCAACTTCCACGACCTGGCCAAGCTGCTCCGGACCGAGCACACCATCTGGGAGACCGCTCCCGTCCCGTGGGGGCAGGAGAGCGGGCTCACCGGTCAGGACCAGGCCGAGCGCTGGCTGCGCGGCATCCGCGACAGCGGCCTCAAGGTCCGTGCCCTGATGGGCTTCTGCGGCGGCGGCATCTACGCCTCCGTGATGGCCGACCGGATCGCCGAGTGGCAGGGCGAGCACCCGGAGCTGCTGCTCTTCGACCCCGGCTTCGCCGAGCGGCGGATGCTCACCGAGCACATCGAGAGCTTCTACCGCCGACTGGCGAAGGCGTTCACCGAGGACCAGCTCGCCGACGCCAAGGAGCGGCTGGCCGAGGCGGACGCCGGCGCGTCGAACGCGCTGGAGCTGGCCGGCCGGCTCACCCCGCTGTGCCAGGAGGTGCTGAAGTCCGCCATCGTCCGCGCCGGTTGGAGCGAGCAGGCGGCCGGCAACACCGCCGACCTGGTCAACGGCTACCTGCACTGGCTGGGCGCGGCCGTCGACCTGGACCCGCGGCCGGGCTGGGCGCGGGCGAGCGTGCTCAACTCCTCCAACCCGGACATCGGCCTGCACATCATCCCCGAGCCGGAGCGCTCGGAGATGTTCGGCGAGGCGCACTTCTTCGACGTGGTCCACGCCGACCTGCTGAAGACCCCCGAGGTGGCCCGCACGGCGGACGAGCTGCTGGCCCGGCCCGTCGTCACGGCCGGATCTGCTCAGAAATGAGCAGACCCACGCGATCCGGAGTGGACAGCATGCCCGTGCCCGGAGTGGCGCGTCGACGGACGGACGGCACGGCGACCGGCGAGGACCGGGGCTCGCGGCTGCGCGCCTCGGTGCGGCCGTTCGCCGAGCTGATGACCCGTCCGGAGATGGTCGCCGCGGTCTTCGCGATCTGGCCGCAGCCGATCCCGCCGCTCCTCCCCCTGTATCAGACCAACAGCGAAGAGGCAGACCATGAGTAAGCGCGTCACCGGCTCCTTCACCTTCTCCACCTGGGAGGGCGAGGACGTCGTCCAGTGGGACGAGGCCCAGATGCAGCGCAACAAGGGCGCCAAGATCTTCACCGGTGACATCACCGGGACCAGCCGGCTGGAGTGCGTCATGCTCGGCTCCGAGGGCGGCGCCGCCGTCTACGTGGGCGCCGAGCGCCTGGAGCTGGAGTTCGACGGCCTCAAGGGCAGCTTCTTCCTCACCCACCGCTCGATGGCCTACGACGGCAAGTACGACAAGACGCTGGTCATCGTGCCCGGTTCGGGCACCGGCGACCTGGTCGGCATCACCGGCAAGGCCGAGATCCTGCCCGGCCACGACTTCGTCCTGGAGTACGACCTTGAGTCCTGAGACTCCGACCGTGCTCACCACGCCCGACCTGCTCCGGCACCGCGCCGGCGTGCAGCCCGACGGCGTCGCCTTCATCGTCGACGGCGGCGGCGAACTCACCTACCGCGACTGGGACGAGCGCTCCGACGCCGTCGCCAACCAGCTGGTCGCCGACGGCGTCGGCCGCGGCGACCGGGTCGGCCTGCTGTTCGGCGGCCTGGAGTGGACCGACTACGCCGTCGGGTACTTCGGCGTGCTCAAGGCCGGCGCCACCGCCGTCCACCTGAACGCCGACATGCCCGCCTGCGAGCTGAGCCGGCGGCTGACCCTCACCTCGGTGTCCGGGCTGCTGCACGCCGACGGCCGCGCCCTGCCCGCCGGGTTCTCCGGCTGGTCGGCCGCGGTCTCCGGGCTCGACGGCGGACCGGGACCGGTCAAGGCCGAGGTCGAGCCCGAGGACATCGCGGACATCGTCTTCACCTCCGGCACCACCGGTGCCGCGAAGGCGTACACCGTGCCGCACGGCAACGCCACCTTCGGCCGCACCATCGGCGCGATGAGCGCGTTCGGCGACTCGGCGTACATGCTGACGATGCTGCAGATCGCCACCAGCAGCAGCGCCACCGCCCTGAACATCTCGACGATCTCCCAGGTCGTCACCGTTCTCGGCCCGCTGCGCGACGCGGACCGGCTGGGGCAGCTCATCGAGCAGTACCGCACCGGCATCGTCGCCATCACGCCGTACTTCGCCGACCGGCTGGTCGCGCTGCGGCTCGCCGAGAAGTACGACCTGTCGTCGATCACCATGTTCGCCTGCGGCTCCTCACCCCTGGCCCCGGCCCGGGCGAAGAAGCTGCTGGAACTCGTGCCCGGCGCCGCGATCACCAGTGCGTGCTCGCAGTCCGAAGCCAACCCGGCGATCTGCATCAACACCTTCGACCCCGAGCGGCCGATGTCGGTCGGCCGGCCCACGCCGGTCACCGAGCTGCGGATCGTGGACGAGTCGGGCGAGGAGCTGCCCGCCGGGCAGCTCGGCGAGATCTGGCTGCGGCACCCCGCACCCAAGCGGCTCTACCTGGGCCTGGCCGAGGTGAACGCGCGGATCGAGGCGGACGGCTGGTACCGCACCGGCGACCTGGGCCGGCTGGACGAGGAGGGCTTCCTGCACTTCTTCGACCGCCGGGTGGACGCCGTGCGCACCGCGGACGGACTGGTCTCGACTCCGGCCGTCGAGGCGGCCCTGTACGAGCACCCCGCGGTGTTCGAGGCCGCCGCCTTCGGCGTCCCGGCGCCGGGGTCGCCCGACGGCGAGGTCCAACACGTGGCGGTCGCCGTCGTGCTGGACCCGGACGCCGGCGACGTCGACCTGGACGCGCACCTGGCCGGACTGCTCGAACCCGGCCAACGGCCGGTCCGCACCGTCGTCCTGGAGAAGTTGCCCCGCAACTCGCAGAACAAGGTGCTCAAGCGCGATCTCCGCGAGCTGTACTCCTGACCGCTCGACACGAGGGGGCTCCACCGGGAGCCCCCTCGTGTCGTGTCGGCACCGGCCCCTTCCCACTCCCCCGAGGAGAGAGACCCCATGACAGAAGCGAACCCGACCCCCGCGGGGGCCGAGGAGCTCGACCCGCGCCGGTGGCTCGCCCTGGTCGTGCTGCTGACCGCGAGCCTGATCGACGTCATCGACGTCACCATCGTCAACATCGCCATGCCGGACATCCGGACCGACACCGGCGCCTCGTACGCCGCGCTGCAGTGGATCAGCGCCGGCTACGCGCTGGCCTTCGCGGTCGGCCTGATCACCGGCGGCCGGCTCGGCGACATCTACGGCCGCAAGCGGATGGTCCTGACCGGCATCGGCGTCTTCACGCTGGCCTCCGCGCTGTGCGCCGCCGCTGCCAACCCGGAGATGCTGATCGGCGCGCGCGTCCTGCAGGGCGCCGGCGCCGCGCTGATGGTCCCCCAGGTGCTCTCGATCATCCACGTCACCTTCCCCGACCACGAGCGCGGCAAGGTCTTCGGGATGTTCGGCGGCGTGATCGGCATGGGCGCCGTGATCGGCCCGATCGTCGGCGCGCTCCTGGTCGAGTCCGACCTGGGCGGTCTCGGCTGGCGCAGCATCTTCCTGCTGAACCTGCCGCTGGGCCTGGCCGGCCTGGTGCTCGGCCGGATGCACATCGCCGAGTCCCGCGCCCCCCAGGCGCTGCGCCTCGACCCGGTGGGCATCGCGCTGGCCAGCGTCGGCCTGCTGATGCTGTTCCTGCCGCTGACCGTCGAGCAGGCCCGCGGCACCTGGGCCCCGGTGCTGCTGATCGGCAGCCTGGTGGTGTTCGGGGTCTTCCTCCGGTACGAGCAGCTGAAGAGCCGCCGGGACAACTCCCCCGTGGTGGAGCTGTCGCTGTTCAAGGTGCGCAGCTTCGCGGCCGGCATCGGCGTGCAGCTGAGCGTCAGCGCGGCCTGCGGCGTCTTCCTGCTGGCATGGACCCTCTACCTGCAGTTCGGGCTCGGCTGGAGCCCGCTGAAGACCGGTCTGACCAGTGTGCCCAACGCGGTCGCGACCTCGGTCGCGGCGGGCGTGGCCATGCAGAAGCTGATGGCGTACGGGCGCAAGGTGCTGCAGGCGGGTGCCCTGGTGATGGCGTCGGGCGCGCTGCTCTACGGCTGGGAGGCGGTCCACTACGGCGCCGGCATCCAGCCGTGGCAGATGATCCTGCCGCTGGCCGTGATGGGCACGGGCATGGGCCTGATCATCGCCCCGCTCACCGGGTCGGTGCTCTCCCAGGTGCCGTTCCAGCACGCCGGTTCGGCCTCGGGCCTGATCAACACGGCCAACCAGCTGGGCATCGCGCTCGGCGTCGGCCTCGCCTCGGTGCCGTTCCTCGGCGTCGTCGGCGACGTCACCCCGGTGGCGGGCCGGCAGAACTCGCCCGAGGTCTTCGGCCAGGGCTTCTCGGACTCACTGTGGTGGGTGGCCGGTGGCCTGCTGATCGCCTTCCTGCTGATGCTGCTGCTGCCGGGCACCGCCCCGCAGCCGGGGGCGATGCCCGCCCCGGCCGAGCCCGCCGAGCAGGGCGAGCCGACCGCGCAGGGCGAGCCGGCCGCGGTCTGACCGGTACGCGAACGGAGGAGGGGCCCCGGCGTCCGGGGCCCCTCCTCCGTCGTTCCCGTCCCCGGGTAGGCCCTGGGGCCTACCCGGCCGCGACGGCGCCGCGGGCCGGGACCAGCGTCGGCGCCGCCTCGACCAGCGATCTGGTCCACTCGTCCTGCGGGTCGGTCAGCACGGTGGCGACCGGGCCCTCCTCGCGGACCAGGCCGTCGACCAGGACCAGCACCCGATCGGCGACCCGGGCGAGCACGCCCAGGTCGTGGGTGATGAACACGACCGCCAGGCCGAGCCGGGCCCGCAGCCCGTTGAGCAGGTCCAGCACCCCGGCCTGGACCCTGACGTCCAGGCTGGCCGTCACCTCGTCGCAGATCAGCACGTCGGGCCGGGCCGCCAGGGCGCGGGCGATCGCCACCCGCTGCCGCTGCCCGCCGGAGAGCTGGTGCGGGTAGCGGTCGGCCAACGCGGGGTCGAGGTCCACCAGGGCGAGCAGGCGGTCCGCCTCCGCGGCGGCGGCCTCCCGCCCCAGCCCGTGCAGCCGCCGCAGCGGCCGCACGAGGGCGGAGGCGACGGTGCGGCGCGGGTTGAGCGAGAGCGTCGCGTCCTGGGCGATCAGCTGGACCCGCCGCCGTTGGTCGACGCTGCGGGCGCGCAGCCCGGCGGGCAGCGGCTCGCCGTGCAGCTCGACCGTGCCGCGGTCGGGGCGGTGGTGACCGCTGACGCAGCGCGCCAGGGTCGTCTTGCCGGCGCCGGAGAGCCCGAGCAGTGCCACGCACTCGCCGGCCGCCACCTCGAAGGACACACCGGGCGAGCGGTCGGTGCTCGGCCTGCGCCCGTATCCGGCGCGCAGTCCGTCCACCCGGAGCACGGGCGGCCGGTCGCGGCCGGCGTCCGGCGGTGCGGCCGGCGGTGCGTCCGCGTCGAGGAGCTGGGAGACCACCGGTGCGGCGCTCAGCAGTTCGGCCGTGTACGGCGCGGCGGGCGCGCTGAAGGCCCGGGCCAGCGGGGCGTCCTCCACGACCGCGCCGTCGCGCATCACGACCAGCCGGTCGGCCATCCGGGCCACCGCGGTCAGGTCGTGGGTGATGAAGAGCAACGTCAGCTCCTGGGCGGTGACCAGCTCGTCGATCTGGTCGAGCACCCGGCGCTGGGTGAGCATGTCGAGCCCGGTGGTCGGCTCGTCCAGGACGAGCACCCGCGGGTCCGGAGCCAGTGCCCTGGCCAGCGCCAGCCGCTGCTGCTGGCCGCCGGAGAGCTGGTGCGGGAAGCGCCGCTGGAACGCCCGGTCGGTGGGCAGGCCCACCCGCTCCAGGTGCCCGGCGACGTCCCGGCCGGCGGCCGGGTCGGCGAGTTCGGCGATCTGCTCGCCGACCCGGAGGGTCGGGGTCAGGTGCGCGGGCGGGTCCTGCGGCAGGTAGGAGACGACCCGGCGGCGGACGGAGCGCAGCGCGGCCGGGTCGAGGTCCAGCACGTCGTGGCCGGCCAGCCGGACCCGCCCGCCGGCCCGGCGCAGGCCGGGGCGGACCGAGCCGAGCACGGCGTGCGCCAGGGTGGTCTTCCCGGAGCCCGACTCGCCGACGATGCCGACGCGCTCGCCGGCGGCGACGCTCAGGGAGAGGCCGTCCAGGACGACCCGGCCGTCGGGGGCGCGCAGGTCCAGACCGGATATCTCGATCATGACGGGATCCTCGCGGTCAGCCGGTCGAGGACCAGGTTGGCCGACACGGTCAGACAGCTCAGCGCCAGCGCGGGCACCACGACCCCCCACGGTGACAGCCCCACTCCCTCGATGTTCTCGCTGATCATTGATCCCCAGTTGGCGTCGCCCGGCCCGAAACCGAGGAAGCCGGCCGAGGCGGTGATGAAGATGGCGATCGCGAAGCGGCTGCCGGCGTCGGCCAGGATCGGCCGGGCGATGTTCGGCAGGACCTCGCGCACCATCACGGTGATCGGTCCGTCCCCCAGGGCCACCGCCTGCTCCACGTAGCCGCTGCGGACCACCGTCAGGGTGGCCGTCCGGGCCATTCGGGAGACGAACGGCACGCCGGTGACCAGCACGGCCACGACCAGCGTCGGCCCGGAGTAGCCCCAGCCGTGCAGCAGGATCAGCAGCAGCAGGATCGGCGGGACGACCAGGAAGAGGCTGCTCAGCCGCGACAGCACCGCGTCGAGCGGGCCGCCGAGGTAGCCGGAGACCAGGCCGACCGCGGTGCCGAGCACCAGGGTGAGCAGCGTGCCCAGCAGCGGCAGCAGGACCAGGTCCCGGCCGCCGCAGAGGAACCGGACCCAGACGTCCCGGCCGGAGCCGTCCGCGCCGAGCGGCAGGGCGTCCCCGCGCAGCGCGTACGGGACCGCCACCACCCGGCCCGGGTCGTGGTCGGCGAGCAACGGGCCGAACAGCGCGACCAGCAGCACCACGGCGACCGGGGCCAGCAGCAGCGCCCGCAGCATCCGGCGCGTCATGAGGCGCTCCGCAAGCGGGGCGTGGCCAGTACGGCCAGCGCGTCGGCCAGCAGCAGGCAAACCACGGTCACCCCGGCGAGCAGCAGGCCGACCCCCTCCAGCACCGGCGTGTCGTGGTGGCGGACGGCGCCCACCATGGTCTCCGACAGCCCCGGGTAGTTGAAGACCCGCTCGACCACGGCGGTACCGCCGAACAGCGCGGCGACCAGCCAGGCGAAGGTCTGGGCGCAGGGCGCCACGGTGGCGGGCAGCAGGTGGCGCCAGAGCACCCGGCGCTCCGGCAGCCCGGCCAGCCGCGCCGCCTCGACGTACGGGGCCGCGTTGGCGTCCACCACCGCGGCCCGGACGATCCGGCTGGCCCACGCCGCCGCGAAGAACGAGAGCGAGAGCACCGGCAGCACCAGGATCTCCGGCCGGTCCAGCGGGGTGCCGCCGAACGGCACCAACGAGACCGCGGGGAGGAGGCCCAGGCCGGTGCCGAGGCCCAGCACGAGCAGCACCGCGATGACGAACTGCGGCACCGACACCACGGCCACGGCCGCACCGGAGAGCACCCGGTCGAGCCGGCCGCCGGGGCGCAGGCCGCAGGCCAGGCCGAGCGCGGTCGCCGCCACCAGGGTGACCACCACGGTGATCCCGACCAGCAGCGCGGTGTCCAGGAAGGGTTCGGTCACCACCTCCAGGACCGGCTTGCGGTCGTACAGGCTGTGGCCGAGGTCGCCGCGCACGGCCCGGCCGATCCAGGAGAGGAACTGCGTCGGCAGCGGCCGGTCGAGACCGTACTCGGCGCGCACCCGGGCCACCTCGTCCGGCGTCGCGCTGGCTCCGAGCGAGGAGCTGGCCGCGTCGCCCGGCAGCACCGCGGAGCCCGCGAACAGGATGACCGAGGCGCCGAGGAGAGTCCCCAGCGCCCCGGTCAGCTGTCGGACCGCGGCCGGTATCGGCCGCCGCATCAGGCCGCCGTGGCCGTGGTGAAGACCGGCAGGCCGCCGATCCGGGTGACGCCGGAGAGCTTCAGCCGCGAGGCGTCCATCTGCTCCTGGAAGCCCCAGACGACGTCGCCGCCGTTGTCGTAGAAGTCGCGCTCGATCTGGGTGAAGGCGTTCGCGCGCTGGTTGTCGTCGACGATCAGCTGCGCGTCGGCGAGCTTCTTCCAGTGGTCCGGGCCGGCGCCGGTGACGTTGAAGAACGCCACCTGGGTGGTGGTCGCCGCCAGGTGCAGGGCCGCCGGACGGTTGGCGTAGTAGAACGCCTGGAACGGGTTCTTGGTCAGGTTCGGCATGTCGGCGTAGTACGAGTCGGCCGGCACGGTCTGCAGCTTGAGCGTCACGCCCGCGTCGGCGAGCTGCTGCTGGAACAGCTTGGAGGCCTCCAGCATGCCGGGGACGATGTCGCCGGTGCGCAGCGTCAGTTCGGTGACGCCGGCCTCCTGGAACAGCTTCTTGGCCTCGGCCACGTCACGGCCGCGGGTCGGCAGGTCGGTGGCGTAGCCGGGCAGGCCCAGGCCGACCACGTCGTTGCCGACGGTGCCGCTGCCCAGCAGCGCGGTGTCCGTCAGCTGCTTGCGGTCGACGGCCAGTCGCACCGCCTTGCGGACGTTCGGGTTGTCGAAGGGGGCGATGGTCTGGTTCATCGAGAAGGACAGCGCGCTGGCGCCGGCCACCCCGCCCTTGGTGATGGTGATCGCGCTGTTGGCCTTCTCGGCGGCGGCGCCGACCGGGCTGATGCCCACGGCGTAGTCGACCTGGCCGCTCTTCACGGCGTTCAGCCGGGTCGCCGCGTCGGCGATCTTGATCAGTTCGAGGTTCTTCACCTGCGGCTTGGAGCCCCAGTAGTCCTCGTTGGCGACCAGCTTGACGTTCTGTCCGTCCACGCCGGCCAGCTTGTACGGGCCGGAGCCGATGCCCTTGGAGAAGTCGGTGGTGCCGTCCGGGAAGACCGGCGAGTACGTGACCAGGACGCCCTCTCGGAAGTCGCCGCGCGGGCGCTTGAGCGGGACCGTCACGGTCTGCTCGTCGACCGCCTTGATGCCGGCCAGGTCGACGTCGGCGTAGACGGAGGCCCGGCTGCTCGGCGCGGTGCCGACGGTCCGCAGGCTGTACGCGACGTCGTTGGCGGTCACCGGCCGGCCGTCGTGGAACTTGACGCCCTTGCGCAGGGTGATCGTCCACAGCGTGCCGTCCTGGTTCGGCTGCACCGAATCGGCCAGGACGTTGGTGTACTTGTCGCCGTTGAGCACCATCAGGCTGTCGTACAGGTGGTACATGACCATGGTGCTCAGGCCGTTGCCGATCGAGCGCGGGTCCAGACCGGCCGAGGTGGTCGGGTCGGTGACCGCGATCTTCAGGCTCTCCACCGGCTTCGCCGCCGCGACGGCGGCGGGGCCGGCGGCCTCCGGCTTCCCGCAGGCGGTGAGCAGACCGCCACCGGCCGTCACGGCAAGGGCCACGGCCCCGACCTTCTTCAGGAACGCGCGGCGTACCAACGCCGGCATGGTGGCAGACATCTCTTCGTCCCCCTCGGGATACGACTGTGGATCGATGCCCAGGAGAGTCACACCGCCGCCGCGAAAGGGCTGCTCAATACTGAACAGACCGACCGGACCGGCCACCGCGATGGTGGCGGTGCCAACCGGTGCGGCCAGCCGCCGCACCGGACGCCACGTGTCCCAGGAAAGGCCGGTTCATGGTCGTCGCGGAAATCATCAAGGACATCCTCGTCACGGACGTGTTCGTGGAGGTGCCGGTCGAGCAGATGAAGGAGGACGACAGCCTGCGGGACGTCTACGGCCTCGACTCGCTCGGCTTCGTGGAGCTGCGCGCGCAGTGCGAGAACCGCTTCGGCGTGACCATCTCCGCCGACGAGTTCACCCCCGACCAGTTCGGCACCATCGCCGACGTCGCCGCCCTGGTGGAGCGCCTCCAGAGCGCCCCGGCCGCGCGGTAACGCCGTGGCCGCCGAGGTCCGCCCCGACGACGTCTGCGTCACCGGTCTGGCCTGGACGACCCCGCTCGGCGACACGCCCGACGGCGTGTGGCGGCGCCTGCTGGCGGGCGAGCACGGGTTGCGGGAGACGCCGTCGCCCTACCCGGTGCGCAACGTCCTGGCCGCCACCGTGCCCGGGCTCGACCTCGCGGCACCGGCGACCGAACGCCAACTCGCCCTGACCGTCGAGACGCTGACGTCGGGCCTGGCCTCGGCCGGGCTCGACCCGGCCGACCCGGGCGTCCGCATCGTGCTCGGCACGAGCTACGGCCCGCTGCTGGACGAGCCGGCGGCCGTCGCCGACGACTGGGCGGTGGCCGCCGCCCGCCGGATCGGGCACCCGCACCGGCCGGTCACGGTCAGCACCGCCTGCTCCGCCGGGTCCGACGCGATCCTGCTCGCCGCCGAACTGATCCGCGCCGGCCACGCCGACGCCGTGGTGGCCGGCGGCGTGGACGTGCTGACCCTCGGCAAGCGGCTCGGCCACACCGCCCTCGGCACCATGAGCCCCGACCTGCTGCGTGCCTTCGACCGGGAACACTCCGGCATGCTGCTCGGCGAGGGCGCGGCCGTCCTGGTGCTGGAGCGGGCCGAGGCCGCCCACCGGCGCGGCGCACCCGTCCGGGCCGTGCTGCGCGGCGCCGGCTCCGCCAACGACGCCTCCGGCCTGACCGCCCCCGACCCGACCGGCGACAGCATCGTGCTCGCCGTGCGGCGCGCCCTCGCCACGGCCGGCCGCACCACGCGGGACGTCACCGTCCTCAACGCCCACGCCACCGGGACACCGGTCAACGACGCGGTGGAGAGCACCAGTCTGCGCCGGCTCTTCGCCGGGACGGACGGCCCGCCGGTCGTGTTCGCGACCAAGGGAGCGCTCGGCCACAGCCTGGGCGCCACCGGCGCGATCGAGGCCGTGTCGGTCCTGCTCGCACTGCGCGACCGGCTCGTCCCCCCGGTGTACGGGCTGCTGGACCCGTTGCCGGACTTCCCGCTGCCGCTGGCCGTCGACGGCCCGCGCGCGGTGGCCCCGGGGCTCGGGGCCAGCCTGACCATCGGCTTCGGCGGGTTCAACACCTGCCTGCTCTTCGAGGGAGTGGACGCGTGAGGCCCGAAGCACCGCCCGCGCTCGCCGTCGCGGCACTCGGGGTGGCCCGTGCGGCCAACCCCGCCGAGTACGCGCGCAACGCGCCGTCCTTCTTCGCCGACCCGGTCGCCTGGCTGGTCGCCGCCGCCGTGGAACGGGCCCTGGAGGCGTCCCCGGACGACCTCACCGCGCAGCCCGACCACGTCGGTGTGGTGGCCCTGAGCGGCGACTGCTCGGCCATCACCATGGCGGCGGTGGCCGCCTCGGCGAGCCGCGGCATGGTCTCCCCGCTGCGGTTCGCCGGCTCCAACCCCGGAGTGCTGGCCGGCCTGCCGTGCATCCGCTGGAAGTTCCGGGGCCCGACCCTGACGCTGTCCATGCCGCCGGAGCACGGCCTGCCGGCGGCGGCCGTCGCCGCCTCCGCCTGGCTGCGCGACGGCCAGGCGCGCCACGTCCTGATCGCCACCCACCTGGTCGAGGACGGGGTGCACGTGGCGCGGTGCGCCGTCACCCGGGCCACCGGGCCGGGCGGAGACGGCCGGCAGGAGCTCGACCTGCTCCTCGGCGACCGCCCCGCGGCCGCCCGACCCGCGTGAGGTCCGCGTGAGCCGGACCCGCGCAGCCGAACCTCGTACGAGCAACGGAGTGACCGCAGTGAGCCTGGACCTCATCGACCTGCCCTTCGGGTGGGACGACGTCAACGCCTTCCTCGACCGCGCCGTGGACCTGAACCGGACCGGCACCGGAGCCGGCTTCGCGGACGTCACCGCCGACGTGACGGGCCTGGGCCTGGCGCCCGGCACCCCGGTCGTCATCGCCCTGCCCAACGGCCGGCCCCTCCTGGAGCACTGGTTCGCGGTGCTGCTGACCGGCGGCGTCCCGCTGACGGTGTCACCCGCCACCTCCTCGGCCCGGATCGCGGAGCTGTCCGCCCGCACCGGAGCCGGCGCCGTGATCGCACTGCGGCCCGACCCGGCCCGCTACGGCGCCGCGGACAGCCTGCCCGTCGGCGACGCCCGGGCCGTGCTGCTGCCGACCGACGGCCCCCGGCACCCGGCCGGCTCGGTGCTGATGCTCACCTCCGGCACCTCCGGGCTGTTCAGCGCCTGTCTGCACCGGGCGGACTCGCTGGTCCGCAACGCACGCCGGCACGCCGAGGCGGTGGGCCTGCGGCCGGACGACACCGTCTTCGTCAACCTGCCGCTGTTCTACTCCTACGCGATCGTCGCCCAAGCCCTCGCAGCCCTCCTGGTCGGCGCCCGACTGGTCATCTCCGGGCCCCCGTTCTCGCCGGCCACCTACCCGGGCCTCCTCGACGAGCACGGGATCACCTCGTCCTCCGTCACCCCGACCATCGCGCGGCTGCTCCTGCGCCGCGGCGAGAAGCTGCCGTCCGGCCTGCGGATGCTCACGGTCGGCGGCGACCAGCTGCCCGCCGAGCAGGTCGCCGGTCTGCTCCGGGCCGTCCCGGACACCGAGCTGTACGTGACCTACGGGCTCACCGAGGCCGGGCCCCGGGTTGCCACCCTGGCCGCGCACCGGGAGCCGGAGCACCGATTCGGCTCGGTCGGCCTGCCGCTGCCCGGCGTCGGCGTCGAGCTGCGCGACGTCCGGGACGGTGTGGGCGAGCTGCTCGTCCGCACCGACACCGCGCTCGTCGCCAAGCTCGGCGGGAACGGCGACCGCGCGCTGGCCACACCCGGATTGGTCGCCACCGGCGACCGCTTCCGGATCGACGAGGACGGCTACCTGTACTTCGACGGCCGCCTCTCGGACTTCCTCGTCGTCAAGGGCGAGAAGGTCTCGCTCTCCGCAGTGCGCCGGCTCGCACTGGCCCAGCCGGGCGTGGTCGGCTGCACCACCCGGGTCGGCACCGAACCGGACGGTTCCCCGCACTACGAGCTGGACATCCGACTCGACGAGGACGCCGCCGGGCAGGCCGAGCGGATCAGACGGTCGGTGCTGTCCTTCCTGCTGCCGGGAGAGCGGCCGCGGACCGTCTCGATCGGCGCGGCGGACCCGGCGGCCCTGCAGAAGTGATCCGCCCGCCCGGAACGCACCGCGGCCCGCCCGGAAGACTCCGGGCGGGCCGCGGTGCGTTCGGTGGCCACGGGGCGTGCGCCACGGGCCCGGGGCCTGTCTAGGGCCGCTCGGCCAGCGTCAGCCGGATCGGCTGGGTGATCCGGTAGTGCCCGTCCGCCGTCCGGTACGGCTCCAGGAACTCCCCGGCCGCCGCCCGCACCCGGTCGTGCTGCTCCACCGGGATCCGATCCCAGGTGGCCCGCTGCCCGTGCGACCTGGACCACTGCTGCCAGTGGTCCAGGTCGCGGAGGAGCACGTCGAGCTCGAAGGTCGTGGTCCTCGCCGCGGTGAAGCCCGCCGAGGTGACCAGCCGCTCGACGCCCTCGTCGCTGTCGAAGGGGCTCGCCGCCGAGAACGCCCGCGGCGGCAGGAACGACCGGAACACCCCGTCCAGCCAGCCCGAGGAGTGGTCGGAGAACGTCGACAGGCCCAACCGGCCGCCGGGCACCAGGAGTTCGCGCCAGGCCCGGAGTGCGCGGCCGGGCGCCGGAAGGAAGAAGACCACGAAGGACGCGACCGCCACGTCGTAGCCCCCGGTGGGCAGCTCCGGCGCGCCGGCGTCCATCACGGCCACGTCGACGTTGCCGAGCCCGCGCGCGGCCGCGTCCTGCCGGGTCGCCGCGACCATTCCGGATGACAGGTCGATCCCGGTCGCCCGTCCCTGCGGCCCTACCGCTTCGGCCAGCGCGAAGAGCGCCGCACCGCGGCCGCAGCCCAGGTCCAGCGCCCGCTCCCCCGGCCTCGCCCCGGTCTCCCGGACCAGCCGCTCGGCGATCGGCGTGAACCAGGGCACGCCGACGTTGTCGTACTCCTCGACCACGCGGTCGAAGACCGCCGCGACCTGCGCACTGCGTTGCGCTACCGACATGACACTCAAGGGGTACCCCTATCGTCGTGGCCGCCCGTCGAGCGTACTGCGGACGTGCAGCGGCTCCAGCTGAATGATCACCCGTTGCATCGGTGCGACGGCCCGGTAGGGCTCGCCCCGGTATCGGTACGACAACCGGTCCAGGTGTGCCCCGGCTCCCTCGGTCCGGGTGGCGACCAGCGCCGTCTCGACGTGCACCACCCGGTACATGTCCTGCGGGTCCATCAGCAGCAACGTGGCCTGCCGGTCCCGTTCGACCTGGGCCAGCCAGTGCGCTCCGCGCCAGCTGTTGAACCAGAAGTACCCGTCGTGGAACTCGAACCAGGCCGGGTTCATCTTGACCGACCCGCTCTGTCTGCGGGTGCCCACGATGATCGGGAGCGGCTCCCCGAGAAAGGCCAGCGTCGCCTCGCTGATCAGCACCGTCGTTCCTTTCGCAGGCGGCCGAGAAGGGGCGGGTCCATCGTTCCGGCGGCGCGGCGGGCGGTCTGTGCACAATTGAGCGGCGGATCCCGGGATCTTCTGATGTCGTCCGGGGTGTCGTCGGGGCGCCCGTCCGGGTGGGCCCCGTACCGGGTGGAAGGGGAGTGCACTCGTGCCTCGTTACGCGGTCCTGCTCAAGGGGATCAACGTCGGTGGCAAGAAGAAGATCTCGATGGCCGAGCTGCGGGAGCTGCTGACCCGGCTGGGCTTCACCGAGGTCGCCACCTACCTGGCGAGCGGCAACGCCCTGGTGGCCGCCGAGGACGGCCCCGAGCAGGTCGCCGAGCGGATCGAGGCCGGCATCCGGGACACCTTCGGGATGACCGTGCGCTGCCTGGTCCGGACCGGCGAGGAGCTGCGGGCCGTGATCGACGGGCACCCGCTGGCCGACGTGGCGGACAACGGGTCGCGGATGTTCGCCCTCTTCCTCTCCGACGACCTCTCCCCCGAGGTCCTGGCCGAGCACGACCCGCGCTCGCTCGCCCCCGACGAGGTCCGGCTCGGCGACCGGGTGATCTACCACTGGTGCCCGGACGGCGCGCTGGAAGCACCCAACGTCCCGGCCTTCGTGGAGAAGCACCACAAGGTCACGGTCACCGGACGCAACTGGAACACCGTCACCAAACTGGCCGCTCTGCTCTCCTGACGCCACGGCCAGGGCCTGTCCTGGCAGCGTCGCCGGAACGCCACGGAGGGCCGTGGGGGTTGCCGTGCCCCCCACGGCCCTCCGCCTGCGTTCAGGCTTCGGACGGCGTCTCCCGAGCCGCGGGCGCCAGCTCCAGCTCCGCCTCCCGGAGCCGCTCGTCCGCATTCTGCTCGATCCGGGCCATCGCCCGCCGGAGCACCGGCGGCGCCATCATCGAGGTGAAGACCGCGATCAGCACCACGACCGTGTAGGTCGCGGTGGTCAGGACCCCGAGTTTCAGGCCGATCGAGGCCACCACGATCTCCACCGCCCCCCGGGCATTGAGACCGGCGCCGATCGCCAGCCCCTCCCAGCGGGTGAGCCCGCTGGTCCGCGCGCCCAGGTACGCCCCGGCGAACTTGCCGACCACCGCCAGCACCAGCAGCGCCACGCCGGTCAGCAACACGGACGGGTCGAGCAGAGCGCCCAGGTCGATCCGCAGCCCGGCGTTGGCCAGGAAGAGCGGCGCGAAGACCGACACCGTCACCGTCCGCAGCGGCGCGAGCAACCGGTGTTCGACCACCGAGGAGAGCAGCACGCCGGCCACGAAGGCGCCGAACACCGCCTCCAGGTTCAGCAGTTGGGTGGCACTCGCGCAGAACAGGATGACCACCGTCGCAACGACCGCGGTCGGACCGGGCTGGCCCGCCCCGCCCGCCCGGCGCATCGCCCACCGCACCAGCGGCCGGCCGAGCACCAGGGCCACCAGCAGGAAGCCCGCCAGCGTCGCCACCGCCAGACCGATGTGCAGCACCCCCAGCGAGCCCGCCGCCATGGTCGCCACCAGCGACAGCAGCATCCAGCCGATCGCGTCGTCCACCGCCGCACTGGCCAGGGTGAGCTGGCCGACGTCCCGGTGGAGCAGGTTCATGTCGGCGAACGTCTTGGCGATCACCGGGATGGCGCTGACGCTCAGCGCCACCCCGAGGAACAGCGCGAAGACCAGCCCGTGCCCGGACTCCCCGATCAGCGCGGCGGGCACCACGTACCCGGCCGACACCCCCAGGGCGAGTGGGAGCAGCAGGCCGGCCAGCCCGATCTTCGCCACCACGGTCCGCCGCCGCCGGAGCATCCGCAGGTCCAGGTGCGCCCCGGCCACCCCGACCAGCAGCAGCACCGACAGCTGGGCCACCGCGTCGAGCAGGTGGGCCTGATCGGCGCGGGCCGGGAACAGCCAGTCGGCCGCGCCCGAGGCGATCCGGCCGAAGACGGAGGGCCCGAGCAGCACGCCGGCGGCCAGCTCGCCGACGACCGGGGCCAGGCCGATCCGGTTCGCCAACCGCCCCAGGCAGAAGGCGACGAGGAGCAGCACACCGAGCTGGAGCAGGAAGACCAGCACCTGGTGCGAGGTCAGTTGCGGGGCCGTACGCACGGCCGCGAGGTGCGCGGTGGCCGTCTGCACGGCCGCGACCGTGCTCTGTGCGAGGGTCATCTCAGGCCGCCAACGGCGGGGAGAAGGACATGGCGAGGTCGCCGTCCGCCATGAAGCGCTGCACCCGGGGCTCGTGGACGGTCAGGAAGCAGTCCCGGGCGCGCCCCACCAGCCCGGCGTCCCGGAAGCGCTTCAGGAACAGCCCGACCCGCGAGCGCGTCGTGCCGACCATCGCGGCCAGCTCCTCCTGGGTGATCTTCTCCTCGATCAGCAGCAGCTGCGCCTCGCGCCGGCCGAGCTTGCGCCCCAGGTGCAGCAGCGTCGCCGCCAACCGGTACTCGCTGTCCTCGGTGACCAGCCCCATGATCGACTGCTGCTGTTCGAACAGCCGCCGGGCCATGTACCGCACGAACTCCTCGCGCAGCCCCGCGTCCGCCAGCGCGGCGAGCACCTTGGCCGCGGAGATCCGGCGCAGCACCGTCGGGGTCATGGCGGTGGCGGTCTCGAAGCGGCCGTCCGCGACCAGGCAGAGCTCGCCGAAGACGTCGCCGACGGTGTAGATGTCCAGCAGGCACTCCTTGCCGTCCCTGGACGGCACGGTCGCCTTGACCTGGCCCTTCTCGACCAGGTAGATGCTGCTGTCCCGGTCGAGCGAGCCGTAGACGACGTCGCGGCGCGCGACCTCGATGGTGGAGGCGCTGAGCGCCCTGCAGCGGATGAGCTGGGCCAGGGTGGTGCCGAGGCCGTCCGGAGGCAGCTGGACGATCACCGACAACACTCCTCGGCCACGCGTGCGGAAGCCTGGGCTCCCCGATGATGGCGTCTGTATCTCACAGACCCGTCCCCCTTCTCAGAAGTCGTCACCAGTCCAGACGCGCTGGCCGATGTACTGCAGATGCCTCAGCTCGGCACTGACCTGCCAACCGATTCGGCGCGCGAAATCGCTGGCGTCACCGGCGGTCCGGGCCGCCAGAAAGGCGACGACGAACATGGCCTGCGCAATTCGACGGACCCGCAGGTGTTCCAACCGCGTCCGGCCTCCACAGCCGTTGCGCAGCACGCTCGCCTCGACCGTCTCGGTCGACGGCGGCACTCCGACCCGATCGACAGTGAAACTCAACTCCACTGCGAACACAGCCGGTTACTCGCCTACCGGCGCCACGATGAGCGCCCCGGGTGCAGCCGAAACAGGCACGGTGATCCTCTGGTCCGAAACGATGACGAGCTGACGGAAGAATCCTGCCGGTCGATTTCCACGCCGCAGGCGAAATCGGGGTGGGAGAAACTGCCATGGCCTCCACTGTCATCCGATCGACCACGGAACTCCCGCTCCCTGCCCCACCCGCGGCACCCTCCCCGCCGCCCCGGCCGCCGCCGAGGACACCGTGAAACCCGCCCCCGCCGGCGGAAGCCCGAAGCCGAGACGCACGCCCAGGAACGCCAAAAAGGCCCAGGTCACGAGTTACGTGACCTGGGCCTCCACTGAGCCGCCTGCGGGATTCGAACCCGCGACCTACGCATTACGAGCCCGAGAGTGATCATGTTGTCGGCTGCCAGCATCGACTACTTGGTGATGAACTCGCAGGTCAGAGCGTTGCATAGTGATCCACGATCCCGCCCGAACCGGCACGTGCTGCCCCGTCCGCTCACGCATCGCTCACGCAGAGCAGCCCTGGCCAAGGTCACCGAAAGCTGAACCCTGGGACGCTGGCTGCTGCCTCTGGCAGAGTGGTCGTCTCTGCTAGACGATTCTCGTGAGGAACCTTGTGAGCGCGCTCGGTAGCTTCATCTGGTCAATCGCTGACCAGCTTCGAGGCCCCTACCGTCCCAACCAGTACGGGACAGTGATCCTCCCGTTCACGATCCTGAGACGGCTCGACTGCGTACTCGAGCCGGACCGCGCGGCGGTACAGGAGCTGGCTGCGAGGTACGAGAACCCGAACCGGCTCAAGGTCGAGGTCAAGAAGGTCACGGGGCGGACGTTCTACAACACCTCCAACTACGAGTTCGCGAACCTGCTGGCCGATGCGGACGGACTGGCGGACAACCTCACCGACTACATCGACCGGTTCTCCGCCGACGTGGACGTGTTCGAGTACTTTGACTTCAAGAAGGAGATCCTGGCCCTGGAGAAGGCCGGGCTTCTGCGCGAGATCGTCAAGTCCTTCGGCGCCGTCGACCTGCATCCCAACGTGGTGTCCAACGCAGACATGGGGGATGCGTTCGAGTACATCATCCGGAAGTTCAACGAGGCCGCGAACGAGACCTCTGGTGACCACTACACGCCACGCGACGCGATCCGACTGCTGGTCGACCTACTCTTCGCGGAGAAGGACGTCGACCTCTCCGAGGGCAGCATCATCCGGTCGCTGTACGACCCCACCGCTGGCACCGGCGGCATGCTCTCCCTAGCAGAAGAGCATCTGCTCGACCAGAACCCCGAGGCCAAGCTGAGCTTGTACGGCCAGGAGTACAACCCGCAGTCGTACGCCATCTGCAAGTCCGACCTGCTCGCAAAGGGCCACGACGCGACCAACATCGCGTTCGGCAACACGCTCACCGACGACGCCTTCAAGGGCCGCCAGTTCGACTATTGCATGTCCAACCCGCCCTACGGGGTGGACTGGAAGCAGTACGCCAAGGCGGTCAAGGAGGAGCGCGACTCCGCCGGCCCCTACGGCCGCTTCGCGCCGGGACTCCCCGCAACCTCGGACGGCCAGATGCTCTTCCTGCTCCACTTGGCCTACAAGATGCGGGCACCTGAGGACGGCGGCGGCCGCGTCGGCATCGTCATGAACGGCTCGCCACTCTTCAACGGCGGCGCCGAATCAGGCCCCTCCAACATCCGCAAGTGGCTGTTGGAGAATGACCTCGTCGAGGCGATTGTCGCCCTGCCAACCAACATGTTCTTCAACACCGGCATCGCAACCTATATCTGGATCCTCGACAACACCAAGCACCCCGACCGCCAAGGCAAGGTCCAACTCATCGACGGCACGTCGTTCTGGACCAAGATGCGCAAGAACCTCGGCGCCAAGGGCCGGCAGATCAGCGACGATGACCGCGCCGAGATCGTCAAGCTGTACGCCGACTTCACTGACGCCAACCCCGACACCTCCAAGGTGCTACCCAACAACGAGTTCGGCTACTGGACCATCACCGTCGAGCGTCCCCTGCTCGATGAGGACGGGAACCCTGTCGTCGACCGCAAGGGCAACCCGAAGCCCGACTCGAAGAAGCGTGACACCGAAAACGTGCCCTTCACCTACGGCGGCTCAACCGCCGGCGCGGCAGGGGAGCGCGAAGTAATCCAGACGTACTTCGACGCGGAGGTGAAGCCGCACGTTCCTGATGCCTTTATCGACTGGGCCAAGACCAAGACCGGCTACGAGATCCCCTTCACCCGCCACTTCTATAGGTACACCCCACCCCGCCCTCTCGCCGAGATCGACGCCGACCTGGAGAAGCAGGTCGCCAAGATCCTCGATCTCCTCCGCGAGGTGGAGCAGTGATCACCACGCCGCCGCCCGACTGGCGTGAGACAACGGTGCGACGAGTGTTGCGTCTGCTGGACCGACCTGCTCGATCGGGGCTCGGTGTTATCACCGCCTATCGGGATGGCACAGTCACTCTGCGCTCGAACCGCCGTGAGGACGGCTACACCTTCTCTGATACCGAGAACGGCTATCAGGAGATCCGCCCCGGCGACCTGGTCTTCCACGCCCTCGACGGTTTTGCTGGCGCCGTCGGCGTCTCGGACAGTCATGGCAACGGTTCACCCGTCTACCACGTCTGTGAGCCTGTGGCGGGCGACGATCCCGCTTACCTTGCCCGCCTGCTACGCCACCTCGGCACCTCTGGCTTCCTCGCCACCCAGGCGCCGAACGTCCGCGAGCGCAGCGTTGACTTCCGCAACTGGAGCACCTTCGCTCGCATTCCTCTGGTACTGCCCCCGGCTGACGATCAACGCTTCATTGCCGACTACCTCGACCGCGAGACGGCCCAAATCGACACGCTCATCGAAGAGCAGCAGCGGCTGATCGAGATGCTCCGCGAGCGGCGAGGGGCAGTGATCTCGAACGCTGTGGCGCGAGGCCTGGTTGAAACGGTTGCGCTCAAAGATTCTGGTCTCCCCGGAGCTGGACCAGTGCCGGCGCACTGGGAGGTCATGCCCCTTCGCTACACCATCTGGTTTCAGGAGGGGCCAGGCATCATGGCCGCGGACTTCCGCGAGCACGGCGTCCCGCTACTGCGGGTCAGCTCTGTGCGCACAGCGCGATCGACGCTTGAGGGTTGCAACTACCTCGACCCCGACGAGGTCGATCGGCGGTGGTCACACTTTCGGGTCGACCTCGGTGATTTGCTTATCAGTGCAAGCGCAAGCATGGGGACGGTCTCCGAGGTCACTGAGGAAACCACCGGGTCGGTGCCTTATACAGGGATCATTCGGATTAAGCCTGGAGGTATGCACAGGGACTTCATTCGGTGGTTCGTAGTCTCGGGCGAGTTCATTGACCAGGTCGATACACTCAAGACGGGGTCGACAATCCAGCACTTCGGCCCAACTCACCTCGCTCAGATGCGGGTCGCGTTGCCGCCCATTGATGAGCAGCGTCAGATTGCTGCGCATCTCGACGAACAGGTCGCGAAGATCGACAGGCTCATCGCCGAGACGGAGCGTTTCATCGAGATCGCTCGCGAGCGCCGGTCGGCGTTGATTACGGCGGCAGTGACGGGGCAGATCGACGTACGAGGGGTGGCGTGATGGCGGACCACAACGAGGTGGTCTTCGAGACTGAGATCTGCGAGTTCCTGCGGGACCATGGCTGGCTGTACTCGGAGAGCGACCGTGACGGCGGGGAGTACGATCGGGAACGAGCGCTGTTCCCTGCAGACCTGTTCGCGTGGCTGAAGGAGACCCAGAAGCCAGCGTACGAGAAGGCGTTAAAGGCCGCGGGCTCGCAGGCGAAGTTCCTCGACGTGCTGACCGCGGCGCTCGACCGCCCGCTGGAACATGGCGGTGGGACGCTGAACATCCTGCGTAACGGGGTGCAGTACATCGGCGGTGGTCGGTTGAAGATGGCGCAGTTCCGTCCCGAGACGTCGCTCAACGGGACCACAGCGGCACACTACGAGCAGATGCGGGTGCGGGTGGTGCGACAGGTGCACTTCTCGACCGCCGACCAGCGCAGTATCGATTTAGTGTTCTTCGTCAACGGGCTCCCGGTGGCCACGGTGGAGCTGAAGACCAGCTTCACCCAGTCGCTGGACGAGGCTGTGAACCAGTACAAGCACGATCGCCATCCGTTGACGAACGGGCGGCCGGAGCCACTGCTGTCGTTCGGGCACCGGGCGCTGGTGCACTTCGCGGTCTCGAACGACCTGGCAGCGATGACCACGAAGCTGGAGGGCGAGAAGACCCACTTCTTGCCGTTCAACATCGGCTTCGACAGCGGTTCCGGCAACCCACCCGGCGCGGACGGACGGTCGTCGACGGCGTACCTGTGGGAGCGGGTGTGGGAGAAACACGCCTGGTTGAACATCCTCGGGCGGCTGATGATCGTGCAGTCCAAGGACGAGTGGGACGTCACGACCGGCACGTCGGTGCGGCGTACGAACATGCTCTTCCCGCGGTTCCACCAGTGGGAGGCCGTCACGCGCATCGTCGAGGCGGTGAAGGAGGAGGGTGTCGGGCAGCGGTACCTGATCGAGCACTCGGCCGGGTCAGGGAAGACGAACACCATCGCGTGGACGGCCCACCGGCTGGCGCGGCTGCATGTCGATGATCGGAAGGTCTTCGACTCGGTCCTCGTGGTCGTGGACCGCACCGTACTCGACTCCCAGTTGCAGGATGCGATCCGGCAGATCGACGGCACTGGCAAGATCGTCGCCACTATCAGCCCCGAGGACGTCCGCAAGGCCGGCGCGAAGTCAAAGTCGGGCCTGCTGGCCCAGGCGCTGAAGAACGGTGAGCTGATCATCGTGGTGACGCTGCAGACATTCCCACACGCGTTGGACGAGATCCGCACTGACGCCGGCCTGAAGGGCAAGCGCTTCGCCGTCATCGCCGATGAGGCGCACTCCTCACAGTCGGGTCAGATCTCCGCAAAGCTGAAGCAGGTGCTGACCGCTGAGGAGGTCAAGGAGATCGAGGACGGCGGCGAGGTCGATGTGGAGTCGATCCTCGCGTCAGAGATGACGGAGCGGGCCGAGTCGGAGAACATCTCCTATTTCGCCTTCACCGCGACGCCGAAGAGCAAGACCCTCGAACTGTTCGGCCGCAAGGGTGCCGACGGGAAGCCGCGCGAGTTCCACTTGTACTCGATGAAGCAGGCGATCGAAGAGGGCTACATCCTCGACGTGCTCAAGGGCTATCAGCACTACGACATGGCGCTGAAAATCGCGGGCAAGGCCGGGAGCGGCGATGGGGACGAGGTCGAGGAGGCCGCCGCCCGTAAGGGCCTGATGCGGTGGGTGCAGCTCCACCCAACGAACATCAGCCAGAAGGTGCAGATCATCGTCGAGCACTTCCACACCAACGTCGCCTACCTCCTCGAAGGCAAGGCGAAGGCAATGGTAGTGACCGACTCGCGCAGGTCAGCGGTGAAGTACAAGCTGGCCATAGACGCCTACATCGCCAAGCGTCGCGCCGAGGACGCCTCGTACAACTACCGCACCCTGGTCGCCTTCTCCGGCGGGGTGACGATGACCGAGGACGAGACCTGGCACAACGACTGGGGCCCACAGCCATCGAAGGACGACGAGTTCACCGAAGCCAACATGAACCCCGGCGCCGGGGCTGACCTGGCGGCCGCGTTCAAGGGCGAGACGTACAAGATCATGCTGGTCGCCAACAAGTTCCAGACCGGCTTCGACCAGCCCCTGCTCTCGGCGATGTACGTCGACAAGAAGCTGCCAGGGATCACCGCGGTGCAAACACTCTCACGACTCAACCGCACCCACCGCACCGCAGGTGGCGAGCAGAAGCGCAAGACGTTCGTCATCGACTTCAAGAACAAGCCCGAGGACATCAAGACGGCCTTCGAGCCGTACTTCAAGAACGCCACCCTGGAGACCGAGACCGACCCGTACGTCGTCGTCCACCTTGCGAACAAGCTCGCCCAGGCCGGAATCTACGCCGAGGACGACGTCCGCAAGGTCGCCGAGCTGTGGGTGACCCGGAAGGGCAACAACGCGCTCTCGGCGGCGATCAGCCCGCCGCAGCACGACTTCCGGCGCCGCTACGCGAGGGCGATCGAGGAAGAGGACAAGGTCACGCTCAGTGCGCTCGACCTGTTCCGCAAGGATGTCTCCACCTACGTACGCCTCTATGACTTCATGTCCCAGTTCGTCGACTACGGCGACCCCTACATGGAGATGCTCTCGATCTTCCTGCGTCTCCTGGAGAAGGTCATCGCCGAGTCCGCCTGGGCCGCCGACGTCGACCTCTCCGACGTGGTGCTCGTTGGGGTCAAGCACAACAAGGCTATCCCGGTCGACATCTCGCTCGTGGGCGATGGGCAGCTGAAGGGCATCAGCGCTGCCGGCACGGGAACGAAGAAGGACCCGAAGTACGTCGCGCTCCAGGTCGTCATAGACAAGATGAACGACCTCTTCGGCGCCGAATCGTTCGCCGCGTTCCAGGTCAGAGAGTTCGTACAGGGGCTCGTCCAGCGGTTGCTCACCGACCCGAACCTGGTCAAGCAGACCAAGGTGAACTCCAAGAAGCAGTTCGTGGAGTCACAAGACTTCCGAGCAGCCGTCACGGAGGCAGTTGCAGACAATCAGGACGCCCACAACACGATGGCTGACTACTTCTTCACCGACGGGCCGGCCATCAACGCGATCATCGTCGCCCTCGCGGATGCCTTCTACGAAGCAGCGGTCGATCAGCAGGTGGATTCTTAGGCACGGCAGCACACATCGCGTGTCCCAGCAGACCACCCGCTGCAGAGGTGTGGCACGCAGGAGCAGAAGCAGGGCAGCGCCCTGGCCGGGGACAACGGGCAGGGCGCTGGCCGGGATGAGGATGTTCGCCCATGGCGGCGATCCCCTCCTGGTCGCGCGTCCAGGAGGGACACTCCCGACAGCATTAAAGCCGAGTGCAAGGGGCAAGCCGGCTTGTCAGGTCTCCACAGGGGCATCCAGCGCGGTCTCCCGGGCAGCCATCACGTTTGCCAGCGCCTGCTTGTTCGTGATCCATTCCGTGTCACCGGCGGAGACCGAGCGCTGAACGGCTTCGAAGGCGGCCTCATCGAGCGCAACAGGCTTGGCCAGGTTTGCCCGTATGAAGTGCTTGAAGAGCGCGGGCAACTGTTCCGGCCCGGTTACGGCCTTGGTCCTCAGGGAGAAAAGCGGCAGGAACCATGCTTCGAAGTCGTCCTTGATCTCCTGCGCGGCTCGGTATGTCTCGTGCAACGGCTGGAGGCTTGTCATGTGGTCATATGGGAGGTGGCCGTGCAGCGCGTACTGAAGCCGAGTGCCATCGTGTTGGCGGAAGTGCTGGCCGTGGGCGGCGATGTGGTTGGCCGCGTTCTCGGTGATGGTCATGACGGCCGTGGCCGCTTCATGCCGCCGGGCCGCGGCGAGGACCGTGGCGTGGATGCCGACCCGTGGGTCAAGGACGAGGCCGTTGAGGCCGAGGAGCGAGAGGTCAATGCCGTGGTCGCGGGTTCGAGAGAGGATCAGGCGCTCGGCGACGTTGGCAGCGGTGTGCAGGAGGTGCTTGGGCTGCTGGCGATGGCTGGCATGGATGTCCGAGCGGTCGAGGACGGGGCGGTCCTTCGCGAGTTCGGCGACAAGGTGGAGGCCCGTACGGTCTTCGGTGTCGGTGCTGCCACAGGCGTTGCAGGGGTGGCCGCCGGTGCCGATCATGTGAGCGCAGGCCCGGCAGGTGGGGACCGTCTCGCGGCTGATGGTGAGGGTGCCGGCACGGAGGTTGTTCTCGATCATCTCCAGCGCGAGGTTGGCGACCTCCGCGTCAGTGTCGGTCAGGATGCCGCCGACCGGGGACCGTCCGGACATGTACTTGGCCGCGATCAGGTCTGCCTCGAACCGCTGGCGGGGGATCATCGGGTCCTCGGCCTGGCGGTGGCGGAGGTCTCCGGCGAGGGTGACGGTGTTCCACAGGTGGGGTGCTGGCGGCAAGCCCAGGATGGCGTTGAGGGCGGCGGCGAGGCGGATGCCCACGGCCTTGCCGGGGCGGGTGTCGAAGGTGAAAGGGCCGTTCTGGACCGGCCCGTTGAGGAACAGGTGTCGCACGGGCTGCTCCTAGATCGACGGGGTAGTGGTTCCCGTCCGGGTGAACCGGCCGTCTCGCAGTTCGTAGTGGAGGATGGCGGCGTTGGGCAGCTTGCCCTTCCGCTCCTCGGCGAGGACCTCGGGCAAGGTGCAGGCTTCGAGCAGGGACCGAAGGGCCACCGCGGCGGTCTGGTGGGTGAAGGCGACAACGGTGCGCGATTCCTGGAGTTCGGCCTGGGCGAGGGCGGCGAACTCGGCGGCCCGGTTGAGCACGCCCTCGGCGAGCGACTCACCGCCGCCCGGCGCGGTCCAGATGTGCTTGCGCAGGCGGCGGTCCTCGGCGAGTGCGGGGTAGCTGTTGTAGAGCTCGCGCTTGGTCATGTAGGTGGCGTCGCCGTAGTGCTGCTCGTCCAGGAGCACGGTCTGCTGAGGCCACCCGTCAGGGAGGTCGGGCAGGGCAATCGCGGCAGTGTCGATCGCCCTGCGGTAGGTCGAGGTGTAAACGCACGGCTCCGGGCCGACGAGCTCCGGCAGGACGCCGGCCAGCCACTGGGCCTGCCGGAAGCCGCGAGGGGTCAGGCCGACGATGGTGCGGGAGATGGCGTGCGCGGCGTGTCCGCTGTAGGGGCGGGGGTCCTGGTAGAAACCGTTGTACTTGTCGGCGTTCTCGACGGACTCTGCGTGCCGGATGACGAGCAGGGTCATGGTGCGGCGGCTCCTATCCGGCGAGGTTGGCGACGTAGGAACCGCTGACGGTCCAGGGGGTGAGTTCGATGCCGAAGCCGCTGTGTTCGCCGTCCTGGGTGTGGACGAGCTTGCCGGACAGGTGCACGGTGTCGCCGGACCTGAAGGCGCCGGTGTAGGCGCCGAGGTACGAGCGCATGTGGGTGATCCGGCGGGCGAAAGAGTCGGCCTCGTCGATGGTCGAGCTGAGGATGGTCTTGACCTTGATCCCGTAGACCGCCGGGGTGGTGAGGCCCTCGGCGTGGTCGGTGATCTTGGCGAGGAGCGAGATCTCGCCGATCTCCTTGGAGGAGATCCGAGCGAAGGTCTTGTCGCGGTCGGAGCGGATGGGTTCGCAGTTGATGTGCGCGCCGGCGTTGGTGGTGAGCCCTTGGAGCTTGCGGCGTTCCTGCTTGATGAGGGCGTCGAAGGAGCTGCCCTCCATGTACTTGGCCCGGCGGATGTACAGCCGGGTGAGGTCGTCTCCGTCGTACGGCCGGATCAGGTCGGTCTGCTGGAACAGCTCCTGCGCGGCCTGGTAGCCCTCTGGTCCGTAGCAGACGAGGTCGACGTCTGAGCGCTCGTTGAAGCAGCCGACGAGGAAGGAGCCGGTGACGCCGATCAGGCCCTGGGCGTCGTTCGCGGTGATCCACTCGGTGATCGCCAGGAGGTCCTTGCCTGCCGGGTTGTCGGCGACCGCGCCGGGGTCCTCGTGGATGGCGGCGAGGGCCTGGCGGCAGGAGTAGTGGACGGCCACGTCCTCGCGCGGGATGCCGGTGATGACGCAGCCGAGGGTGTCGGAGTAGACGTAGCACTCCGGCCTGCCGGCGAGGATGCCGAAGGACTTCGACACGACGCTGTTCTGCCGGTAGGTCCGGTCGAAGAGCCGACGATCGCCCTTCTCGTCGGGGTGGTACTTGACGTAGCCGAGGTAGTGGCTGCCGGGGTGGCTGTCGCCGATGACCTTGAAGACGACTCCGTGGTGGTCCATCAGGTAGTCGCGGTCGCGAACGGTGGGCACCGGCCTACCGGTGTTCAGCGGTGAACCGTCCCAGAGTGGGGAAGGTGTCGGTGTCGATCGTGTTGGACGACTCATACTGATCAAGTCCCATCGTGAAGAGGGTGCGGCGGTACTGCCACTTGATGTGCTTGTCGTGCCGCGTGAGGTCGGTGGGCCGCATGAGGGCGAGGAAGAAGAAGCACTTGACGAGCAGGAAGTCGCCCAGGTGCTCGCTGACCCGCTGCCCGATCAGGGACGCGGTGGTCTCGTCGAGGGCGGCAGTGTAGGCGGTGCGCTGTTCCGGGGTGATGCTGTAGCCCTTGCCGCCGCCCTTGAAGGCCACAATGTCGAGCGCAGGGTAGACGTCGTAGCCGAACGGGACCGGTCCGTGGTGCTGCCAGTCGATGACCCCGGCCTGGAGGACGTTGGGCAGGCCGTAGTCGAGATGCCCGTGCGCCATCGGGAGCCGGGCCAGCCGGTCGAGCGCATGCTTGACCGCCTCGTGGACACGCGGGGTGTCGAAGTCCGGATTCTCCTCGAAGACCTCGGCCGCGAAGGCCGCCTTCTCGAACCACGGCGTGGCGGGGAGGGGGTGCCTCGCCTGGGCCTGCATGAGCTTCGATGCGACGGCGGCCGCCGTACTGATGACCTGGTAGCTGACCTGACCGTCCCGATCGGCGTCGGCCAGCGCCTCCTCGTGCAGCGAGGTGTCGCCGATGGCGCGCTCGACGACGAAGTAGCGCCCGTCCTCCGGGCCGCTGTCGACGATCTGCGGCACCGGGTAGCCGAGGCTGGCGGCCAGCTGCTGGAACTCGGTCTCCGCTCGCAGGTCCTCGCCACCGGTCCGCTTGTAGAGCAGACCATCGGCGGACCTCCACACCGCGCCTTGGGTGGCGGTTCTGTCCTTCACGAACTCCCAGTTGCTCATCCATCCATCCTTCCGTGGCGCCGAGTTGGCGTGGAGCAGATACGGCTGTGTCGGGCAGTTCGCTTGGGGTTGGGCCGGCCCGGCCGCCCTCGGGGAAAGGGCGACCGGCCCCGTCACCTCCCGGCCGGTGTGCCTGTATCGGTACGGGCGGAGTCGTTGGGCACGCGGCGAGCGGTGCTGCGAGAACCACCTGTACGCGCGAGCGCTTGGCCAGGCGGGCGCGTGGGGACGGGGCCTGGGACGGTCGGTGCGGACGAGGCTGGCGATGAGTGCCGCCCTGCGGGCCGAGCAAGGGTGCTCGGGTACCGCGACAGCGGGCACCGCCAGTTCGGCCCAGACCTTCTTGCCATGGGTCGTCGGCTCCGCGCCCCAGGCCTCCGACAGGCCCTCGATCAGCAACATGCCTCGACCGGTGGTCAGTTCGTCGTTGCCGAAGTTCGCGGCCCCGGCGGGCATCCGGCGCGACGGGTCGTATACCTCGATCACCACCCGGTCGCCGTCCGGGGAGAGGTGGATGCCGACCCGCAGTCTTCCTGGCGCGTGGATAACCGCGTTGGCGAGCAGCTCGTCGGCGACCAGCGCGATGTCGCCCAACGAAGTCGGGTCGATCCCCCAGGAGCGGGCGACTCGGACCACGGCGTCCCGGGCCGGCGGGACGTGGTCGCGCCTGGTGCCGATGAACGAAATACGTCGGGCGTGGGTGAAGGCGATCACTGGTCACCATCGCAGGCTTGGACCGCGTCGACAACGCTGTTGCACGGCCAGGGGCCGCAGCCGTCGCTGCACCGGCCGCCCTCGAACTGGTGGCGGTCGAGGATCTCTCGGGCGTGGGTGCTGGCGGTGGCGAGGCGCTCGCGACGCTCAGCGGCGCGACCTGAGGGGGTCGCGGTTGTGTTCGACGCCCGACCGTCCTCCAAAGCGAGAGGCGCGGTCACCGCATCCGCGTCCCGTTGGTGCATGGCGCCACCTCTCTGTGCGTCCGAGCGGAGGGTCATCGGCGCTTCTCCTTAGCCACTGGGTAAAGCCGCGCATGCGAGAGACCGCAGATGGGCCTCGGCCTTGCGGGAGCGGGGAACCGCAAGCTGCGAGGGTGGTCGAGCTGCTGACGACCAGACAACTCCATCTCGATGCACCACGGTTAGGGCATGGGCTCCGCGTGCATGAGCCATGCAGATCGTGCATGACGGGTTGTCCTGGTGCGGCTACGCTCGGCTCGCCAGGGCAGGATCAGCATTGGCAGGAGAAGCCATGTCGCGGACGGCCAAAGGACACTCCGCTGCGGGTGGGATCGGTGAGGTGATCCGCCGCGCGCGAGTGTTGAGCGGCCGGTCGCAGACGGACGTGGCCACCGAACTGGGCTACCACCAGTCGAAGATCAGCCGGTTGGAGAGCGGCAAGGGGACGCAGGACATCGACGTCCTGCGCGCTGTCGCAGCCGTGCTCGACATCCCGCTGGGAAGCCTCGGCCTGTCCTCCCATACCAGTGCGGACAGCAGGACGGACGACATGCACCGTCGCAACTTCCTGGCCGCGAGCGTCGCCGCGCTCGTGACCCCGACGCCCCGTCCCCGTGTGGGGATAGAGCTGGTCCAGGCTCTGCTGCCTGGACCTGTTCCGGCCGAGCACGCGCCACAACCGCAGGCCGCACTCGCGGCCCGGCTCTCCCAGGCCCGGAGGCTCTTCTACACCTGCCGGTACGCCGAACTCGAAGGCGCGCTGCCGTCGTTGATCGCCGATCTTCGCCAGGCTCAGGACGCCGTCCATGACGGCGACCAGGTCCTGTCCGGCCTCCTCGCGACGGCATACCAGACCGCGGTGAGCCTGCTGCTCAAGCTCGGCGACCACGGCAACGCCTGGCTGGCGGTCGGCCGTGCCATGGCCGAGGCCGAACGGAGCGCCGACCCCGTCGTGATGGCCTCCAGCGTCCGCGTCCAGGCGCACGTCCTCGCGCGCGACCGGCACACCGCGCCCGCCGTCACCCTCATCCGGCACACCGCCGACCAGCTCTCCGGCAGCTACGACCGGCGCCCGCCCGAGTACCTCGCTGCGCTGGGGCTCATGCTCCTTCGCGGGGTGACGGCCGCAAGTGCCGGCGGCGACCGCGCCACGACCGCCGAGTTCCTCTCCGAGGCTCAGGAGGTTGCGCGCTACGTCGACCTCGACAGCCCCGAAGCCTGGGCGAATTTCAGTCCGACCAACGTCGCGCTCCACTCGGTGAGCGCCTCGGTCGTCCTGGGCGACGCCGGAGCGGCGCTGGAAGCGGCCCAGCCGCTGATGCGCAGGCGCATCCCGGTCCCCGAGCGCCGGGCGGCACTGTGGGTGGAGGCTGCACGGGCCTACAGCCAACAAGGAAGACTGGCCGAGGGATACAAAGCGCTCAGGATCGCGGAGAGCTGTGCCTCGGAGGACATCCGCCGACGACCCAGCGTGCTAGAGCTGGCCGGTGACATGGCCGCTCGCGACCGGCGCGGCGCCGTCCCGGAGCTTCGCCGTTTCTGCCAGGAGTTGGGAGTCCAGGTTTGACCGAGCACCGCGAGCCGTTCCTCTACGTCGTCGTCTGCGCGTCGGGCATCGCCGACGGAGTGGGCGAACTGATCACCGCTGCCCATGCCGAGGGCTGGGGGGTCGGCGTGATTGCGACCCCGAACGGACTCGGATTCATAGACCAGGAGGCCGTCGAAGCCCAGACCGGCTACCCGATCCGCTCCGCCTGGCGCACGCCGAGCATCCCCCAGCCACTGCCCCCGGCCGACGCGATCGCCGTCGCCCCTGCCACGTTCAACACCATCAACAAGTGGGCCGCCGGCATCTCCGACACCCTCGCGCTCGGCATCCTCTGCGAGGCGTACGGCCTCGGCATCCCCGTAGCAGTCCAGCCGTATGTCAACTCCGCCCAGGCGGCCCACCCCGCGTACGGGGAGAGCCTGGCCCGGCTCCGGTCGATGGGCGTCCTGATCGGTGACTACGTCCCCCACAAGCCCAAGGCCGGCGGGGGCCGCGACAAGTACGACTGGACCCACGTCCTCGACCTGCTCCGCCCTGTGGCGGCCTCAGCGGCGGAAACGGATTAGCCGATGCTTCCGCCTTCAGAGGGGCGGCCAGGTGTCGCTGCCGCGATCGTGATCCGAGAGGGTCGGGTGCTGATGGTCCGGCGCCGAGTCAGCGAGGGCCGGCTCTTGTGGCAGTTCCCCGCAGGCAAGATCGAGCCCGGCGAGTCTCCCGAGCAAGCGGCTGTCCGCGAGACCGCAGAGGAGACGGCGCTGAACGTGGCCGCCGTCAAGGTCCTCGGCGAGCTCGTCCACCCGGAGACTGGCCGATGGATGTCGTACATGGTCTGCGAGATCGTCAGCGGCACCGCTGCCGTCGGTGACCCGCGAGAACTGGACGCACTGGCGTGGGTGGCGCTTGCAGAGATCCCTGAATACGTCCCGTACGGGATCTTCGAGCCAGTGCAGGCATACCTGGATATCGCGCTCAAAGACTGAGTGAACAGCTGTGGGCGCCACCAACTGGTGGCCGCCCACAGCGGCAGCAGAATTCCGGTCGCTGGTGGTCAGCGGTGTCGGCGATGGGTACCGGGGCGCTGAAGGCAGTCGTGGCGGATGACGGGTTGGTCGTGGGGTGGTGGACGAGCGGGGCGGCAGACGAGCGCAGGAGTGCCGCCTCGACGGTGCGGTTCGGTGCCGGGTTGTAGCTGGTGTGCTGGATGCGGGCGATAAGGACCTTGGCGGGCAGGCGCGCGCCGCCGAGTTCGCGGCGGGCGGCGGCCTCGGTGAGGAGCTGGTGGGGCGTGTGGCCGCCGGCTTCGGCGTCGGCGAGGATGGTGGCGAGGGCGGGCCAGTTGGGGTCGGCGAGGATCCGGGCAGCGTGGTCGGGGAATGACAAAAGGCCCAGGTCACGAGTTACCTGACCTGGGCCTCCACTGAGCCGCCTGCGGGATTCGAACCCGCGACCTACGCATTACGAGTGCGTTGCTCTGGCCAACTGAGCTAAGGCGGCACCGTTGCCGTCTGTGGCGGCAACGCGGGCCAGTCTACACAGATTCGCGGGTGATCCGTACCCGGATGCCCCGGGGGCGGGGGTCAGGCGGAGGAGACGGCGAGCTTGGCCGCGAAGCCGGCGAAGAGGACGGCGACGCCGCTGGTGAGGGTGGCGGAGAGGCGCTTGCGGCGGCGGAAGGCGGTGGCGAGGGTGGTGCCGGCGAAGATCAGCAGGGAGAGGTAGAGCAGGCTGAAGGTCTGCAGGATGCCGCCGAGGAGGGCGAAGGAGAGGACGGGCTGCCCGTAGGAGGGGTCGACGAACTGGGTGAAGAAGGAGAGCAGGAAGAGGATGGCCTTCGGGTTGAGGAGGCTGACGACCAGGGCGCGGCGGAAGGGGTTCTCGGTGGTCTCGGGGGCCGGTTCGGCGGTGGGGTCGGCCTCGGCCCGGCGTTCGAGCCAGAGCTGTCGGGCGGCGCGGAGCATGCCGTAGCCGATCCAGAGCAGGTAGGCGGCGCCGCCGAACTTGACCACGGCGAAGACGGCCGGGTTGGCCTTCAGCAGGGAGGCCGCGCCGAGCGAGGTGAGGCTGATCAGGGTGAGGTCGCCGACGAAGACGCCGGCCGCGGCTCGGTAGCCGGTCCGGATGCCCTTGCGGGCTGCGACGGACAGCACGTACAGGGAGTTGGGGCCGGGCAGCAGGATGATCACGAGGGCGCCGAGGACGTACGTCGCCAGGTCGTTGACTCCGAGCACGATGAGCTCCGGTGCAGGGAAGGTGGCAGGGGGCCGCTCATCGTAACGTCGTACTGGTTAGCGATTGAAGCCGCAACCACCTACCGGACGTCCGGAACGCCCGTCCCTACCGGTCGCAGCGCTTGCCCTGCTCAGGGGCCTCCCCGGTCAGCAGGAAGCGGTTCACCGCGCCGTCCACGCAGCCGCTGTGCCGCCCGTACGCGGTGTGGCCGTCGCCCTCGAAGGTGAGCAGCCGGCCGGACTCCAGCTGCCCGGCCAGGGACTGCGCCCAGGCGTACGGGGTGGCCGGGTCGCGGGTGGTGCCGACGACGACGATCGGAGCGGCCCCGGCGGCCCGGACGGTGTGCGCCGCGCCGGTGGCCCGGACCGGCCAGTAGGCGCAGGTCAGCGCCATCCAGGCCATGTCCCGCCCGAAGTGCGGGGAGATCCGCTCGAAGTCCGGCACCGCCCGCTGGACGTCCTCCGGCCCGCCGAACGGTGCGGGCAGGTCGAGGCAGTTCACCGCGGTGTTGGCGAACATCAGGTTGGGGTACGAGCCGTCCGCCTCGCGCCCGTAGTAGGCGTCGGAGAGCTTCAGCAGGCCGGTACCGTCGCCGGCCCTGGCGTCGGCGAGGGCGGTGCGCAGCCTGGGCCAGAGGAAGTCGGCGTACATGGCCTGGATGACGCCGGTGGTCGCCTGGGACTCGGTGAGCCGGCGGCCGCCGTCGGTGGTCGGCAGCGCCTCGGTGCCGACCGCCGCGAACAGGGCGGTGAGCTGCTCGCCGACCTGCTGCTCGGTGTGGCCGAACGGGCAGTCCTCGCGCTTGGCGCAGTCCTTGGCGAAGGCCGCCCAGGCGGTCTCGAAACCGCCGGCCTGGGTGCGGTTGCCGGTGACCGAGTCGAGCGCCGGGTCCATCGCGCCGTCCAGCACCAGCCGGCCCGTCCGGCTCGGGAAGAGCCCGGCATAGGTGGCGCCGAGGAAGGTGCCGTAGGACTTGCCGACGAAGTTCAGCTTCCCGTCGCCGAGCAGGGCGCGCAGCACGTCCATGTCGCGGGCGGCCTCCACGGTGCTGAGGTGGCCGAGCGCCGCCCCGGCCTGCTTCCGGCAGCCCTCGGCGAACTCCTTGTCGGCGGCGACCAGCGCGTCGATCCCGCGCTGGTCGCCGGGGGTCAGGTCGACGGCGGTGAAGGCGTCCATCCGGTCACCGCTCAGGCAGGTGACGGGGCTGCTGCGGCCCACCCCGCGCGGATCGAGGCCGACCAGGTCGTACCGGGCGCGCACCCCGCGGTCGTACGTCCGGGCGGCGGCCTCCAGGTACTCGACCGCCGAGCCGCCGGGCCCGCCCGGGTTCAGCAGCAGGGAGCCGAGCCGCGGATCCGGGGCCCCGCCGGCGGCCCCCGACGGCTCGGCCGCAGCCCGGACGGCCGCCAGCGTGAGGTCGCCGTCCCCGGGGTGGTCGTAGTCCATCGGCACCCGGAAGGTCGTGCACTCGAACCCGCCGTCGCACGGCTGCCAGGTCGGCTGCTGCGCGTAGTACGGCGCGAGCGCGGCGGGCACGGCGGCCGGCAGCGGCTCCAGCGGCGTGGCCCCGGCCGCGACGGCCGCCGGCGCCGAGGCCGCATCCGAGCCGGCCGAGCCACCCGAAGCCGCCCCCGGGTCCCCGGACGGACCTGAGCTGCACCCGCCCGCCAGCAACCCGACGACGAGCGCCGCGGCCACCGCCCGTGCCCGTACCCGCCCGATCGCCCTCATGCGGTTCCTTCCCAGCCTTGGTGTGCAGTCGGAAAATGCGGCTGCCCGGTACCCGCTCCGGGGTACCGGGCGCAGCGTAGTGCCCGCTCGGACGGCGCTCAGGACGCCTTGGCCGCTCAGGACGCCTTGGCCAGTGCCTCGGCCAGGAACTGCGCCGCCTGCCGGACCAGCCGCAGCCGCTCCCGGTCGGGCGTGTAGTCCTGCACGTTGTCGGAGATCCGCACGTCCGCCTTGGCCGCCGGGCCCGGTCCGGCCTTCAGCGAGGCCTGGAGCTTGCGGGCCGCGTCCAGCCCGGCGGTGTCAGCCTTGGCGGCGGCCAGCAGCAGCTTGGCCGCGCTGCCGGCCGGGGCCTCGGCGCCGGTCTGGGTGAGCGCGGCGGCGTCGTACCGGCCGGAGACCGCCGCGGCCGCGCCGTAGAGGTCGGGGCGGGCCAGCCCGGCGGCGGCCGCGCACGGCGCGCCGCCCTCGACGCCGAGCGTGCCCCAGGAGGCCGGGCCGGGCGGCAGGGTCCGGAAGGAGGCCGCGACGGTGGCGCGCAGGGCCGCGTCGTCGGCGACGGCGGCCGGGGCGGCGGCGACCAGCTCGCACGGGTGCGCGGTGCCGTTCGGCGCCTCGGGGGCGACCAGGATGAACGGCCTGGTCTTGCCGGACTGCAGGGCCGAACCGATGCCCTCGAAGACGTCCGGGACCTCGGCGTCGGCGGTCTTGCGCGGCGCGGCCGCGTGCATCACGACGACCGGGAAGCGCGCGCTCGGCTCCTTGGCGTACTGCGGCGGCAGCCAGACCCGGACGTTGCGCGGCCGGCCGTCGGGGCCGAGGACCGCGGACTGGAGCAGTTCGCCGCCGCCCGGGTGGCCGACGCTGTCGAAGCGGCTGACCGCGGCGGGCGCCGTGGTGGCGGCAGCCGCGGCACCTGGAGCAGCGGCCTCGGGGGCCACCGGCGGCGCGGCCTGCTGCCGGGCCGCGACCCCGGCCCCCGCCGCCGCCCCGAACCCGCGCCCGAACCCGTCCCGCCACCCGCCGCGTCCACGACGGGCTGCGCCCGGTCCGCCTCCCGGTCTCCGCGGCCCAGCCCGCCGAAGGCGCCGAGCGCGGTGAGCAGCGTCAACGCGGTGACGCACACCCCGCAGACCATCGCCCCGGCCGCCCGCACCAGCATCGGCCAGCGGTCCCCGGCCAGCTCGTAGGTCTCGGCGACGCGAAGGTCGCGCCAGCGTTGGAGGGCGCCGCGGGCCAGCCAGATCCCGCCCAGTGCGGCGGCCAACAGGGGGATGACGAGGAGCGGACGGACCATGCGACGCACCACCACGGACGGAGGGCCGGCGCCGGACCGGACCGGCGCGTACGGGGGACGACCGGCCCGGCACCGGGCGCAGTCGGCCCCCAGCGTGCACAACGGACGGACGGTCACACGCAGGTGTGCCCGGCGCGTATCGCCCGTTCACTCGAAGGTGGGACAGCGCACCGGCTCCGGGAGGCGTACGGCCGTCCGCCGCAGGAGCGGCCCGGGCCCCGACGCCGCAAAGCCCGCAACCGGCGACCGGCGACCGGCGACCGGCAACCGGCAACCGGCAACCGGCAACCCGCAACCCGCAACCCGCAACCCGCAACAAACGCAAGAGCCGCTAGCCCGCGCGCAACGCCACCGTCATCGCCTCGACCGCGAGCAGCGGGTCCACGTTGCGGTCCAGCGCCACCCGGCAGGCCAGCACCGCCTCGATCCGGCGCAGCGTGCCCTCCGCCGGGCCGGCCTGGGCGACCCGGTTCAGCGCCTGCCGCTGGTCCTCGTTGGCGAGCGCGCCGGTGGAGCCGAGCTGGATCGCGAGCACGTCCCGGTAGAAGCCGAGCAGGTCGAGCAGGGCGACGCCGAGGGTCTCCCGGCGGGTGCGGGTGGCCCGGCTCTTCTGCCGCTTCTCCAGCTCCTTGACCGCGCCGGCCATGCCGCGTGGCGCCTTGCCGCCCTCGGACGCGCCGTAGGCGGCCTTGAGGTCGTCGGTCTCCTTGGCGTCCTGCGTCTCGGCGAGCGCCTCGGCGTCGGCCTTGGCGGTGTCGACCAAGCGCTGGGCGGCGGCCAGGCAGCCGCCGATGTCGCCGACCTCCAGCGGGATCCGCAGCACCTCCGCCCGGCGGGTACGGGCCTGCTCGTCGACGGCGAGCCGGCGCGAACGTTCGATGTCGCCCTGCCCCGCGAGCGCCGCCAGCCGGGCGGTCTCCGGGTCGACGCCGTCGCGGCGGACCAGCGTGTCGGCGACCGCCTCGGCGGCCGGGGTGCGCAGCACCAGCAGGCGGCAGCGCGAACGGATGGTCGGCAGCACGTCCTGGACGGAGGGGGCGCAGAGCAGCCAGACGGTGCGCGGGGAAGGTTCCTCCACGCCCTTGAGCAGGGCGTTCGCGGCGGCCTCGGTGAGCCGGTGGGCGGCGTCGACCAGGATCACCGACCAGCGGCCGCCGGTCGGGTAGCTGGAGGCGCGCAGCACCAGGTCGCGCATGTCGCCGACGCCGATGGACAGGCCGTCCGTCCGCACGTACTTCACGTCGGCGTGGCTGCCGGCCAGCACGGTGTGGCAGCCGTCGCAGAAGCCGCAGCCGGGCGTGCCGCCGAGCGCGAGGTCGGGGCTGGTGCACTGGAGGGCGGCCGCGAAGGCGCGCGCGGCGGTGACCTGACCGGCACCGGGCGGGCCGGTGAAGAGCCAGGCGTGCGTCATCAGGGAGGCGTTCGCGCCCTCATTCGGGGCGGCCCCGCGGCCGACCTCGACCGTCGCCCCGGCCGCCCGGGCGGCGGCGGTCAGCTGCTCGACCACCCGCTCCTGGCCCACCAGGTCGTCCCAGACGGCCACTGCTGCTCCCAAGCTCCGTACGGCAGCGCCGACGGCGCCTCTTCCCCGCCGTCGAGCATACGTCTCCGCTCCGACAGCCATTGCGCCGTCCGGGTCACGCCAACCGGGACGACGCCCGATTCACGACGCCCGATTCACCACAGCCGGTACGACAACCAGGACGTCGGCCGATACGACGACGGCGCCGCCGGGGGCTTGCCCCGACGGCGCCGTGCCCAGGTGTCCGGTCAGCCCCGGCGGCCCCAGCGGCGGCCCTTGCCCTTGCCGTCGCCGCCCTTGCCGTCGCCGCCCTTGCCGTCGCCCTCGGCCTGGTCGTACCCGTCGGGCCGGCCGGCCGCGCCCTGCGGGCCGCCCTGCTCCGGGCCGCCGCGATCCCAGCGCTCCCACTCGTCGCGCGAACCGAGCAGCGTGTCGGTGAGGCTCGGCAGGTCGTCCATCGGAGTCTCCTCGGCCCACTCCGGCCGAGTCCGCTCGCCGGCCGACTGGTCCCGACCCTCGGCCGGCTCCGACTCCGCCTGCGGCTGAACGTGAGACTGCGCCTGCGGCCGCGACGGCACCGGCGGCACCTGCGGCGCCCGCGGGTCCGCACCGGGCTCGCCACCGACCACCGGCAGCTCACGCGTACTGTCCACCGGCTCCGCCCGCCACGGGCCCGACGGGCCCGACGGCGCCCCGGCGCCCCCGCCCGGGACTCCGGGCCGACCCGGCTCGACCCGCGGCAGCACGGCAGTCCGGTCCGCCTCCGCCGGGATCGTCGGCAGTACGGCCGTCTCGTCCACCGCCGAGGCCGGCACCACCGGCAGCTTGGCGGTCGCGTCGGCCGCCTCACCCGCAGCAACCCGGGCCGCCTTCGAAGCCTCCGCGGCCTCCGCCGCCCGGACGGCCGCCTGCCGGTCCCGCAGCGACAGCTCGCGCGTCGCCTCGTCACCGAGTCCGTCCGCCGCGCCGGCCGGGGTCTCCCGAACCGCCCGCAGCTCCGTGGTCATGGCGTCCCCGGCCGCAGCCCCCGGAGCCCCCGCAGTCCCAGGAGCTCCCGCAGCCCGGCCGTCCGCCAGACCCTCGGCCCGCACCGCCGCCGTCTCGGCCGCCGCAGCCGCGGCCGCCAGCGCGGCGGCCTGCGCCAGCCGGGCCTCCTCGGCCCGCTGCAGCGCCTCCTCCGCCCGGCGGCGCTGCTCCTCGCGGGCGAGCTCCCGCTGCCGCTGCAGCTCCGCCTGGGCGGCCGCCTCGGCGGCGAGCCGTCGGCGCTCGGCGGCCTCGGCCGCCAGCCTGGCCTCCTCCTCGGCCCGGCGACGTGCCTCCTCCTCGGCGCGGAGCCTGGCCTGCTCCTCCGCCCGGCGGCGCGCCTCTTCCTCGGCCTTGCGCCGGGCCTCGGCGGCGGCCCGCTCGGCCTCCTCCGCGGCCAGTCGCTCCTTCTCCGCCTGCTCGGCGCGCAGCTGCTCCAGCAGCTCCTGCCGCTTGCGCTCGGCGGCCTCCGCCTCGGCCTTCTTGCGGGCCTCCTCGGCGGCGCGGCGCTCGGCGGCCTCGCGGGCCAGGCGCTCCTGCTCGGCGCGGGAGGCCTTCTCCTGGTCGGAGAGCGGCAGCTCACGGTCGAGCCGGTGGCGGATGGCAGTGGTGACGAAGCCGGGGGCCTGGCTGCCGTCGACGACCAGGTAGCGCGCCGGGTCGGCGGCCGCGAGGGCGAGGAAGCCGGCCCGGACCCGCTGGTGGAACTCGGTGGGCTCGGACTCCAGCCGGTCCAGCGCCTCTGTGAAGCGCTCCCGGGCCCTGGTCGGGTCGACGTCCAGGACGACGGTCAGGTCGGGCAGCAGTCCGCCGGTGGCCCAGCGGGAGATCCGGGCGACCTCGGTCGCGGCCAGGTCGCGCCCGGCGCCCTGGTAGGCGATCGAGGAGTCCATGTACCGGTCGGTGATCACCACGGCGCCGCGGGCGAGGGCCGGCCGGATGACGTTCTCGACGTGCTCGGCGCGGTCGGCGGCGTAGATCAGCGCCTCGGCGCGGTGCGACAGGCCGGTGTTGCCGACGTCCAGGACGAGGCCGCGCAGCCGCTGGCCGACCGGGCTGCCGCCGGGCTCGCGGGTGAGCACGACCTCGTGCCCCTTGCCGCGGATCCACTCGGCGAGCGCCTGGGCCTGGGTGGACTTGCCGGCGCCGTCGCCGCCCTCCAGGGCGATGAAGAAACCGGTTCCCGCGCCCCGGTGCGGCACCGGTCCGGCGGCGCCGCGCACCGCGTCCACCAGGTCCCGGCCGAAGGGCACGGTGCCGCGCCGGTCGTCGGTGCGCAGCAGCACGACGGCGGCGAGGACGAGCGTGAGCAGCCCCGCGGTGGCGACGGCCAGGGCCGCGCCGCCGTGGATGAAGGTGAAGGAGCCGGGCTCAACGGTGCCGTACTCGACGTCCCCGTAGGCGGCGGCGATCAGCGGGACGACGACCAGGGCGGCGGCGACCACGGCCCGCAGCACCGCGACCAGGTGCTCGGTGACCCTCGGCAGCCGGGCCTCCTCGACCTCCTGGGCGAGTAGGGTGCGGCCGGCCGAGACGACGATCCCGGCGGCCAGGCCGGCCAGCACGGTGAGCAGCAGGACCAGGACGAAGTCCAGCACCAGCCCGGCCAGGATCAGTGCGACGCCCTGGGTCAGCAGCGCCAGCGCGAGCAGCCGGCGGCGGGAGAGCGCGGGCAGCGTGGCCCGCGTGAGCCGGGCGCCGAGGGCGGGCGCCGCGGTGGCGGCGAGCACCAGCAGGCCGTAGCCGATCGGTCCGGCCCGGTGCTCGGCGGCGGTGAGCAGCGCCAGTGCGGCGACACCCGCCATCGAGGCGAAGCCGGCCGCGACGGCGAAGGTGAAGTACGGGGCGCTGCCGGTGCGGCCCTTGCCCAGCGCGGGGCCGGGGGCCGCGTCGGTCGGGGCGCGCAGGCCCTGCAGCGGGGAGACCGGGGCGACGGTCACCGGGCCGCCGGGCAGCTGCTGGAGGTAGTCGCGGGCCGCCGAGGCGGCGAACAGCCCGGCCGCGCCGAGCGCCGCGAAGGCGAGCTGGTGGGCGCGGAGCCAGTCCGCGCCGGCCGCCGCACCGATGTTGTTGAGCAGGGTGAAGCCGACCAGGCCGACGGCGGCCAGCGGCACGGTGACCCAGCCGGTGAAGCGGTCGATGCCCCGGACGGTCTCCAGGTTCGCGGCGGCGGGCCGCTGCTCGGCGGCCGGGGCGTACGGATCGGCCGCCGGCAGCAGGCCGGGGACGGCCGCGGCCTTGGCGATGCCCCAGACCTGCTCGGCGGCACCGGTGACGAAGACGGTGGCGAGCAGGACGTAGGTGGCGGCGCCGGAAGGCTTCGGGCCGGAGCCCAGCCAGACGGTCCACCAGGGCGCGAGGCCGATCAGCAGGGCGCGCAGCGCGTCGGCGCCGAAGAGCGTCCAGCGGCGGTCGAGCTTGCCCGCGACCAACCGGTGCACCGGGCCGAGCAGCGCGACGCCGACCAGGCCGGTGGCCGCCACCCGGACGGCGAGGACCGCGGCGAGGGCGAAGGCGAGGCTGCGCGGCAGGTCGCCGAACCGGCCGCCCACGGCCGCGGCGATCACGGTCAGCGCGAGCAGCACCAGCAGGCCGAGCCGGTCGGCGGTACCGCCGATCAGCTGGGTCGTCCACAGCCGCCGGTAGCCACGCGTCCGCAGCAGTGCCCGCGCCCGGTCCACCGGCGTACCGGCGGGCGCGACCTCGGGCAGGTCGGGCGTTGCGGCGCTGGCGGCCGGGGCGGCGCTGGGGGTGGGCTGCTCCTCGCTCGTCATACGGTCAGCGTAGCGGTCGGGGCCTGCCCGGCTTGTGGCGAACGGGCTTCCGGATCCTGCTCATCACCGGGTTGTGACGTTCCCCGCACACATCCCCGCGCTTCTCCCCTCCCGGCCCCACCCCTCCCCCACCCCCTCCCCCGACAACCCGCGGGCCCGCGCCCCCGGATGGGGGGCACGGGCCCGGTGCCGCTGTCGGGAGGTCCGGTTCCGGTCAGCCCTCGTCGGTGGCCGCGGTCTTGCTCGCGGCCGTCTTCTTGGCCGCCGTCTTCTTCGCCGCCGCCGTCTTGGTGGTGGTGGTCTTCTTGGCGGCCGTCTTCTTCGCCGCGGTCTTGGTGGCCGTGGTCTTGGTGGCCGTCGCCTTCTTGGCCGCCGTCTTCTTCGCCGGGGCCTTCTTCGCCGCCTTCTTCACCGGCCCGCGCGCCCGCTTCTCGGCGAGCAGCTCGTAACCGCGCTCCGGCGTGATGGTCTCGACGTCGTCGTCCTTGCGGAGCGTGGCGTTGGTCTCGCCGTCGGTCACGTACGGGCCGAAGCGGCCGTCCTTGACCACCACCGGGCGCTCGCTGACCGGGTCGTTGCCCAGCTCCTTGAGCGGCGGGGCGGCGGCGGCCCGGCCGCGCTGCTTGGGCTGGGCGTAGATCGCCAGCGCCTCGTCGAGGGTGATCGTGAAGAGCTGGTCCTCGCTGGTGAGCGAGCGGGAGTCGGTGCCGCGCTTGAGGTAAGGGCCGTAGCGGCCGTTCTGCGCGGTGATCTCGGCGCCCTCGGCGTCGGTGCCGACGACGCGCGGCAGCGAGAGCAGCCGCAGCGCGTCCTCCAGCGTGACGGTGTCCAGCGACATCGTCTTGAACAGCGAGGCGGTGCGCGCCTTGACCGCGTTCTTGCCGGTCTTGGGCGTGCCCTCGGGCAGGATCTCGGTCACGTACGGGCCGTAGCGGCCGTCCTTGGCGACGAGCATGTTGCCGCTGACCGGGTCGGGGCCGAGCTCGAAGTCGCCGCTGGGCTTGGCCAGCAGCTCCTCGGCCAGCTCGACGGTCAGCTCGTCCGGCGGCAGCTCGTCGGGGATGTCGGCGCGCTGGCCGGGCTCGCCCTCGACGGTGGAGGCGCGCTCGACGTACGGGCCGTAGCGGCCGACCCGCAGGGTGATGTCGTCGCTGATCCGGAACGAGCTGATCTCCCGGGCGTCGATCGCGCCGAGGTCGGTGACCAGCTCCTTCAGACCGCCCAGGTGGTCGCCGTCGCCGTTGCCGGCCTCGGCGGCGCCGCCCGCGGCGTGGCCCTCGCCCTCGCCGAAGTAGAAGCGCTTCAGCCACGGCACGGACTGCGCCTCACCGGCGGCGATCCGGTCGAGGTCGTCCTCCATCTTCGCGGTGAAGTCGTAGTCGACCAGCCGGCCGAAGTGCTTCTCCAGCAGGTTGACCACGGCGAAGGAGAGGAAGGACGGGACGAGCGCCGTCCCCTTCTTGAACACGTACCGGCGCTGGATGATCGTGTCGATGATCGACGCGTAGGTGGAGGGGCGGCCGATCTCCCGGTCCTCCAGCTCCTTGACCAGCGAGGCCTCGGTGTAGCGGGCCGGCGGCTTGGTGGCGTGGCCCTCCGGGGTGATCCGCTCGGCGCCCAGCGGGTCGCCCTGGGCGACCTGCGGCAGCCGGCGCTCGCGGTCGTCGAGCTCGGCGTTCGGGTCGTCCGCGCCCTCGACGTAGGCCTTGAGGAAGCCGTGGAAGGTGATGATCTTGCCGGAGGCGGAGAACTCGACGTCCCGGCCGTCCGCGGAGGTGCCGCCGACCCGGACGGTGACGGACTGGCCGACCGCGTCCTTCATCTGGGAGGCGACGGTGCGCATCCAGATCAGCTCGTACAGCTTGAAGTCGTCGCCGCTCAGGCCGGTCTCGGCGGGGGTGCGGAAGCGGTCGCCGGAGGGGCGGACGGCCTCGTGCGCCTCCTGCGCGTTCTTGACCTTGCTGGCGTAGGTGCGCGGGGCGTCCGGCAGGTAGTCGGCGCCGTACAGCTGGGTGACCTGCGCGCGGGCGGCGGAGATCGCGGTGTCCGACAGCGTGGTGGAGTCGGTGCGCATATAGGTGATGAAGCCGTTCTCGTACAGCTTCTGGGCCACCTGCATGGTCCGCTTGGCGCCGAAGCCCAGCTTGCGGCTGGCCTCCTGCTGCAGCGTGGTGGTGCGGAACGGCGCGTACGGCGAGCGGCGGTAGGGCTTGGACTCGACGCTGCGGACGCTGAACGCGGTCTGCGCCAGGGCGGCGGCCAGCTGCCGGGCGGCCTGCTCGTCCAGGTGCAGGGTGTTGACGCTGCCGGCCTTCAGCTGCCCGTTCGAGCCGAAGTCGCGGCCGCTGGCGATCCGCTTGCCGTCGACGCTGGCGAGGCGGGCGCCGAAGGTCTCCGGGTTGGCCGCGTCCGCGGGGGTGCGGCCGGTGCCGAAGGTGCCGACCAGGTCCCAGTACGAGGCGGTGCGGAAGGCCATCCGCTCGCGCTCCCGCTCGACCACCAGGCGGGTCGCGACGGACTGCACGCGGCCCGCCGACAGCTTCGGCATGACCTTCTTCCACAGCACCGGCGAGACCTCGAAGCCGTAGAGGCGGTCGAGGATGCGGCGGGTCTCCTGGGCGTCGACCAGGCGCTGGTTGAGCTCGCGCGGGTTGGCCACGGCCTCCTGGATCGCCGTCTTGGTGATCTCGTGGAACACCATCCGGTGCACCGGCACCTTGGGCTTGAGCACCTGCTGCAGGTGCCAGGCGATGGCCTCGCCCTCGCGGTCCTCATCGGTGGCGAGGAAGAGCTCGTCGGACTCCGCGAGCAGCGACTTCAACTTGCTGACCTGGGACTTCTTGTCCGCGTTGACCACGTAGATGGGCGCGAAGTCGTGGTCGACGTCCACCCCGAGGCGGCGCACCTCGCCGGTGTACTTGTCCGGCACCTCGGCCGCGGTGCTGGGGAGGTCGCGGATGTGCCCGACGCTCGCCTCGACGATGTAGCCGGGGCCCAGGTAGCCCTTGATCGTCTTCGCCTTGGCCGGCGACTCGACAATGACGAGTCGCTGTCCGTGCGCGGTCTCGCTGCTCGGGGACACCTTCGCTCTTCTCTCCCGGTCCTTATGTGGCTGGCCGACGCCGGGAGCACGGGCTGCGCTCCGCCCGACCCCTCCCACCGTCCGGGGCCGCCGCTTCACGACACCCCCACACAGCGGAGTGTGACCGTACCCCGGCCACCCTTGTCAAACGGACGGATCCTGCGTTTCCACGTGCCGGGCTCACCGACGCCACTCGAACGGTAACCCGATGACGGAGGTTCCCGCCCCGTGGAGGGCGGCCTTCGGCAGGTTCCGGAGGATGGAATGACGGATTTCAAGATCTGTCAACGCAAAATCGACGCCCGGGGCCGCGGGGCCTCCAGGACGGCCGGGAACGATCGGGAGCCCGGGACGCCGAGATCCCTGGACTCCGAGAGCCCGGAACGCCAGGAGCCCGTACGGTCAGCCGCCGACCGCGGCCAGCAGCCCGGCGCCCGCCACCAGGAACGCCACCCCCAGCGCGCTCCACAGCAGATCGGTGGCGGCCGCCCGGCCGACCTCCCCGGCCGCCAGCACCACGCGACTCGGACGCTCCGGGTCGTAGCAGATCCGCACCGAGGACCCGGGGGCGAAGCGGTCCGGGCGGCGCAGCGGGGTGTGCCCGCGCGGCCGGGTGCGCACGAGCCCCGCAATCCGGCACCCGCCGGAGCTGCCGGACCCGCCGGAGCCGCCGACCGAGGGCGGCACGGAGAAGGAGAGCAGCGGTGCACTGTCCAGTCGGCCGTGCACGTCGTCCTCGGCGACCACCGTGGCCACCGCTGCGACGCCCCGGCGGCGCACCCGACGGCGAAGGCGCACTTCGGCGGCGCACCAGAGCAGCAGTACGCCACCGAAGAGGGCGAGCACCAGCCCGCCCACCGTCGCCGTCGTCGTGTCCACCCCTGGCCCCCGGCTCCCCAGCTCTGTCCACAGCCTGTGGACAGAGCCTCACAGCGGACGGCCAACGGGGGGAAGCCGCCCGGCGGCCACCGGACGAACCAGGGGGTACGGGAGGGTGAACCGGGCCGGCCTCAGCGGACCGGGTCGATGAACCCCTGCTCGGTCAGCAGCCGCAGCGACTCCGGCACCCGGTCCCGCAGCACCACCCGGTCCTCGCCGAGCAGCTGCGCGATGGCGTCCACGATCTCGCCCGCCGACAGCGTCCCGTCGCAGACCCCGACGAAGCCCGCGCCCACCGTGTCCACCTTGGTGGCCCGCCGCATGCCGCGGTTGTGACGCAGGATCACGTGCTCCGGGTCCTCCGCCCCCGGCGCGCCGACCTGCTCCTGGACCACCTCGTCGGCCAGCACGTAGCGGGCCGCGAGCAGGGCGGCGTCGTCGTGCGAGCGGAGGAAGTCCTGCCGGTCGAACCAGGCCTCGATGTGCGGGCCGAGCGGCTGCTCCACCGGGTGCGGCCACTCCTCGACCCGGACGGTCGGGCGCTCGGCGCCGCTCGCCCGCAGGGTGATCCACCCCATGCCGATGCCCTCGACCCGGCCCGCCTCGAAGGCGTCCAGCCACTCGCCGTACCGGGCCTGGTAGTCACCGCCCGGACCGCGGTGGTCGCCGCCGTCGCGCAGCCACAACTCGGCGTACTGGGCCACGTCCTGGACCTCGCGCTGGACGACCCAGGCGTCCAGCCCGGTCCCCGCGACCCAGCCGGCCAGCCGCTCGTGCCAGTCCTCGCCCTTGACGTGCTGCCAGTTGGCGAGCAGCTGGCAGTAGCCGCCGGGCTCCAGGTGGTCGGCGGCCGAGCGGACCAGGCTGCGGCACAGGTCGTCGCCGGCCATGCCGCCGTCGCGGTAGGTGAACCGGCCACCGGGCGAGATGACGAACGGCGGGTTGGAGACGATCAGGTCGAACTTCCGCTCCCCGACCGGCTCGAAGAGGCTCCCGGCGGACATCTCGGTGTTGTCGAACCCGGACAGCGCCAGGGTCAGCTCGGTGAAGCGCAGGGCGCGCGGGTTCAGGTCGGTGGCGGTGACGGTGCCGGAGTGTCGGGCCGCGTGCAGCGCCTGCACACCGGAGCCCGAGCCGAGGTCCAGCGCGGACCGGACGGGGCGGCGCACGGTGATGTTGGCGAGCGTGGTGGAGGCACCGCCGACGCCCAGCACCAGGTCCTTGCGGGCCACCCCGTGCGCGGTCTCACCGGAGCCGATACCGCCCGCGCCACCCACCGCGCAGCCCAGGTCGGAGACCACCCAGGCATCCGAACTCGGCAGCCCGGCAACCTCGTTGGCGTACGGCCGGACGTCGACGGTGGCGCGCACCAGGTCCCCGTCCGGGCGCAGCCAGCCGTCCGCCAGGCAGTCCTCCACCGGCAGCGCGGCGGCGGCCGCCTGGTACGGCACCGGCTGCTGGAGCAGGAACAGCCGCACCAGCGTCTCCAGCGGACTGCCGCCGCGGGTCGCACGCAGCGCCGGGACCGCCTCGCTGCGGGCCAGGGCCGAGTAGCCGGCGGGCCCGAGCAGGTCGAGGCACCCGTCGGCGGTGAACGAGGCGGCGAGCAGCGCCTCGCGCAGTTTGGCGAGGCGGGTCGGGTCGAGAACGGGGCTACTGATCACCCCGCCATTGTCCCCCGCGGCCCACCCGTCGGCCGCCCCGCCCTCGCCGTCCCCAGCGGAAGCCCGCCCGGCCCCACACGCCCCCGGCGCACCTCCCCGCGCCCCTGCCGCACCCGGTCTGCTCCCGGTCTTGCACCGGCCGCACGGGCCGCACGGGCCGCGACACGCAGCAGCCGGCGCCGCCCCTGCGAGCGGCACCGGCTGTCCGTTCCCTGCGGTCAGCTCGCGCTGGGGGCAGGGGTGGTGGGGGCAGCCGGGGTGGTGGCGGCGGGAGCCCCGGGCGCGGGAGTGCTGCCGGGAGCGCCCGCCGTGTCGGTCGCGCCGGGGGCCGGGGTCGGGGCGGGGTCGCACCTGCAGGCGCCGGGGTACCGCTCGCCCCACCCGTCGGGACGGCGCTCGCCCCGCCCGTCGGGACGGAGGCCGGAGCAGAGGTCGCAGAAGGCTTGCAGCCCCCCTGCTTGGCCATCGCGGCGCCGAGGTCGCCGCGCTGCAGCTTGGCCTGCGCCTGGGTGGAGAGCGAGGCCAGCTGCTGCACCTGGTCGGCGACGCTGCGCAGCCCGTCGGCGAACTTCGCCTGGTCGTTGTTGGGCAGCGCGTCCAGCTTCTTCTGGACCTCCTGGTACCCGTCGGCCGCCTTCTTCAGCTCGTCGACGGTGTCCTTCTGCAGCGCCGCACCGTCCTGAACCTTGGGGGCGCCGGCCGAGTCGATGGCGGCCGCGATGTCCTGGTTGGTCTTGGCCAGCCGGCCGATGTCCGCGGACAGCCGCTTCTGCAGGTCGGCCGGGGCCTCACCGGTCTTCACCTGGCCGGTGTCGGCGAGCGCGGCCTGCGCCTGGGCGATCGGGTCCTTGGCCGAGCCGCAGACGTTCGACGCCCAGGACTCCAGCTGCTTGCTGTTGTCGTCGCCGCCACAGCCGACGGCGCCGAACGCGAGCAGCACGCCGAGGGCGGGTACGGCCAACAGTCGCTTGTTCACCGGGAGAAGCCTTTCGGTTTCGGTCGTCTTCGGTCGTCGAACCTACACGGCCGATGTCCGCTCCCCGGTTCCCGGTTCCCGCCGGTGATCTCCGCCGGGCATCTCCACCCGGCATCTCCACCCGGCATCTCCGTCCGGCCCTTCGACCGGCCCCTTCGACCGGCTGCCCGCCCCCGGCCGCGACTCAGGCCCGCTCGACCCGGATCGGGTCGCCCGGCCGTACGGTGCGCAGCACCCCGGCGTCCCCGTCCAGGGCGCCGAGGACGTTGCAGGGGCTGGCCAGCCGGCACTCACCGGCCCGCGAGACCGGGGTCGGCCCGTACGGCAGCGCGAGGCTGTCCCCGTCGGTCCAGAAGGCGACCGTGCCGGGCTCCACGACCTGTCGGGCACCGTCCTCGCGCGGCACACTCAGGGGCGTACCGAAGTAGACCTCCTCGCCCCAGGTGCTCGCCGACGAGTCGATCGGCAGCTCGGCCCAGAGCGCTTCGGTGGTGGGGGTGGCCGCCAGCGTGGCGGTCGCCTGCCCGGCCGGCCACAGGATGCGTATCCGCATGGACTTCCTCTTCCGCGACGAGGTCCGATCAGCGATCGGACCCGGTCGTGCCGGAAGCAGGGAACCGCCGGGGTCCGCCTGGTGTCAACGCGCGCCCAAGGGCTGGACGCCGTGGGCCGCCGAAACCCGGTCCCCGGAACCCCCGGAGAACCGGGCCGCGCGTGGAAGCGAACGCTCAGACCGCCACGGAGGCGACCGAAACCGGCCAGCTCATCCGGATCACGCCACCGTCCGTGCCGTTGGTGACCTCCAGGTCCTCGACCAGACCAGTGATCACGGCGAGGCCCAGGGTGTCCTCGTCCGGGTCGCCGCCCTCGGCGGCCCCGGAGGACGGGACGGTGGCGGGGCCGGCCTCGTCCTCGACCTCGATGAAGAAACGCTTCTCCTGGTCGGTCAGCGCGACCCTCACCGTGCCGCCGATGCCGCCACGCTGGTGCAGGCCGACCGCTCGGGAGCACGCCTCACCGACCGCGAGCCGTACCTCGTCGAGCACCGACTCGTCGACCCCGGCCCGTCTGGCGACGGCCGCGGCGACCAACCGGGCCGTCCGCACGTGCTCGGGAAGCGCGCTGAATCGAAGTTCGACGGTTGCCATCTCTCCCCCTCGGGGTGCTCCGACCGGGGCCGGAGGTTCGGCCCATGCGGGCCGGACGGGACCGGCCCAGAGGCGGCCGGGACCCACCGGGCCGCGCGGGCCCGGCCGGCCCGGACGCGAAGAACGGGCGGGCCGGCCACGAGGGCCGGCCCGGCCGCGTCAGTCGGTCGCGTTGACCGCGTCGTCCACCGAGGTGTGGATCGGGAAGACCTTGGTCAGTCCGGTGATGCGGAAGATCTTCAGGATGCGCTCCTGGTTGCAGACGAGGCGCAGCGAGCCCTCGTGGGCGCGCACCCGCTTCAGACCGCCCACCAGCACACCCAGGCCGGTCGAGTCGAGGAAGTCGACGCCTTCCATGTCGACGACGAGGTGGTACTTGCCGTCGTTGACGAGCTCGACCAGCTGCTCCCGCAGCTTCGGGGCGGTGTACACATCGATCTCGCCGCCAACCTCGACGACCGTGCGATCGCCGACTGAACGGGTCGACAGGGACAGGTCCACGGAACCTCCAGCACCTTGCCTTGCTACGTCATGTGCGATCCTCGGCCGGACGGCCGCCACCGCATGGTCGCGAGCCCGGGCGCGCCCAGCCACGCGTGGCGAGCCTCAGCGCTGCGACCCACGGCCGTACGGCCGTCACGGCCACATTCAACCACCTGCGACCATGCCCGCACGATGGCTTACGACGATTCTCCGTCACGCCGGTGACACACTGGGTCCTCATGCCGCCCCGACACAGCCCGCCCGAGGCACTGCTCACGACCCTGGCCACCGGCCGGGGGCGGTCCGACCGGCTCACCCATACGGAGCACCTTCCCGCCCGACCTGCGCGTTATGCGCCGTGGCCCGAGTCGATCCGCCCGGAGATCGTGGCCTCGGCGCTCGCCGTCGGGGTGGAGCAGCCCTGGGCGCACCAGGCGGAAGCGATGAACCTGGCCAAAAGCGGTCAGACTGTGGTGATCGCCACAGGCACCGCCTCGGGCAAGTCGCTGGGTTACCTGGCCCCGGTGCTCAGCGACCTGCTGGACGGCACCGAGGCCCGCAACGGCCGCGGAGCCACCGCGCTCTACCTGGCACCGACCAAGGCGCTCGCCGCCGACCAGCGCCGCCGGGCCGCCGAACTCGCCCCGCCGAGGGTCCGGGCCGCCCTGTACGACGGCGACACCCCGCCCGAGGAGCGCGAGTGGGTCCGCCAGTACGCCTCCTACGTGCTCACCAACCCGGACATGCTGCACCGGGGCATCCTGCCCGGCCATGCCCGCTGGGCCTCCTTCCTCAAGGCACTGCGCTACGTGGTCGTCGACGAGTGCCACAGCTACCGGGGCGTGTTCGGCTCGCACGTCGCCCAGGTGCTGCGCCGACTGCGCCGCATTTGCGCCCGTTACGGTTCGTCACCCGCCTTCCTGCTGGCCTCCGCCACCACCGCCGACCCGGCCGCCACCGCCCGGCGTCTCACCGGCCTGCCCGCCGTGGCCGTCACCGAGGACGCCTCGCCGCGCGGGCCGATGGTCTTCGGCCTCTGGGAGCCCCCGCTGACCGAGAACGTCGGCGAGCACGGCGCACCCGTCCGCCGCACCGCCACCGCCGAGGCGGCCCACCTGCTCACCGACCTCGTCGAGCGGGAAACCCGCACCGTGGTGTTCGTCCGCTCCCGGCGGGCAGCCGAACTCGTCGCCCTGCAGACCCAGGACCAGCTCCCCCGGCCGCTCGCCGACCGGGTGGCCGCCTACCGCGGCGGCTACCTGGCCGACGAACGCCGGGCCCTGGAACGCGCCCTGCACACCGGCCGACTGCTCGGCCTCGCCTCCACCTCCGCTCTCGAACTCGGCGTCGACATCTCCGGCCTCGACGCCGTCCTGATGGCCGGCTACCCCGGCACCCGGGCCTCGCTCTGGCAACAGGCGGGCCGGGCGGGCCGCGAGGCCCAGGGCGCGCTGGCCGTCCTGATCGCCCGGGACGACCCGCTGGACACCTACCTGGTGCACCACCCGGAAGCGCTGTTCGCGGCGCCCGTCGAGGCCACCGTGCTCGACCCCGACAACCCGCACGTGCTCGCCCCGCACCTGTGCGCGGCCGCCGCCGAACTCCCGCTCACCGACGCCGACCTGGACCTGTTCGGGCCCTCCACCGCACCGCTGCTGCCCGTCCTGGAACGGCGCGGCCTGCTGCGCCGGCGCAGCGACGGATCCTGGTACTGGACCCGCCGGGAGCGCGCGGCCGACGCTGTGGACCTGCGCGGCAGCGGCGGCAGCCCGGTGCAGATCGTCGAGGCCGACACCGGTCGACTGCTCGGCACGGTGGACGCCGCCGCCTCGCACACCGCTGTCCACACCGGGGCCGTCCACCTCCACCAGGGCCGCACCTACCTGGTCCGGGAGCTCGACCTGGAGAACTCCGTCGCCCTGGTGCAACCGGCCGACCCGCCGTACACCACGGCCGCCCGCGACATCACCTCCGTCTCCGTCCTCGGCACCGACACCACCGTGGAATGGGGCGAGGGCCGGCTCAGCTTCGGTTCGGTGGAGGTGGTCAACCAGGTGGTCGGCTACCTCCGGAAGCGGATCTCCACCGGGGAGATCATGGGCGAGACCAAGCTGGACCTGCCGCCCCGGACGCTGCGCACCCGTGCGGTCTGGTGGACCGTCACCGAGGACCAACTGTTCGACGCGGACATCCCGCTCGACCAGCTCCCCGGCGCCGCACACGCCGCCGAGCACGCCTCGATCGGCCTGCTGCCGCTGTTCGCCACCTGCGACCGGTGGGACATCGGCGGTGTCTCCGTCCCGCTGCACCCGGACACCGGGCTGCCGACCGTGTTCGTCTACGACGGCCACCCGGGCGGGGCCGGCTTCGCCGAACGCGGCTTCCAGCGGGCGGTCGAGTGGCTGACGGCCACCCGCTCAGCGATCGCCTCCTGCGAGTGCGAGCGCGGCTGCCCGTCCTGCGTCCAATCGCCCAAGTGCGGCAACGGAAACGACCCGCTGGACAAGGCGGCCGCCGTCCGGATCCTCGACGTCCTGCTGGCCGGGGCGCCCGGCGCCTCGGTGGAGGAGGCCGGGGCGGCCGAGCCCCCGGCCGGCGGAGCGCAGACCGGCGACGTGCCACGCGATTCATGAGGCCGCCGCCGCACTGCTCGGAGCCCCGCCGAGGCCGTCCTCGGCGGCGGTGACCGGAGCCCGGACCGGTCCGGCCCGGGCCCTCGCCCGCGCCGGGCCGACCGACAGCCGCGCCGGGAGCCCGCCGACCCTCACCTCGGCCACCACTTCGACGGCGTCCGCCGACTGGTCCACCGCGCAGGACACCAGGCTCGCGCCCTGGGCGGCGGCGATCCCGGCAGCCCGGGCGCAGCCGCCGTCCTCGTCCAGCAGCAGCCGGTCCGCCGCGGCCAGCGCCGCGAGGTCGGCCGCCGACTCGGCCCGGTGCCGGGCCGCGACCACCGAGCCGACCGCGATCGTCCCGGCGAACACCGCCGTGCCCAGCACCGCCAGGGCGAGCAGCCAGACCGTCGCCGAGCCGGTGTCCGGCCCCCGACCGCCCGCCGCGGCCGCCCGCGCACGGGCCGTACGGACCGCACAGGCCCGGGCCACCCACTGCGCGGCCGTCCTCGGCCCGGTCAGGTCGGCCATCCGCCACCGCCTCCTTCCGTGACTCCCACCAGCACGTCCTCCCGGGCCGCCACGGCCCCTGCGCCGACCCGCACCGTCAACAGCCGGCCGACCCTTCCCGGCCCCGCGCAGGGCGCGTCCACGTCCACCCGCACGGTGTCGGCCGCCGGCACCACCCGGACCCGGGCGCCCGCCGGGGCCGCCGCGCGGGCGAGTTCGGCGGCGTCCGCCTCCCCGCGGGCGGCGGCCCTGGCCCCGATCCGGGCCGCGTCCACGCAGCGGATCTGCGCGGCCGCCGCGAGCACGCCCCAGATCAGCATCCCCGCGAGCAGCACGAGTGCCGGCAGGACCACCGCCGTCTCCGCGGTGACGAAGCCCCCGTCGCCCCGCCGGCCAGGCCGCCACGGCGACGACCGGCCGACCCCACGCACCGCCCGATCACCCGGCATGGAGTGCCCGTTGGAGCGTCTCGGTCAGCGCTCCCGTGATGGCGTCGCTGGTCACCACCTTGTAGAGCACGGCCGCGAGGGCGCACGCGCCCAAGGTCCCGATGGCGTACTCGGCCGTGGTCATCCCGGCGTCCGACCGGCCCCGGCCCCGGGCCAGCCCGCTCAACCGGAGGGCCGCCCAGCGGCTCCTCCGCCGCCACGCCCCCAGCAGCCGCCGGAGCGGGCGCCCGGCACCGGGCCTGATCGCGATCACTGCGGTCATGGATCTCTCCTGTCTCTCGATCGTCTCGACGTCCGTGTCTCGATGTCCGTGTCTCGATGTCCGTGTCTTGCATCCCGGCGCCTCGGCGCCCGGTCACATCGCCCGCGCGAAGCCGCTGGTGAGGCCGACCACGACCGGCACCACGCCGATCAGTACGAAGGCCGGGAGGAAGCAGAGCCCCAGCGGCGCGGTGGCGAGTACGGCGGCTCTGCGGACCCTGGCGTGGGCCGCGCGGGCGGCCGCCGCGCGCTGCTCCTGGGCCAGCCCGATCAGCAGCCCGGCGGCGGGGGCTCCGCCGACGCTCGTCCGAATCAGGCAGCGCCCCAGTGGTGCGAGCGCCGGATGTCGCTCGCCCAGCCGGGTCCAGCAGAGCTCCGGCGGTGCGCCGAGCGCCAGTTCGGCCCCGATCGCCACCAGCCGGGGCCCCATCGGCGCGTCCACACTGCGGCCCACCTCCGACACCGCCTCGGAGGGCAGCGCCGCGGACCCGAGGCAAGCCGCCAACAGCTCGGCACTCAGCGGGAGTTGCCTGACGAGCAGCTCCTCCTCCCGGGCCGCCCGACGGTCCTGTGGTGTCTGCGCCCTCGCCAGCCGGCGATGGGCCCCCACAGCCACCAGCGCCCCGACGACCAACCCGGTGCCGCCACCGACCAGCAGGGCCGTCGCGAGCCCGGCGCCGGCGGCCAGGGCCGCCTGCCGCCGACGGCCGACGCCCGCCGACACAGGCCCCGCCCGCTTCTGCTGCTCCGCTCGCCCACGGGCCCCGGCGAACGCCCGCCGTCGCCTCGCCCGGCCGCGCGCCAGCTCCGACACCCGCACCGCCACGGCCGCCAGGACCGGAACCACGGCCGCCACCCCGAGGAGCCCCCGCATCACCGTGCCACCGCCCTCGCCGCGAGCACCCTGGCCCGCAGCCGCACCCGCGAGAGCCCACATCCCGCCTCCTCGGCCCGCAGCGGGGCCACCGTGCCGTCGCGCGCCCGACGGCGCGCGGGGACAACGCGGCGCCGCGCATGCCCCGACGCCGCCCCGCCGGTGGGGGCTTGAAGACGGGCCCGAGGATCCTCCAGCGCGCCCCGGGCGGCCGACCGCACGATGCGCGCCGTCCAGAGCACTCCCAGCCCCTCCAGGGCAGCCCCAGCCGCGAGGCAGCCCAGCCCGACGGGCGTGTGCAGCAGGACGTCCAGCGGGCGGGCCCCGAGCGCGGCGCCGAGGAGCAGCCCGGCGGCCGGCAGCGCGGCGAGGACGGCGATCGTCGCCCGCGGCCCGGCCAGCTCGCCGGCGATCTCCTCCGCCAAGGCCCGCTCCCCGCGCAGCGCCTCGGCGACCCGGTCCAGCGCGGCGGCGAGCCCCGCCCCGCTGTCGGCGGCGACCCGCCAGCAGGCCGCGATGGCTGCCGCCCCGCTCCCGCCCGGCAGTTCGGCCAGCAGGTGGAACGCGGCCGACACGTCCCCGCCGTAGCGGCCCGCCGCGAGCCGTGCCACCGGCTCCTCACCGAGCCTGCGCAGCCCGTCCCGGTCGGCGGCCAGCCTCGCCGTGACCAGGTGCAGCGCCTGCTCCGGCGTCGCCCCGCTGCGCAACTCCCCGGCCAGCCCGGCGCAGAGCTCCACGACAGCGGCAGCCCGCCGCCCGGCCTCCGCGGCCCTGCGCCGCCGCAGCCGCCACCTGCGCAGCGGCGGGACGGCCAGCGCCGCCGCCAGTACCGGCACCGGCGAGGTGGTGGCCTGCCCGGCCACCAACCCCACCGGCAGGAGTAGCAGTTCGGGCACCAAGGCCTCCGGCAGCCGGCCCCGCCGCCGGCCCCACCTCACCGACTCCGGCTCCGGCTCGGGGCCGGGCCCCCGCAGCGGCGGCCCACCGCCCGCGAGCACCAGTCTGGAGCGCCATCCTCCCGGCAGCCGCTCCTGCACCGCACGCCACCCGGCGACGGCCGCCAGGCAGAGCGCCAGGGCCCAACAGAACGCGATCTGATCCTGCATCACGCCATCGACCTCCGTCACCATCCGTCGTTGCCATCCGTCATCGGCCCTTCCGCCGCCAGGTGCCGAGCAGCGCCACGGCGCCCGTGGCACAGCCGCAGAGCAGCAGGACGAAGGCGAGCTCCACCGCCCGCACCCCCGGTCCCACCGGCCCGGCCGCAGCCACCGCCGCCATCGCGGCCACCGTCGTCACCGTCGTCACCGTCGTCACGACGCCCCCGCCCCGAGCGCCACACCACGTGCCGCCAACAGCCCGACCAGCCGCGCCCAGCCCGCCCCGCGCACCAGGCCGCCCTTCGGCGGGAAGGCCACCGAGGGCGTGGTAACCGCCAGCCCGTCGCGGTCCCCGGCCAGCGTGTGGATCTCCGCCACCCGGCGCCGCCCCGAGCCCGGATCCCGGACCAGGTGCACCACCACGTCGAGCGCGGCCCGCAGTTGGCTGTGCAGGGCCGGCCGGTCGAGCCCCGCGAGCGACCCCAGGGCCTCCAGCCGGACCGGCACGTCCGCCGCAGTGTTGGCGTGGACGGTGCCGCAGCCGCCCTCGTGCCCGGTGTTCAACGCCGCCAGCAGGTCCGACACTTCGGCCCCGCGGACCTCCCCGATCACCAGCCGGTCCGGGCGCATCCGCAGCGCCTGGCGGACGAGGTCCCGAAGGGTGAACTCGCCCAGGCCCTCTTGGTTGGGCGGGCGGCTCTGCAGCCGCACCACGTGTGGATGGGCCGGCCGCAGCTCCGCGGAGTCCTCGGCGACCACGATCCGTTCGTCCGACCCGACCAGGCCGAGCAGCGCCGCGAGCAAGGTGGTCTTGCCCGAGCCCGTCCCGCCGGAGACCAGCAGCGACAGCCGCGCCCGCACGATGCCGGCCAGCAGCTCGGCGCCCTCCGGCGGCAGCGCCCCGCCCGCCACCAACTCGTCGAGCGTGAACGGCTTGGGCCGCCAGACCCGCAGCGAGATGTGCGTGCAACCCGCCGCGATCGGCGGCAGCACGGCGTGCAGCCGGGTGCCGTCGGGCAGTCGGGCGTCCACCCAGGGGCGGGCGTCGTCCAACCGTCGCCCGGCCGCGGTGGCCAGCCGGTGGGCCAGCCGCCGCACCTCCTCGGCGTCGGCGAACCGGACTCCGGCGGCCCGGTGCAGGCCGCCGCCACGGTCGACCCACACCTCCTCCGGACCGTTCACCAGGACGTCCGTGACGTCGGGCGCCGCTAGCAGCCGGTCCAGCGGGCCCGCACCCACCAGTTCGGCGCGCAACGAGCGCACGGTGTCCAGGACCTCGTCCCCGCCGAGCGGCGGGCGGTTGGCCCGCAGCGCCGCCGCGACCGAGCCCGCCGTCGGGGCCGCCCCCGACTCGGCCAGCCGCAACCGCACCGCGTCCACCAGGGCCGCCGACCGCTGTTCGCGGGCCGTCCGGCCGTACGGGCAGGGCCCGTGCCCGGCCTCCGGCGGGCCTCCCGGCGGCGGCACGCTCCTGAGCAGCCGGTGCTCCCGCGCACCGCCGCCCGCACCGGGCTCGCCGCTCCGAAGGACTGTTCTGCGCAGACGGACCATCAGTACACACCTCCTCCGACCGCCGGCACCGGCGGCAGCACCTCGTTCAGGAAGGTCGCGCTGAAGCGCGCGAGCGGGCCGCTCTCCCGGAGCCCGGGCGGGACGCCCTTCTCGACGTCCTGGGCCAGGCCCGGTTCCGGTTCCAGCTCCCCCACCAGCGGCAGCCGCAGCCCCCGGGCGATCCGATGGGCCGGGAGCCCGCCGGTCCGCACCGACCGCACCACGGCCCGGACGTCCCCGAGCCTCATCCGGGCTGCTGCCGCGACCCGGTCCGCGGCGGCCACCGCGCGCAGCTCGGCGGGCACCACCAGCAGCGCCAGGTCGGACTGCTCCAGCGCCTGCCCGGCAGCCGCGTCCAGGTGGCGGGGCACGTCGACCACCACCAGCCCGCCACGACGCCTGGAGGCAGCCAGCACGCTGCGCATGGCCTCCGGCGGCACCGTCAGGGTGTCGCCGCGGTCCCAGGAGAGGCAGGACAGCGCGGAGAGCCTTCCGAGCGCCGGCAGCGCCCTGGCCAGCTCCGCCCCGCTCACCCGCCCGCGCGAGCCGGCCAGATCGGGCCAGCGCAGCCCCCGAGCCGTCTCCCCGCCGAGCAGGACATCGAGGCCGCCGCCCAGCGGATCGCCGTCGATGAGCATGGTCCGCCGGCCCGCCCGCGCGGCCGTGACCGCCAGGGCGCAGGCCAGCGTCGACGCCCCGGCCCCGCCCCGGCCGCCGAGCACCGCGACCGTGACCGCCGGGGGGCCGTCGCCCTCGGCCGCGTCGGCGATCCGGTCGAGCAGCCAGGCCTCCGCGTCGGGCAGGAACAGCACGTGTTCGGCGCCGAGTTGGACGGCCCTGACCCACACGCCCGGGTCGTCCAGATCCAGCCCGAGCAGCAGCACTCCGCCGCGTCGGCCCAGGCCGGAGCAGTGGGCGGCCCGGTCGTCCCCGACCAGGACCAGCGAGGCCGCCTCCCAGAGCTCCCGCGTCGGCGGCGCGCCGCGGACCAGCCTCGGCTCGGTGCCCGCCGCCGCGCAGAGCCGCAGCAGGTGCTCCGCCAGCCCCTCGTCCTCGGTGACGACGAGCGGCCCACAGGCCCCGGCGCCCTCGGCGGTGGCGTGGTCGGCGATCGGTGTCGACATGGTGTCTCCCCTCCGCGCCGCCGGCCACCAGGGCGGCCGGCGGCGCACGTCGGACGGTTCCGACGGACGGCCGCCCGGCAGACCTCCGAAGAAGGGGATGAGGTCATGCCCGGCGACCGCCGCCGACCATCACGGTGGGGGGAGATCCCGATTCCGTCATCCACGTTCCGATTGCCTGTGGATAACTCGGGGGTTGTGGACGAAAACGTTCACCCGGGCGGGGGGCTAATCGGCAAAGAATTGACGAAAGGGGGGCGCGGAGATGAACCGGCGACCCACCGCGCCACGTACGCCCGATCCCCCGACGGGCGCCCGACCGCCTTCCGGCCGCGTCCCGCACCCCGGTGGAACGGCCGCGCACCGCCGATCGGAACCAGCCGTTCGCTCCGCGACAACCCTGAGCAAACGGCAACGCAGAGTGACGAAAGGGGGTGGACGGGCCGGGCGGTCGACACCCCCTGTACACCGCGGGCGGTTCTCGCGCGCCGATCGCCGCGATGGGCCTTCAAGCCCTGAAAATGGCCCCGGACGTGCGACGACCCCCGCCGGGGGGGAGAGCGGGGGTCGTCTATCCACAGCCCGACTCGGGGGGGGAGGAGCCGGACCGGGTTAGCACGGTCGCGAACGATCCGTGACTTCCATGGTGTACCCGAGCGGCCAGAAACACAAACCCGCACGCCCGCGAGTACGCCGAATGGCGGGGTGTTTTCCGGCTCCCTCTATCCTCGGTTCCCGTGGACACCACCGAGAACGCCGACGACCACGCCGACGAGTCCCCGGGCGACACCACCGGGCCCGAAGAGCTCCGCGCGGAGGTCCGCCCCCGGTCGGGCGGGTTGCGCACGGCGGCCTTCTTCGACCTCGACAAGACCATCATCGCGAAGTCGAGCGCACTGGCCTTCAGCCGCCCGTTCTACCAGGGCGGCCTGATCAACCGTCGGGCCGTACTGCGCAGTGCGTACGCCCAGTTCGTCTTCCTGGTCGGCGGCGCGGACCACGACCAGATGGAGAAGATGCGCGAGTACCTCTCCTCGCTCACCCGCGGCTGGAACGTCCAGCAGGTCCGCGAGATCGTCGCCGAGACCCTGCACAACCTGATCGACCCGATCATCTACGACGAGGCAGCCTCGTTGATCGAGCAGCACCACGCGGCCGGCCGGGACGTGGTGATCGTCAGCAGCTCCGGCTCCGAGGTGGTCGAGCCGATCGGCGCGCTGCTCGGTGCGGACCACGTGATCGCCACCCGGCTCAAGGTCGAGGACGGCTGCTACACCGGCGAGATCGAGTACTACGCCTACGCCGAGAACAAGGCAGCCGCCATCCGGGAGTTGGCCGAGGTCGAGGGCTACGACCTGGCCGCCTCCTACGCCTACAGCGACTCCTCCACCGACCTGCCGCTGCTGGAGGCGGTCGGCCACCCGTCGGCGGTCAACCCCGACCGCGCGCTGCGGAAGGAGGCGCAGGCCCGGGAGTGGCCGGTGCTGGTCTTCGACAAGCCGGTGGAACTCCGGCGGCGGCTGCCCGAGTTCTCCGCTCCGAGCGGCTCGGTGCTGACCGCGGTGGCGGTGGGGACGGCCCTCGCGACCGCAGGGGTGATCTGGTACCTCGCCCGCCGGCGGCGCCCCACCGCCTGAGGCCCCGCCCCACCCTGCACCGGCCCCGTTCTGGACAAAACGGGCAAACGGCACAGACTTCTCGTTTCGGGTTCCCCTTTCGCCCGAAACGCGATACAAATGAAGCACGGCCCGCGAGACCCGGTCAGGACCGAAGAGGTCAAACCGACAACGCAGTTCAGGCCCCACGGACCGCACGTACAGATATCCGAGCACCCACATGCAGCCGACCCGCTGTCGGGCCGCCGGACCAGACGAACGGGCAGGATCCCCGTCTGATCGGCACTTCCGGTGCATGCATGGTCACCCGGTATCCGTACCAGCGGCGGCACCCGGCAGTATCAGGTGCCGCCGCATCTCTGCATGAAGGGCCCCTTCGCGGGGCCCTTCCGCATGTTCGGCCCGTTCGCTCAGGCCATGCCGCGCTGCATCGCCTCGCAGACCGCCGTGCTCTCCCGCACGCCGAGCCGCAGCGCCCGGCCGCAGTGCGCGATCCAGGCCGCCATCCCCTCGGGGGTGCCCGCCAGGTAGCCCGCGAGGGCCCGGCGGTAGGTGTCGGTGCCGAGCTCCGCCAGGCCGACCTCGGCCGGGCAGATGGCCTTCGGGTCGAGCCCCTCGGCGATCAGCACGATCCGCTGGGCGGCCCGCGCGATCACCCCGTTGTACGCGCCGAACGGCCGCAGCGCGAGCAGTTCGCCGTGCACCACCGATGCCACCACGAGAGCCGGCGTGCCCACGCCCTGGCCCTCCGCGCGCGCCACCAGCAGCCGGGAGAGCTGGTCGAGCCGGGCGGCGACCTCCTCCGCCCCCGGGGCGGGCGGCAGCAAGGGCGGCGGCCCGTCCACGGCGTCGACCTCGACGCTCTCCACCGGCGCCAGCTCCAGGGGGAACAGCTCCTCGGCGCCCTCCCCGGCCCGGCGCGGCCGTCCGGCGGCCGGATCCCCGTCGCCGACCGCGAGCAGGTGCAGCCGGGCCAGCACCTGGAGCGGCGAGTGCCGCCAGATGCTGAGCAGCTGGCCGGCCTCGGCGGCGACCCGCAGGCCCGCGCCGACGGTGCGGGCCTCGGCGTCCGCACCGAAGTCGGTGCGGCGGCGGACCTCCTCCAACGGCCAGTCGGCCCCGGCCAGGGCCGCGGAGGCGCGGGCGCCGCGCAGCGCGGACTCGGAGGTGACCTCGGCCGCGCGGCGGCGCATCACCCGGTGGCCGTAGAGCCGGTCGACGGCCTTGCGCACCTCGGCGACCGCGTCGGGCACCCCGGGGAGCTGGGCCAGCGGGGCGAGGGGATCTGTTCCAGTGCTCACCTACCCGAGAGTAATGAACGGGCTGCCCCTCCCGGAACAGCAACCCCGCATCACCCGTTAGAGGCAATCCTCACTTCCCTCCCCCGGCGAAGCCCAAACCGCGGCTAGCATGGCCACTATCGGAGACGATAACTATTTCCAACTAGGGTCCGCCCCGTCGCGCGGCCCCTGGGCAGGCGGCCCGGAGCCAGGGCCCTGAGCGAGAGCCGGAGTCCCCAGATGAAGATCGCCTTCGTCGGCAAGGGCGGCAGCGGGAAGACCACGCTGTCCGCACTGTTCATCCGCCACCTGGCCGCCGTCGGTCGTCCGGTCATCGCCGTGGACGCCGACATCAACCAACACCTCGGCCCCGCCCTCGGACTGACGGACGCCCAGGCCGCCGAGCTGCCCTCGCTCGGCGAACACCTGCCGGAGATCAAGGAGTACCTGCGCGGCGCGAACCCGCTGATCCGCTCGGCCGAGGAGATGATCAAGACCACGCCGCCGGGCCGGGGTTCGCGGCTGCTGCGGATCGTCGAGGAGAACCCGGTCTACGCCGCCTGCGCCCGCCCGATCGCGCTGGACGAGGGGTCCGTCCGGCTGCTGGCGACCGGCGCGTTCGCCGAGGAGGACCTGGGGGTGGCCTGCTACCACTCCAAGGTCGGCGCGGTGGAGCTGCTGCTCAACCACCTGCTGGACGGCCCCGACGAGTACCTGGTCACCGACATGACGGCGGGCTCGGACTCCTTCGCCTCCGGCCTGTTCACCCGCTTCGACCTGACCTTCCTGGTGGCCGAGCCGACCCGCAAGGGCGTCTCCGTCTACCGCCAGTACCGGGACTACGCCCGCGACTTCGGCGTGCAGCTGCGGGTGATCGGCAACAAGGTGCAGGGCCCGGACGACCTGGCCTTCCTGCGCCGCGAAGTCGGCGACGACCTGCTCACCACCTTCGGCCAGTCGGACTGGGTGCGCCGGCTGGAGCAGGGCGCCGAGCCGCCGCTGAGGGCCCTGGAGCCGGCCAACCGCGCGGTACTGGAGGAGCTGCGGGCCGAGGCCGGGGCGGCGTACGGGCGACGGGACGCGCGGCGCTACACCGAGCAGGCCGTCCTCTTCCACCGCCGCAACGCCGAGAGTTGGGCCAACGCCAAGGTCGGCATCGACCTGGCGACCCAGGTGGACGAGGACTTCGTGCTGGGCGAGTTCGCGGCGGACGGCGAGCGGCCGACCCCGGCGGGCGCCCGCGCCTGACCTCCGCCCCGCGCCCACCTCCACTTACGTCTCCGCGCCCGAACGGGCCGCGGCCTCCCGACACTTCGGGGCGGCTGCGGCCCGTTCGTCGTGTCCCGGCCCGCTCGCGACGACCGGCCCGTTCGACCGCCTCCACCACCGCCACCAGCAGATTCCCGCCGGTTCGAACACCACCCGTTGGGGTGAATCAGGGGGTTTTCCGCTTCCCTCCCGCCACCACGCCGTGCAAAGCTTTCATTACCCTCGGTTTACCGAGTCTTGGGGTCCGCCCCTGATGGTCAGCGCAGGCCGGTGACACCCGCACTCCCCCGCCGCGCCACGCCATCCCGCCACACCGTCGCGACCCACGACAGCCGATCCGCCCGGAGCCCCACCCCGGACTCACCGCCGGACCTGACTGCGTTCGTTCCCCCGGACAGACGGGAAGACAATGACCCTCGACATCTCCAGTGCACCCATCGCCTCCGACACCACCGACCACGCACCACCGGGCCCCGGCGCCCGGACGCGCTGGGCGCAGGACCTCTCCGCCTCGCTCGTGGTGTTCCTGATCGCCGTGCCGTTCTCCCTCGGCATCGCGCTGGCCACCGGCGCCCCGCTCACCGCCGGCCTGGCCGCCGCGGCCGTGGGCGGCATCGTGGTCGGACTGTCCGGCGGCACCACGCTCATGGTCAGCGGCCCGTCGGCGGCGCTGACCGTCATCACCGCCGGGCTGATCGCCCAGTACGGCTGGCAGGCCACCTGCGCCGTCACCCTCGCCGCCGGGCTGCTCCAACTCCTGCTCGGGGTGCGCCGGGTGGCCCGGACGGCGCTCGCCGTCTCGCCCGCGATCGTGCACGGCATGCTGGCCGGGGTCGGGCTCACCATCGCCATCGCGCAGCTGCACGTCGTGCTGGGCGGTTCGCCGCAGAGCTCCGCGATCGCCAACCTCCTGGCGCTGCCAGGGCAGTTGGCCGGTCCGCACCCGAGCGCGCTGCTGATCGGCGCGGTGACCGTGGCCGTCCTGCTCGGCTGGCCCAGGCTCGGCCGACTCCCCGGCCGGGCAGGCGAGTTGGGCGCCCGCTTGGCCAAGGTGCCGGGCCCGCTGGCCGCCGTCGCCCTGGCCACCGCCCTGGCGCTCACCCTGGGCCTGCAGCTCGCCCACATCGAACTGCCCGCCTGGCAGCCGCACGCGTTCGTGCCCGCCCTGCCGCACGGCCCGGTGCTCGGCGTGATCGCCGCCGTCCTCACCGTCACCGCCGTCGCCAGCGTGGAATCGCTGCTGTCCGCCGTCGCGATCGACCGGATGTCGCGGCGCACCGGCGACCTCGACCGCGAGCTGCGCGGCCAGGGCCTCGCCAACCTGGTGAGCGGCCTGGTCGGCGGGCTGCCGATCGCCGGCGGCGCCGTGCGCAGCACCGCCAACGTGCAGGCCGGCGCGCAGACCCGGTGGTCCTCGGTGCTGCACGGCGTCTGGGTGCTGGCCGCCGCGCTGGCGCTGACCGGCGGCCTGCGCCGGATTCCGCTGGCCGCGCTCGCCGCGCTGGTGATGGTGGTCGGGCTGCAGATGGTGAGCTTCGCGCACATCCGCAACGTGCACCGGCACCGGGAGTTCCCGGTCTACCTGACCACCGTGGTCGCCGTGGTGGCCGCCGGGGTGCTCTGGGGCGTCGCGATCGGCGCCGGCACCGCGGTCCTGCTCGCGCTCTACCGGCTGACCCGCGCCCATGTGGACGTCGAGGCCGGGACGGACGGGTCGGTCACCGTCCGGACCCACGGCCCGCTCACCTTCACCGCCGTGCCCCGGCTCAGCCGGGCGCTGGCCGGCATCCCGGCGGGGGCCGGGGTCACCGTGGTCCACGACGGCTCCTTCCTGGACCACGCCGCGTACGAGACGCTGCACACCTGGCGGGCGGGCCACCAGGACGCGGGCGGCCGGGTCTCGATGGTGACCAGGCGCCAGGACGACGAGGTGCTCGACCCCGACGGCACGGTGCGCGCGGGCAGTTCGCCGGGCCCCCACCGCTGCCGGGCCTGGACGCCCTGGGTCGGCCACCACTGCATCGACCAGCAGGAGGACCCGCACGGCCGGCTGCTGGACGGCGTCCGCGGGTTCCAGCTGCACACCGCGCCGCTGATCAGGCCCGAACTCGCCCGGCTGGCACGGGAGGGGCAGACGCCCTCGCAGCTCTTCCTGACCTGCGCGGACTCGCGGATGGTGACCAGCATGATCACCAGCAGCGGTCCGGGCGACCTCTTCACCGTCCGAAACGTGGGCAACCTGGTGCCGGCCCCCTTCGAACCCGGCGCCGCCGACGACTCGGTGGCCGCCGCCGTGCAGTACGCGGTCGAGGTGCTGGAGGTTCGCTCGATCACGGTGTGCGGGCACTCCGGCTGCGGCGCGATGAAGGCCCTGCTGGACGGCGTGCACGAGCGCCCCGGGCCACCCACCCCGCTGGCCCGCTGGCTGCGCAACGGCCGCGGCTCGCTGGACCGGCTCCGGCGGGTGCCCGCCGAGTTCGCCGACCGGCCGGCGGTGGATCCGGTGGAGCAGCTCTGCATCACCAACGTGCTCCAGCAGTTGGACCAGCTGATGGCGAACCCGGCGGTGGAGCGCAGGGTCGAGGAGGGCACTCTGCGGCTGGTCGGGATGTACTTCGACTTCGCCACCGCCCAGGCCTACGTCCTGGACCGCGCCACCGGGACGTTCAGCCCGGTGGAGGCCCGACCTGACGGCGCATCGCCCGCCCCGGCGGTCGGCGCACCGGTCGGTGCTGGGACCGGCGTATCGGCCGAACGGGTGAGAAAGGACGGCCGGGTTCCGGCCGGCGACGGCAAGGAGGACCCGCTCCTGGCCGCGTGAGAGCCGGGCCCGTGTCCCCGCCGGGCGGGCCGGGGCACGGGCCCACCTGCCCCCGTACGGTCCTCCGCCTCCGCGCGGCGGACCGTACGCAACCGTACGACCATCGGTCAAAGGTCTACACCAATTCTCCGGCGCCTCTTGTCAAGTGGCCCGTTCGCCTGGTGAGCTTGTGCGCTGGGACACACGGGACGGTCGCCACGCACGCGACCACCCGAGATCATGACTCGATGAGGAGTGCGCGTTGAGCAACGAGAGCCTGGCCAACCTGCTGAGGGAGGAGCGTCGCTTCGCCCCGCCGGCAGAGCTCGCCGCAGCCGCCAACGTCACCGCGGCCGCGTACGCGCAGGCCTCCGAGGACCGCCTGGGCTTCTGGGCCGAGCAGGCCCGCCGACTCAGCTGGGCCGTCGAGCCGACCGAGACGCTCGACTGGTCCAACCCGCCCTTCGCCAAGTGGTTCGCCGACGGCAAGCTCAACGTGGCGTACAACTGCGTCGACCGCCACGTCGAGGCCGGCCTCGGCGACCGCGTCGCCATCCACTTCGAGGGCGAGCCCGGCGACAGCCGCTCGATCACCTACGCCCAGCTCAAGGACGAGGTCTCGCAGGCCGCCAACGCGCTGCTGGAGCTCGGCGTCCGCAAGGGCGACCGGGTGGCGGTCTACCTGCCGATGATCGCCGAGGCGGTCGTCGCGATCCTCGCCTGTGCCCGGATCGGCGCCACCCACTCGGTGGTCTTCGGCGGCTTCTCCGCCGACGCTGTCGCCTCCCGCATCCAGGACGCCCAGGCCAAGCTGGTCATCACCGCCGACGGCGGCTACCGCCGCGGCAAGGCCTCCGCGCTCAAGCCGGCCATCGACGAGGCGCTCACCAAGGTCGACGGCGTCGAGCACGTCCTGGTGATCCGCCGCACCGAGCAGGAGATCGCCTGGACCGAGGGCCGCGACGTCTGGTGGCACGAGATCACCGCGCGCCAGTCCACCGAGCACACCCCCGAGGCGCACGAGGCCGAGCACCCGCTGTTCATCCTCTACACCTCGGGCACCACCGGTAAGCCCAAGGGCATCCTGCACACCTCGGGCGGCTACCTCACCCAGGCCAGCTACACCCACCACGCCGTCTTCGACCTCAAGCCGGAGACCGACGTCTACTGGTGCACCGCCGACATCGGCTGGGTCACCGGCCACTCGTACATCGTCTACGGCCCGCTCTCCAACGGCGCCACCCAGGTCATCTACGAGGGCACCCCGGACACCCCGCACCAGGGCCGGTTCTGGGAGATCGTCCAGAAGTACGGCGTGACCATCCTCTACACCGCGCCGACCGCGATCCGCACCTTCATGAAGTGGGGCGACGACATCCCCGCGAAGTTCGACCTGTCCTCGCTGCGGGTGCTGGGCAGCGTGGGCGAGCCGATCAACCCGGAGGCATGGGTCTGGTACCGCGAGCACATCGGGGCCGGCAAGGCACCGATCGTGGACACCTGGTGGCAGACCGAGACCGGCGCCATCATGATCAGCCCGCTGCCGGGCGTCACCGAGACCAAGCCGGGCTCGGCCCAGCGCGCCCTGCCGGGCATCGCAGCCACCGTGGTCGACGACGAGGCCAACGAGGTCCCGAACGGCTCCGGCGGCTACCTGGTGCTCACCGAGCCGTGGCCGTCCATGCTCCGCACCATCTGGGGCGACGACCAGCGCTACATCGACACCTACTGGTCGCGCTTTGCGGGCCGCTACTTCGCCGGTGACGGCGCCAAGAAGGACGAGGACGGCGACATCTGGCTGCTCGGCCGGGTGGACGACGTCATGCTCGTCTCGGGCCACAACATCTCCACCACCGAGGTCGAGTCGGCCCTGGTCGGCCACCCGTCCGTGGCCGAGTCCGCGGTGGTCGGCGCCACCGACGCCACCACCGGGCAGGCCATCGTCGCCTTCGTGATCCTGCGCGGCGGCGCCACCGAGAGCCCCGAGCTGGTCGAGGAGCTGCGGGCGCACGTCGGCCGCACGCTCGGCCCGATCGCCAAGCCGAAGCAGATCAAGGTGGTCGGCGAGCTGCCGAAGACCCGCTCCGGCAAGATCATGCGCCGACTGCTGCGCGACATCGCCGAGGGCCGCGAGGTGGGGGACACCACCACCCTGGCCGACAGCTCCGTGATGAGCCAGATCCAGGCCCAGCTGCCGCCCACCGCCAGCAACGGCTGAGCAGGCTGAACCGGCGGCCGTGCCCCGGGCGGTGACCACCGTCCGGGGCACGGCCGTCGCGCTTTCCGGCACCGGTTGACGGGGCCGTGCGCGGTCGGCGAGGGCGGACCGGGCGCGCAGGGGCGAAGAGGGCGAAGAAGCGGGCGGCAGGCCGTTCGGGGGCGGGCGGCTGCTCCTCCGGAGTGCAGAACCGGCCCACAGGGCTTAAGTCCTTTAACAGGACGATCCGGCTGCCATCTGAACGTCCCGGTAGACTGCAAAGGACGCATCAAGATCCTCCCGCAGGAATCCGGGCGTCACAGGGCGCGCCGGGAAGTCTGGTCGGCAACTGCACCACCCGTGCATCCGTTGCCGCTCCCAGCCCCCCGAGGAGGTCCCTCGTGACCGACCAGCCGCCCGTCCAGGAGCCGACGACCCGCCGCCGGCAGTTCCTCGGCCGGCTGTCACTGCCCGAGCGGACCTTCATCACCGACGCCCTGCGCACCGAGACGGTCGGCGGCGTCCTGCTGCTGGCCGCCGCCGTGATCGCGCTGATCTGGGCCAACGTCTGGCCGCACGCCTACCAGAGCATGCTCGACTACACCGTCGGCCCCTCCGCCCCGCTGCACCTCGACCTGTCCCTCGCCTCCTGGGCCAAGGACGGGCTGCTGACGATCTTCTTCTTCGTCGCCGGGATCGAGCTCAAGCGCGAGTTCGTGGCGGGCGAGCTGCGCACACCGAGCGCCGCTCTGCTGCCCGTCGTCGCCGCCGTCTGCGGCGTCGCGCTGCCCGCGATCCTGTTCGCCCTGGTGAACTCCGGCAGCGGCGGGCACCCCGGCGGCTGGGCGATCCCGACCGCCACCGACATCGCCTTCGCACTCGGCGTGCTCGCCGTGGTCGGCAGCCACCTGCCCTCCGCGCTGCGCGCCTTCCTGCTGACCCTGGCCGTCGTCGACGACCTGATCGCGATCCTGATCATCGCGGTCTTCTACAGCTCCGGCATCAAGTTCTGGGCGCTCGGGCTGGCCTTCGCCGGGCTGGTGCTGTTCTGGTTCCTGCACCGGCGCGGGGTGCACGGCTGGTACCTGTTCGTGCCGCTGGCCGTGGTGACCTGGGCACTGATGCACGAGAGCGGCATCCACGCCACGGTGGCCGGCGTCGCGATGGGCCTGATGCTGCGCTGCCACCGGGAGGGCGACGAGCAGCACTCCCCCGGCGAGCACATCGAGCACCTGGCCCGTCCGCTCTCGGCCGGACTGGCCGTCCCGGTCTTCGCGCTGTTCTCGGCCGGGGTGGCCGTCTCCGGCCCCGCGCTGCGCGAGGTGTTCACCCAGGCCACCCCGATCGGCATCGTGGTCGGCCTGCTCGTCGGCAAGTCCGTAGGCATATTCGGCGGTACCTGGCTGACCGCCCGGTTCACCAGGGCCGAGCTGAACCCTCGGCTCAAGTGGGCCGACCTGGTGGCCGTCTCGGTGCTCGCGGGCATCGGCTTCACCGTCTCGCTGCTGATCAGCGAGCTGGCCTTCCCGGACGACCCGGCACTCGCCGAACGCGCCAAGACCGCCGTCCTGGTCGGCTCACTGCTCTGCGCGACGATCGCCACCGTGCTGCTGAAGCTGCGCAACCGGCACTACCGCGCGCTGTGCGAGGAGGAGGACCGGGACCTGGACGGGGACGGGATCCCCGACGTCTACCAGCAGGACGACCCGGTCTGGCGGGCCCGGGTCTCCGGCGCCGCGCGACCGCTGCCCGACGGGGCCGCCGGGGAGGTCGGGGACGCCGGGAGCCCCGGCGGCCGCGGCCGTACCGGGCCGGGACGCTGACGGCCCCTCCGGCCGGACCCGCGCCAAGAGCCGGCTTCGTGCCCGGAGACGGCCGCGCGCCAGGACCCCGAGGAGGGCTCCCCGGCCCCGGGCGACCCCCGACCCCCTTCCGAGAGCCTCCGGAGGCCGTCCGTGGCCGGGACACGTCCCTCCGGCGGGGCCCCGGAGTGGTGTCCGACTGACCGGTAGGGGCATGATTCTGAGCTGTCGACAATCCACTGACGCCTCCGGACCCCCCACCGGCCCCGGAACCGCACACCGCGGCGGCGTCACGCCGCACAGCCGCAGAGGAGAACCGCTGATGCCCGCAGGAGCCGCAGACCCGTCCAGCAACGGCCGGGCGCCCTACGAGGGCGAGCGTTCGGTGGGGCAGCTGTTCGCGGCGGCCACCGCCGACCTGTCCGCACTGGTCCACGACGAGATCGCGCTCGCCAAGGCCGAGATCCGGGCGGACGTCAAGCGCGGCGTGTCCGGCGGTGTCTCGCTGGCGGTCGCCGGTGTGGTGGCGCTCTTCTCCATCCCGATGCTGAGCGCCGCGGCGGCCTTCGGCATCCACGCGCTGGGCCTGTCGCTGGGCTGGTCCTTCCTGATCGTGGCCGGTGCCTACCTGGTGCTCGCGGTGCTGCTCGGGCTGCTGGCGTTCCGCTCGTTCAAGAAGATCGAGAAGCCCGTCCGCACCATCGAGGGCGCCCAGAAGACCGCCGACGTGCTGAAGAACGCCCGGCCCCGCCCGGCCACCAAGGAGGAGATCGACCGGGCCCTGGGCCGCATCCCGTAACCGGCCGGCGGCCCGGGCCGGGCGAGCGCCCGGACCCGCCGACAGTGAGTGCCGGGCACGTGTCCGGCGCACGGATGTGACACGCTCTCGGTATGCCGCTTGACCAGAAGCCCGTGCCCGCGCAGCCGTCCGCCGTTTCCGGCCCCGCCTCCGGCCCCGACGCCGAAGCGCCCGACGCGGCGGCCACGGCGGCCACGGGGGCCGCTGCGGCCGCGGAGCCGTGGAGCATCCGGCAGGCCGGCCCGTGGACGCACCGCGACCTGGCGGCCAACGGCGCCCGCTTCCACATCGCGGAGCTGGGCTCGGGTCCACTGGTGCTGCTGGTGCACGGCTGGCCGGAGTACTGGTGGGCCTGGCGCCACCAGCTGACCGCGCTCGCCGAGGCCGGATACCGGGCGGTGGCACTGGACCTGCGGGGCATCGGCGGCAGCGACCGCACCCCGCGCGGCTACGACCCGGGCAACCTCGCGCTGGACATCACCGGGGTGATCCGCTCGCTCGGGGAGCGCCGGGCGCACCTGGTCGGGCACGCCTCGGGCGGCACCCTGGCCTGGGTGGCGGCGGTGATGCGCCCGTCCGTGATCCAGAGCCTGACGGTGGTCTCCGCCGCGCACCCGCGGGACCTGCGCCGGGCGCTGCTGACCGACCGGCACCAGTTCGCCGCCTTCGAGCACGTGCTGGGCTTCCAGCGCCCGTGGATACCGGAACGCCGTCTGGTGGCCGACGACGCCGAACTGGTCGGCCGCTACCTGACCTCCTGGACCGGCCCGAACGGCCTGGACGAGGCCGCGGTGCACGCGTACCGGCAGGCGATCCAGATCCCCAGCACGGCGCACTGCTCGATCGAGCCTTACCGCTGGCTGCTGCGGTCGTTGGCCCGGCCGGACGGCATCCAGTTCGCCCGGCGGATGAAGAAGCCGATCACCGCGCCGACCCTGCACGTCCAGGGCGCGGCGGACCCGGTGCTGCTGTCGCGCACCGCGCTCGGCGGCGGTGAGTACGTGGCGGCGCCGTACCGCTGGCGGCTGATGCCGGAGGTCGGGCACTTCCCGCACGAGGAGGCGCCGGAGGAGTTCACGGCCGAGCTGCTGGACTGGGTCGGCCTTCACAAGGAGTGACGCGGGGTGGGCCGGCGGCGGAACGGAACGACGGGTCTGCAGACCCAACTCCCCTGATGTTGCGTTCATATGACAAACGCATAGGCCATGTTCGGGGAGACTGGGCGGTTACTCCCACCGGCCCAGGGGCATCCATACCGGTATGAGTTGGATGCCCGATCGCGGCGTCGCCCCGCGCGGCCGACGCCGGAACAGCCCGCAGCGCTCCGTCCACCGCCCCGACCGGGCGGACGACCTCGGCTTCGACGGCCTCGACCCCCGGCAGCGCGCGGAACGGCGACAGCTCGGCATCCCGCACATCCTCGGCCGGCGCGCCCGCTGGGTGGGCGCACGACTGCGGCGCGAGACCTGAGGCCCCGCGCCGCGGTCGTCGGACGGTGAAGGTCGGACGGTGAAGGTCAGTTGGTGATCGGCGACAGTGCGGTGAACCAGAGCAGCACGAAGGTCGCCACCGACATGATCGGCACCAGCACCTTGGTCTCCACGCTGTTGCCGCTGCGCTTGATCAGCACGATCTCGTAGCGCTCCTTGTGCGGCCAGAGCAGCGGCGCGCCCTTCTTCGTCAGGCAGTCGCCGAGCAGGTGCGCCAGCGTGCCCAGCCCCACCGCGTACGGCAGCCAGCCCGGCGCGTTGGGCATCCAGGTGTTCATCCCGAAGGTGCCGAGCGCGGCCAGGCCCATGACGGTGATCCACGCCTCCGGTCCGTTGCTCGGCGGGCAGAGCCGCAGCGCGCGGATGGCGAGTGCCAGCAGGACGAAGGTCAGCGCCAGCGTGAAGTTGCGGCCCAGGAAGGTGACGCCCGCCCAGGTGCCGCCGCCCATCAGGGCGACGAACAGCAGCGAGTGGGTGGCGTGCCGGTGGCCTCCGGAGGCCCAAGCCACGAAGCGGCAGAGCAGCTTGGAGACCGGGCCCAGGAAGTTGGCGATCGAGCCGTCGTGGTGGTCGAGGTCCGGCAGCAGCGCCGCGCCCGCGCACAGCACCGTGCCCATCAGGATGTCCGCCGGCTGCAGCGTGGTGTGCAGCAGCAGCGGGGGCAGGAAGGGGGCCGACGCCGCGTACAGCATCGCCCCGCTCACCGCGTGCGAATGACCCATCATCGGACTGCCACGACCTCCCCGTGAAGCCCACTCCGGGACGGCGCCCGGTTGAGCCGAACGGGTGAGCGCGGCCGAGGCTACCAGGGCCGGCTGACGGCACGACGGATGTCGGACAGAGCGTTTCCGGCCGAGGTGTCGGCGGGCGGAGGCGGGGCGGTTCCGGCCGAGGTGTCGGCGAGCGGGGACGGGGCGGTTCCGGCCGAGGTGTCGGCGAGCGGGGACGGGGCGGTTCCGGCCGAGGTGTCGGCGAGCGGGGACGGGGCGGTTCCGGTCAGAGCGCGCAACCCTGGGTGTCCACCCGGGCGGTCGCGGCGCCGCCCTGCTGGACGTCCTCGCGCACCTCGGCCGCGGTCAGCACGTACCCGGTGTCGGCGCTGTCCAGCGACTTGGCGAACACCACGCCGTACACCTGGCCGTCCGGGGTGAGCAGCGGGCCGCCGCTGTTGCCCTGGCGGACCACCGAGCGCACCGAGTAGACGTCGCGCATCACCTGGCCGCGATGGTAGATGTCCGGGCCGTTGGCCTGGATCCGACCGCGGATGCGGGCCGGCTGGACGTTGAAGGCGCCGTTCTCCGGGAAGCCGGCCACGATCGCGCTGTCGTTGGTCTTCGCCTCGCCCGCGAAGGTCAGCGCGGGCGCGTTCAGCTTGGGCACGTCCAGGACGGCGATGTCGCGCTGCCAGTCGTAGCGGACCACCGTGGCGTCGTACAGCTGGCCGACGCCGCCGATCTGCACGGTCGGCTCGTTGACCCCGCCGACCACGTGGGCGTTGGTCATCACCCGGTGCGGGGCGAAGACGAAGCCGCTGCCCTCCAGGGTCTTGCCGCAGGAGGTCGCCGTGCCGACCACCTTGACCAGGCTCTGCCGGGCCCGCGCCACCGCCGGGCTGGCGGCCAGCGCCGGGTCCGGGGTGTCGACCTGGGTGATCGGCTCGTGCTCGAAGGGGTTGAAGACCTGCGGGAAGCCGTTGCGGGCGAGCACCTTGGAGAAGTCCGAGAACCAGTTCGGGGCGTCGGAGGGCAGCGCGTTCTGCACCCCGCCCAGGATCGCCGAGGAACGGACCTGCTTGGAGACCGTCGGCAGCGAGGCCCCGGCGAGCGCCGAGCCGATCAGCCAGGCCACCAGCAGCATCGAGACCACGTTCACCACCGCGCCGCCCGAGGCGTCCAGTACCCGGGCCGGGCGACGGTCGATGTGGCCGCGCAGCTTCCAGCCGAAGTGCGCGGTGATCGCCTGGCCGACCGCGGCCAGGACGATCACCACCACCACGGCCACCACCGAGGCCGTCGTACCGGGGCTGAGGTGGTCGAGCAGCAGCGGCAGCAGCTCGACGGCCAGCAGCCCGCCGCCGAGGAAGCCGACCAGCGACAGGACCCCGACCACGAAGCCCTGCCGGTAGCCCGACACGGCGAATCCCACGGCGGCGAGGATCAGCAGGACATCCAGGACGTTCACTCCGACACCCTCCCACGGCCCGCGAGCCGGATGCGCCGACGGCCGTTCACACGGTGCCGGCGTCGCCGCCCGGCAGCACCCGGGAGTGTTCGAGGTCGCCCTGGACGAGGGCGAGCGCCTCGTCCGAGAGGTCGACGATCCGGGACGGATCCCAGGGCACCTCCAGGCCGCTGTGGTGCAGCACCCGGTCGATCACCCCGGCGGTGAAACCCCAGACCAGCCGTCCGGCGACCGCGAAGGCCGGGCCGACGTGGCCGGACGGATGGCGCAGCCGCACCCGGTTCGCCGGGTCGGCCAGATCGGCGATCGGCACCCGGAACACCGCGCCGGTCTCGCCCGCGTCCACCGGGCGCACCGGCGACTCCTCGCGCCACCAGCCGAGCACCGGGGTCACCACGAAGCGGCTGACCGGGATGTACAGCCGGGGCAGCGCCGCGAACACCTGCACCCCGGCCGGGTCCAGGCCGGTCTCCTCCCAGGCCTCGCGCAGCGCCGCCGCGATCGGGCCCGGGCCGTCCGGGTCGCCGTCCTCCGGATCCAGCGCACCGCCCGGGAAGGACGGCTGGCCGGCGTGCGAACGCAGCGAACGGGCCCGCTCGATCAGCAGCAGGTCCGGGCCCTCCGGGCCCTCGCCGAACAGCATCAGCACCGCCGCCGCGCGGCCGCCGTCGGGCGGCGGCAGGAAGCGGCTCAGCTGCTCCGGCAGCACCCGCTCGGCCGCCACCCGGACCGGCTCCAGCCAGGTCGGCAGGTCGTCCCGCTCGATGACCCGCTCGCTCATGCGCCCACCGCCAGGTCCGCGACCTGCCCGTGGTGGGCGGCGGCGTCGGCACGGGCGGCCGCCTCGCCGGGGAAGTCCGCCGGCGGCTTCAGCCGCTGGCCGGGCTGTCCGCCCATTTCGTACTTGAGCAGCTTGCGGGCCTGCTCCGGGTCGGTCACGCCCTCGCCGTAGGCGGGGCAGAGCGGCGCGATCGGGCAGGCGCCGCAGGCGGGCTTCTGGGAGTGGCAGATCCGGCGGCCGTGGAAGACCACGCGGTGCGAGAGCATCGTCCACTCCGACTTCGGGAAGATCTCGGCGACGGCCGCCTCGACCTTCACCGGGTCCTCCTCGGCCGTCCAGCCGAACCGCCGGGCCAGTCGGCCGAAGTGGGTGTCGACCGTGATGCCGGGGACGCCGAAGGCGTTGCCCAGGACGACGTTGGCGGTCTTGCGGCCGACGCCGGGCAGGGTCACCAGGTCGGCCAGACGGCCCGGGACCTCGCCGCCGAACTCGTCGCGCAGCGCGACCGAGAGGCCGATCAGCGCCTTCGCCTTGTTCCGGAAGAAGCCGGTCGGGCGGATGATCTCCTCCAGCTCCTCCGGGTTCGCCGCCGCCATGTCCTCCGGCGTCGGGTACGCGGCGAACAGCGCCGGGGTGGTCTGGTTCACCCGCAGGTCGGTGGTCTGCGCCGACAGCACGGTGGCCACCAGCAGTTGGAAGGGGTTCTCGAAGTCCAGCTCCGGGTGCGCGTACGGGTACAGCTCCGCCAACTCGCGGTTGATCCTCCGGGCCCGACGCACCATCGCCAGGTGCGACTCGGGCTTCCTCGGCCGCACGGCGGGCCTGCTCGCCGGCTTCTCCGCTGCCGCCTTCTTCGCCGCCGGCTTCTTCACCGCCGCCTTCGTCACCGCCGGCATCTTCACCGCCGGCTCGGCCTTCGGCGCCGCCGCTTTCCGGACCTTGCTCTCTGCCATGCACGAAGGCTACGCCGACGGGCGGGCGGCTCGGGAGTGATCACGTACGGAAAGTGGTTCTGGCCAGGGCGTGTTGTCCGATGGCGGGGCGGCGAAGCAGTCGACCGACGCCCTCGGCCGGGGCGACCGACCTCAAGGTCACTAGTCTTCCGACGAACCGACGAACCGACGAACGAATGGCGAGGACGCATGGACACGGAATTCAAGGACATTCCCACCACCACCCTGGCCGATGTCCTGGGCCGCGACCGGGTCATGGACATCGGCATGCGCCCGCTCTGGGCCGGGATGCCCCGGGTGGCCGGACCGGCCTTCACCGTGCAGTGCCCGCCCGGCGACAACCTGATGCTGCACGCGGCGATCCACCGGGCCGAGCCCGGATCGGTGATCGTGGTCGAGTCCGGCGACCTCGACTACGCGCTGGCCGGCGGCAACGTGTGTGCCGTGGCGCAGCGCCGGGGCGTGGCGGCCTTCGTGGCCGACGGCCTGATCCGCGACCTCGGCGAGGTGCGGGAGCTGGGTTTCCCGGTCGTCGCCCGCGGGGTGATCCCGATCCCCGGGGCGAAGGACGCGCTGGGCACGCACGGCGCCGAGGTGCGCTGCGGCGGTGTGCGGGTCGCGCCCGGCGACGTCGTGGTGGCCGACGAGGAGGGCGTGGTGGTGGTGCCCGCCGCCGACCGGGAGCGGGTCCTGGCGGCGGCCCGGGCGAAGCTGGCCAAGGAGGCCGGCGAGACCCTGGACGACTGGGAGGCCGCGCACCGCGCCCGGATCGACCGGGCCCTCGCCGAGCTGGGCTTCCAGGACTGACCGGCGCGCCGCTGCGCCCCGGGACCGGCCCCGGCCCCACCTCCGACCAGCCCTCGGCCGGCGTCGCGACCGCGTGGATCAGCCCCGGTACAGCCCGTTCAGCTCCCCGAAGCCGAGCGCCCCGTCGAGCTCCGTCAGCGTCCCGGCGCCCAGGAGTTCGGCGGCGGCGCGGCGGGCGGCGGTGTACGCGAGCTGGACGAGGCCGGTGCCGAGGCTGATCCGCCGCACCCCCGTGGCGGCGAGCTCGGCCACGGTCGGCCCACCCGGGACGGCCATCGCGTTCACCGGCAGCGCCGAGCGCTTGCACAGCTCGGTGAGGGCGTCGAGGTCCAGCAGCCCGGGGACGAACAGGCCGTCGGCGCCCGCCTCGGCATAGGCCTCGGCCCGCTCCAGCACGTCGTCGAGCCCGCCCAGCCCGAACAGGAAGACGTCGGTGCGGGCGTTGACCACCAGCTCCGGCAGTCCGGCCCCGGCCGCCGCCGTACGGGCCGCGCGCAGCCGCTCGGCCTGCTCGGCGACCGGGAAGAGCGGGCCGCCGACGGCCGTCGAGTCCTCCAGGTTGACGCCGGCCGCACCCGCCCCGACCAGGGCCGTCACGGTCGCGGCCACGTCGGCGGGCAGCGGCCCGTACCCGCCCTCGGCGTCGACGGTGACCGGCAGGTCCACCGCCGCGACGATCCGCCCGGCCGCCTCGACCGCCGCCGCCCGGTCGAGCCGCTGGCCGTCGCCGTGCCCGAGCGACCAGGAGACGCCGCCGCTGGTGGTGGCGACTGCCTGCGCGCCGGCCGAGGCGATCACCGCGGCGCTGCCCGCGTCCCAGGCGTTGGGCAGCAGGAGCACGCCGTCCGCGATCAGCTCGCGCAGCCGCAGCGCCCGCGCGCGGGACTCGGTGGTGGTGGGCATGGAGGCACCGGCTTTCGTACGGGATCGGTGGGGACGCAGGCATCCTGCGCCCGGCGCCGCCGCCCCTGCCAGTGATTAAGCTGGGGCTGAATCTTCCGCGGAGGGGGCCCGGATGCGTACCGAACTGCACTTCTCTGCCCAGGACTTGGCGCTGACCCGGTTCGCCGTCTCGCCGATGCAGGAGGTGGTGACCAGCCTGCGCGCCCTCGCCCACTCCCCCGTGCCGGCACTGCACCGCCGCTGGGCCGGGCGGGTCCGCGAGCGGTCGGCCGCCGCCGGGCCGGCGCTGGAACGGCTGGCCGCGCTGGTGCCGCCCACCGGCCACCTGCCGGACTTCCTCAACCCCGCCCCGACCGGCTTCTCCCCCACCCTCGCCGAGGAGCTGACCGCGATCACCGCCACCGGCGCCGGGCAGGTCCGGGTCGACCTCGACATCCTCGCCGCCGAGGCCGGCGGCCGGCTGCCGGCCCTCCTGGCGCCGCTGTACCGCGATCCGGCGGCGCAGCTGCCCCGGCTGGCCGCGGACATCGAGGCGTACTGGGAGCTGGCGCTCGCCCCGTACTGGGCCCGGATCCGCGCGCTGCTCGCGGCGGACGTCTTCCACCGCTCCCGGCAGGCCGCCGAGCACGGCACCGCGCGGATGCTGGACGAGCTGCACGAGACGGTCCGCTGGGACGGCAGCGCGCTGCGACTGGAGCAGCGGCACTGCGGGGTGACCCGGCTGAGCGCCGGGGCCGGGCTGCTGCTCCTGCCCTCGGCCTTCGCCTGGCCGCGGGTGCTCACCCGGGTCCTGCCGCCGGACCCGCCGCAGCTGATCTATCCGGCCCGCGGCACGGCCACCCTGTGGGAACGCCCGGCGGACACCACGGACCGGGCGGACGCACTGGCCGGCGTCCTCGGCCGCTCCCGCGCCCGGCTGCTGGCCGAACTGGACTCCCCGGGCTCGACCACCGAGCTGGCCCGCCGCACCGGGCTCTCCCCGGCCGGGGTCTCCCAGCACCTCACCGCCCTGCGCGCGGCGGGCCTGACCAGCGCCCACCGCGCCGGCCACGCCGTCCTCCACGCCCGTACGGCGGTGGGCGATTCCCTGTTCGACCAGGGCGGACGGGCATTCGAGTAGGACGCTCCCGGGCACCTCCGCGAGGCGTCCCGGACGATGACCTTCCGGTACGAATGGCCCCGCACGGCACACCTCGGCACACCCCCTCCTCATATGATCGGAGCGACATGCGCCATGCTTGGTGACGCAGAACACTGAACGGAACTTGCGCCGGACGGCCCACCAGCCGGACGGCCGAGAAGGAGGAAGCACGTGGACGACGTTCTGCGGCGCGCCGCACTCTTCGCGGCACTCGACGACGAACAGGCCGGCGAGCTGCGCGCTTCCATGACCGAGGTCACCCTCGCCCGTGGGGAGTCGCTGTTCCACGAGGGCGACCCGGGCGACCGGCTCTACGTCGTCGCGGAGGGCAAGGTCAAGCTGCACCGCGCCTCGCCTGACGGCCGCGAGAACATGCTGGCCGTCCTCGGCCCCAGCGAGATGATCGGCGAGCTGTCGCTGTTCGACCCCGGCCCGCGCACCGCCACGGCCAGCGCGCTGACCGAGGTCAAGCTGCTCGGCCTGGGCCACGGCGACCTGCAGCCCTGGCTGCACGCCCGCCCCGAGGTCTCCATCGCGCTGCTGCGGGCCATCGCCCGGCGGCTGCGCCGGACCAACGACGTGATGTCCGACCTGGTCTTCTCCGACGTGCCCGGCCGTGTCGCCAAGGCCCTGCTGGACCTCTCCCGGCGCTTCGGCGTGCAGTCCGACGAGGGCATCCACGTCGCCCACGACCTCACCCAGGAGGAGCTGGCCCAGCTGGTCGGCGCCTCCCGCGAGACGGTCAACAAGGCGCTCGCCGACTTCGCCGGCCGCGGCTGGCTGAAGCTGGAGGCGCGCGCGGTGGTCCTGCTGGACGTCGAGCGGCTGTCGCGCCGCTCGCGCTGACGCTGCGAGTGCACCGAGCGCACCAAGCGCTCCGAGCACCGCGAAGGGCCCGTCCGGACGGACGGGCCCTTCGGCGTTCGCGAGCCGTTCGCGGGTGGTGCGCAGGGAAGGCAGGCGTGGGCGGGCCGCCGGGCCCCGGCAGGCACGGGCCGGGTCAGTCGAGGCCCGGAATCAGCCCGTGCTCCTCCAGGTAGTCCAGCTGGGCCCGCACGGACAACTCGGCGGCCGGCCAGAGCGCCCGGTCCACGTCGGCGTAGACCCGCGCGACCACCTCGGGGGCCGTCCGGCAGCCCGTCTCGACCGCGGTCTCCACCTGGGCGAGCCGGTTGGCCCGGTGGGCCAGGTAGTAGTCGACGGCGCCGAGCGCGTCCGCCAGCACCGGGCCGTGGCCGGGCAGCACGGTCCGCACGCCGTGCTGGGCGGCCATCGTGTGCAGCCGGCGCAGCGAGTCCAGGTAGTCGCCCAGCCGGCCGTCGGGGTGCGCGACCATCGTGGTGCCGCGGCCGAGCACGGTGTCGCCGGTGAGGATCGCGCCGTCCTCCGGCAGGTGGAAGGTCAGCGAGTCCGAGGTGTGGCCGGGGGTGGCCACCACCCGCAGGTCCAGGCCGCCGACGTCCAGCCGCTGGCCGCCCACCAGGCCCTCGGAGCCCAGCCGGTGCGCCGGGTCCAGGGCCCGCACCTCGGTGCGGGTCAGCTCGGCGAACCGGGCCGCGCCCTCGGAGTGGTCGGCGTGGCCGTGGGTGAGCAGGGTCAGCGCGATCCGCTTGCCCCGCTCCTCCGCGAAGTCGATCACCCGGCGCAGGTGGCCCTCGTGCAGCGGGCCCGGATCGATCACCACGGCGAGGTCCGAGCCGGGCTCGGAGAGCAGCCAGGTGTTGGTGCCGTCCAGCGTCATGGGCGACGGATTCGGCGCCAGCACGCACAGCGCCCGAGGAGTGGCCTCGCCGCCGACGACGACGGCGGGGTCACCCGGCAGAAGGCCGCTCATGCGCCCACCTCGCTGCGCTCGGCAGCCGCTTCGCGCAACGCGCACCTCTCGATGATTCGCTCGCTCCGCTCGCTCATGCACCCACCTCGCTGCGCTCGGCAGCCGCTTCGCGCAACGCGCACCTCACGATGATTCGCTCGCTCATGTGCAGACCTCGGTGGTTCGCTCGATCACCGGCTGCTCTCTCCATCTCGGTGCAGGGCCCGCAGCGGCAGCGCCCGGACGAGGGCGCGCTGTGCCACCTCGACGAACGGGACCGGGCTGTCGCAGGCCGGGGTACGGGGGATCAGGCGTCGGGCGGGCATCTCGGGTGCCGTCCGGCGAGCCACGTCGTTGTGGGTCATCGGGCGTCGGTCCTTTCTCTGCGCGATGTGCGGTGATCCGCGGTGATCTACGGCGATCTGCGGTTCTGCGGTGGTGCGGGCGGACGGTTCAGGAGTCCTCGGGGAACTCCCCGTCGATGGTCAGCTCGTCGTACCCGGGCCAGCGGACCGTCATGCGGTCCCCCCGGACCTCGGCCCGGCCCAGGACCGGCGTCAGCGGGCGGTCGGCGGCCGCGGCCAGCGCCTCGGCGGCGGTCCGGACCTGCGACAGCTCGCGTAGCACCGTGACGGTCGGCGGCAGCATGCCGAACCGGCCCTCCTGGTACCCGCGGACCGCCTCGGCCGGGCTCAGCCAGGCGACCCGGTCGGCCTCGCCGACCTCCAGGGCGGCGCGCTGGCCGGAGGGCAGGGCGGCCACGAAGAACCAGGTGTCGTACCGGCGCTCCTCGAACTCCGGGGTCACCCAGCGGGCCCAGCCGCCCAGCAGGTCGCTGCGCAGCACCAGGCCGTGGTCGCGCAGGAACTCGGCGAAGGACAACTCGTGCGCCTCCAGCGCGGCCCGCTCGGCGGACCAGTCGCGGGGCGCGGCGACGCTGTCCGCGTCCGGGCCGGCGAGCAGCACGCCGGCCTCCTCGAAGGTCTCGCGGACGGCCGCGCAGACCACCGCCCGGGCCGTCCGGGCGTCCACCCCGAGCCGGCGCGCCCACTCCTCGGGCGACGGCCCGGCCCAGCCCGGCTCGAGCTCGGCGTCCCGCGGGTCCACGCCGCCGCCCGGGTAGGCGTACATGCCGGCCGCGAAGGCCATCGAGGTGCGTCGGCGCAGCAGGTAGGCCTCCGGCCCGGCGGCGGCGTCGCGCAGCAGCACGACGGTCGCGGCGGGCCTGGGCACCGGCGGGGTCAGCACGCCGGAGTCGACCGCCCGGATCCGGGCGGGCCAACCGGGCGGCATCGGGAGCGTCGTGGCTCGATGGTCCATGCCCGGATGCTAAGCGCACGGAGGCGGGGTTGGACAGGCCCAACCCCGCCTCGACGATCACACTCAGCCGGTCGTGACCCGCACCTGCAGCTCGACCTCGACCGGGGCGTCCAGCGGCAGCACCGCGACGCCGACGGCGCTGCGGGCGTGCACGCCCGCGACACCCAGCACCTTGCCCAGCAGCTCGCTGGCGCCGTTGACGACGGCCGGCTGACCGGTGAAGTCGGGGGCGGAGGCGACGAAGCCGACGACCTTGACGACCCGCTCGATCCGGTCCAGGTCGCCGATCACCGACTTCACGGCGGCCAGGGCGTTCAGCGCGCAGATCTGCGCGAGCTCCTTGGCCTCCTCCGGGGACACCTCGGCGCCGACCTTGCCGGTGCTGACCAGCTTGCCCTCGACCACCGGGAGCTGGCCGGAGGTGAACACGAACTCACCGGACCGCACGGCCGGCACGTACGCGGCGACCGGGGCGGCCACCTCGGGCAGGGTCAGGCCCAGCTCGGCGAGCTTCGCCTCCACGGCGCTCATGCGTTCTTCTCCCGCTTGAAGTAGGCCACCAGCTGCTCCGGGTTCGGGCCGGGCACGACCTGGACGAGCTCCCAGCCGTCCTCGCCGAAGTTGTCCAGGATCTGCTTGGTGGCGTGCACCAGCAGGGGCGCCGTCATGTATTCCCACTTGGTCATGGCCAGACTCTAGACGAGCCGCCGAGGCGATCGGCTCCCCCGGGCGGGCGGCGTGTGAGGTGGGGCACAAAGAGGGCATGATCAGGCCTGGCAACCCAGGTGCTCCGGGCATCCGGTGCGGTCCCTGGTTACCCTCGCGAGAGGGCACCCTGGTGAGGGGCACCCTCGGCAGGAGGGGACGCCCGTAGGACGGAGACGGACGGAGACGGAGCGTGGCACGCACCCCCGGCCAGGCGGACCGGCGCGACCCCGACTGGGAGGGCGTCCGGCTGCACGTGGTCAGCGGCAAGGGCGGCACCGGGAAGACCACGCTGGCCGCGGCGCTGGCCCTGGCGCTCGCCGCGGACGGCGGGCGGGTGCTGCTGATCGAGGTCGAGGGGCGGCAGGGCATCGCCGAGCTCTTCGGGATCGCCGCCCTCCCGTACGAGGAACGCCGGATCGCCTCGGCCTCCCGCGCCCAGCTGGGGCTGCCCGCCGGGGAGGCCGGCGCCGGCGAGGTGTTCGCGCTGGCGATCGACACCGAGCAGGCGCTGCTGGAGTACCTGGAGATGTTCTACAAGCTCGGCCGGGCCGGCAAGGCGCTGCAGAAGGTCGGCTTCGTGGACTTCGCCACCACCGTCGCGCCCGGCGTCCGGGACGTCCTGCTCACCGGCAAGGCCTGCGAGGCGACCCGGCGCAAGGACCCGGACGGCCGGCGGCGCTACGACGCGGTGGTGATGGACGCACCGCCGACCGGACGGCTGACCCGGTTCCTGAACGTCAACGCCGAAGTCGCCGGGCTGGCCAGGATCGGCCCGATACACACCCAGGCGCAGGCCGTGATGCGGGTGCTGAAGTCCCCGGAGACCGCGGTGCACCTGGTCACCCTGCTGGAGGAGATGCCGGTGCAGGAGACGGTCGACGGCATCGGGGAGCTGCGCGAGGCCAGGCTCCCGGTGGGCGGGGTGATCGTCAACATGGTCCGGCCCCCGCTGCTGGACGCGGCGGCGGTGGCCGCGGTGGACGGCGACCACCGCGAGGACGTCGCCCTGGCGCTCGGGGAGGCCGGGCTCGGCGGCCGCTCGCGCAAGCCGGAGACGGTCCGGGCGGCGGTGGAGCCGCTGCTCGACCCGCTGCTGGAACAGGCCAGGGAACACGCCGAGCGGGTCGAGCTGGAGCGCGCGCAGCGCACCGACCTGCAGCAGCTGCGCATCCCGACGTACGAACTTCCGCTGCTGGGTGAGGGCGTGGACCTCGGCGCGCTGTACCGGCTGGCGGGCGAACTGAAGCGGCAGGGGGCGGCATGAGCACCGGCGGCACGGGCACCGGCGGGGTGCGGAGCACCGGGAAGCGGCTCGCGGTGGACGAGCTGATCGACGACCCGAAGACCAGGATCGTCGTCTGCTGCGGCTCGGGCGGCGTCGGCAAGACGACCACCGCCGCGGCGATCGGCCTGCGGGCCGCCGAACGCGGCCGCAAGGTCGTCGTGCTGACCATCGATCCGGCCCGCCGGCTCGCCCAGTCGATGGGCCTGACCGAGCTGGACAACACCCCCCGGGTGGTCAAGGGGGTGACCGGCGAGGGGGAGCTCCAGGCCATGATGCTGGACATGAAGCGGACCTTCGACGAGGTCGTGCTGGCCCACGCCGAGCCCGAACGGGCCAGGGCGATCATGGAGAACCCCTTCTACCAGTCCCTGTCGGCCGGCTTCGCGGGCACGCAGGAGTACATGGCGATGGAGAAGCTGGGGCAGCTGCGCGCCGCCGAGGAGTGGGACCTGATCGTCGTGGACACCCCGCCGTCCCGCTCGGCACTGGACTTCCTGGACGCCCCCAACCGGCTCGGGTCCTTCCTGGACGGCCGGGTGATCCGGATCCTGACCGCCCCGGCCAAGGTCGGCGGGCGCAGCGCGATGCGGTTCCTGAACGCCGGGATGGGCCTGCTCACCGGCACCCTGGGCAAGATCTTCGGCGCCCAGCTGCTCACCGACGTGCAGACCTTCGTCAGCGCGATGGACTCGATGTTCGGCGGCTTCCGCGAGCGCGCCGACCGCACGTACCAGCTGCTCAAGGCGCCGGGCACGGCGTTCCTGGTGGTGGCCGCGCCGGAGCGGGACGCGCTGCGCGAGGCGGCGTACTTCGTCGACCGGCTGGCCGCGGACCGGATGCCGCTGGCCGGGCTGGTGCTCAACCGGGTGCACGGCACGGGCGCCCCGCAGCTCACCGCGGAGCGGGCGCTGGCGGCGGCCGAGGCCCTGGAGGAGAACGGCTCGGAGCACTCCTCGCCGGAGGCGGAGCTGCTCGCGGCCGGGCTGCTGAGGCTGCACGCCGAGCGGATGCAGATCATGGGGCGGGAGCGCCGCACCCGCGACCGCTTCGTCTCGGTCTACCCGGACGTGCCGATCGTGGAGGTCCCGGCGCTGCCGGGCGACGTGCACGACCTGGAGGGGCTGCGGGCCATCGGGGACCGGCTCAGCGGGGCGTCGTAGCGCGGTGCTGCACCGGGCGGCGCCGCTCCTGGCCGACCAGGGCTCGGCCTGCGGCGCTGCGGCCGGGGCTCGGCGCGGTGGCGGTGCCGGGCCGGGCTCAGCCCGCCTGGGCGTAGTCCGTCAGTATCACGCCGGTCGCGAGGGACTCCTCGTACTCGGTGCGGGCCGTCTCCAGCAGCCTCCGCCACGACATGACCGTCGGGCGGCGGCGCAGCAGCGCCCGGCGCTCGCGCTCCGTCATCCCGCCCCAGACCCCGAACTCCACCCGGTTGTCCAGGGCGTCCGCGAGGCACTCCGTCCGCACGGGGCAGCCGCTGCAGACCGCCTTCGCGCGGTTCTGTGCCGCCCCCTGGACGAACAGTTCGTCCGGATCACTCGTGCGGCAGGCGGCCTGCGCACTCCAGTCGTCAACCCAGCCCATCCCGGCGCCGTCCTCTCCCGTATTCGAGGCTCCCCCACGGCGGCAACGGCATATTCACCGTTGCCAGTTGAGGACGTTACGGAAGAACGACAGCTTGCAACAGCCCCTTCAGGCTCAATCTCGAATGACCCAATCGGACTATGGGTATCGGTCAGCTCACTCGTTGGAGTGATCGCAGGTCGCACGACTTGCCGACTGTGGCGGCCGTACTCTCGCCACAGGTGTCATCACTCAGCGCAACGGTTCACACGGGTACAGCAGGCCACAGCTGCCTCAAAACCCGGCCATGCCTGGGCGATTCGGGCAAGTCTCTCCACCCACAAGAGTGAATGATGTTGACGCAGCGAAGCTGTCGCAAGCTTGTGACAAGCCTAGGCGAACACCTGCCCCGATGTGCGGGATTCCGGGACGTAGGGTTCTCCTCATGGCACCGAAGCGCCCCCAGGCACCCCAGCCCCCAGGCAACACCGGAGCTCCGCGCGGCAGGACCGGCGGATCACCGTTGGACCACGTCGGCAACGGCGTGAAGTTCCTGGGCGTCAGCGTGCTCTCCGGAGTCCTGCTGGCCGGCCTCGCCCTGCCCGCCGTGGGCGCCATCGGGCTGACCGCCAAGGACACGGCGGAGAGCTTCGACAACATCCCCGACGACTTCAAGACGCCGCCGCTCACCCAGGCCACCCAGATCTTCGACGCCAAGGGCGGCCTGATCGCCAAGGTCTACGAGCGCGACCGCACCGTTCTCACCGCCGACCAGATGTCGCCGTTCATGCGGCAGGCCCAGGTGGACATCGAGGACGCCCGCTTCTACGAGCACGGCGCCGTCGACCTCAAGGGCATCCTCCGCGCGGTCAGCAAGAACGCCGAGAGCGGCACCACCTCGCAGGGCGCCTCGACGCTGACCCAGCAGTACGTGAAGAACGTCAACGTGGAGAAGGCCGGCGACGACCAGGCGGCCGTCCTGGAGGCCCAGCGCAAGACCCTGGGCCGCAAGATCCAGGAGCTCAAGGTCGCCATCAAGCTGGAGGAGGACCTGAGCAAGGACCAGATCCTCACCAACTACCTCAACATCACCTTCTACGGCCACCAGGCCTACGGGGTCGAGGCCGCCTCCCAGCGCTACTTCAGCAAGAGCAACAAGGACCTGACCATCGCCGAGTCAGCCACCCTGGCCGGCCTGGTGCAGAACCCGTCGCAGTACGACCCGGTGCGCTACCCCGAGAACACGGTCAAGCGCCGCAACGTCGTGATCGACAAGATGCTCGAAAACAAGCACATCACCGCCGACCAGGCCAAGGAGGCCAAGGCCGCCCCGCTGGGCCTGAAGTACAAGGACCCGCAGAACGGCTGCATCACCGCCCAGGCCGGCATGGGCTTCTTCTGCGACTACGTCCGCCACGTGATCAAGCAGGACCCGGCCTTCGGCAAGAGCGCCGAGGAGCGCAAGAAGCTCTGGGACACCGGCGGCCTGAACATCTACACCACCCTGGACCCGGACAAGCAGGCCGCGGCCCAGAACGCGGTGACCAAGCTGGTGTACGTCACCGACCCGGTGTCGGCCGCCGCGACCATGATGGAGCCGGGCACCGGCAAGATCCTCGCGATGGCCCAGACCCGCCCGTACGGCCTGGACACCAACAAGAACCAGACCGTCGTCAACCTCAACGTCGACGCGGCGATGGGCGGCGGCAACGGCTTCCAGCCCGGATCGACCTTCAAGCCGATCGTGGCCGCCGCCGCCCTGGAGTCCGGGATCCCGCCGACCCAGCAGTACAAGTCGGAGAACCGCATCGAGTGGCCGACGGTGAAGACCTGCGAGGGCACCTGGAAGAACATGGAGAAGGGCAAGGCCCGGACCGTGCCCAACGAGTCCGAGAACGAGAAGGGCCCGTACGACCTCAAGACGGCGATGGCCATGTCGGTCAACACCTACTTCGTCGAGATGGAGGCCGACATGGGCCTCTGCCCGGTGAAGCAGATGGCCAACAAGCTCGGCATCACCGCCAAGGCGAGCGGCAAGCCGCTCGAAGAGGTCCCCTCGATGGGTCTCGGCGTGCAGGAGATGTCCCCGCTGACCATGGCGAACGTCTACGCGACCTTCGCCGCGCGCGGCAAGTACTGCACCCCGATCGCCATCAACAAGATCACCACGGTGGACGGCAAGGACGTGCCGGTCCCGCAGTCGGCGTGCAGCCAGGCCTTCTCCGAGCAGACCGCCGACGCACTGAACACCGTGCTGAGCGGTGTGACCGAGAAGGGCACCGGTAAGGACCTCGGTCTGGAGGACGGCCGCCCGATCGCCGGCAAGACCGGTACCTCGGACGAGAAGCGCGCCGCCTGGTTCAGCGGCTACACCCCGCAGCTGGCCACCTCGGTCTGGCTCGGCGGCCCGGCCGGCGGTGTGCCGATGAAGAACATCAAGATCGGCCCGACGCCCTTCACCGAGGTCTTCGGCGCCACCGGCCCCGGCCCGATCTGGCGCATGGCGATGAACCAGGCCCTGAAGGGCGCCCCGGTGCAGCAGCTGCCCACGGCGAGCATCCCGGACATGCCCAAGCCCGACCCCAACCCGGCCACCCCGCCGGCCGACCCGAACGCCCAGCCCCAGCAGCCGGCCGGCAACCCGCCGCCGCCGGTCGCGAACCCCGGCGGTGGCAACAATGCCGGCGGGATGATCGGCGGCGGGTTCACCTTCCCGCCGGGCGTCATCGGCGGCGGCAACGGGAACAACGGCGGGAAGCACGGCGGCGGCAACGGCTGACCGCCCGCCCGGGCCCTCGGGTCTACCGAGCCCTCGGGTCCACCGGGCCCTCGGAACAGAGCGAAGGGGCGTCCTCCGGTTCGGAGGACGCCCCTTCGGCGTCTTGCTGCGTGACGGCCAGTCAGCCATGGGTGGCCCCCGCCCCCGCAGGGCCTCCGGGGGGCGCCCGGGACCGCCCGGGGACGCCCGGGGCCGCCCGGGGTCAGGACAGCGCGGCCTTCACGGCGGCGGCGACCCGACCGCCCTCGGCCAGCCCCTCCACCTGGGGCTTCACCAGCTTCATCACGGCGCCCATCGCCTGCGGACCGGTCGCCCCGGTCTCCGCCACGGCGGCGGCCACGATTCCGGCCAGCTCCTCGTCGGACAGCTGCTTGGGGAGGTAGGCCGCGAGCAGCTCGCCCTCCGCCCGCTCCCGGGCCGCCTGGTCGGTGCGGCCGGCACCGTCGAAGGCCTCGGCGGCCTCCCGGCGCTTCTTCGCCTCGCGGCCGATCACCTTCAGCACCTCGGCGTCGGACAGCTCGCGCTTCTGCTTGCCCGCCACCTCCTCGCTGGTGACGGCGGCCAGCGTGAGCCGCACGGTGGACGCGCGCAGCTCGTCCCGGTCCCTGATCGCAGCCGTGAGGTCTTCCTGCAGCTGCTCCTTGAGCGTTGTCATTTCCTCTTCTTATCCTTCGGCTGTAGGAGTCTCAACCAGGTTTCCACCGGGCATCCACTGCGGTTTGCACAGGTGACCGAGTATGCCCCGTCAGGGGCGGCCGACCGGCGCGTGACGACGCGCCCGCCAACGGGCGCTGCCCGCGGGCGACCCGGTCACCGTAACCCGTATACCCGGTTACACCTATCCTGCTCCCATGACCGACGGAGACCATCGGAACGCCACCCCGCCAGGGCTGCTCCTCACCACCCCCACGGGCACCGGCTTCCACTTCGACCCCGGCGCCCTCTGCCTCGAACTGCTCACCACCGGCGGCCCCGGCCCGTACGCCCGCTACGAGGTCCTGCACCGGCCCGCCGACCTCACCGCCTGGCTCCCGCAGTCCCGGCTGCGACTGCCCGCCGACACCATCCGGGTGACCGCCGAAGAACTGGCCGCCGCCCGCACCCTGCGCGACGCGCTCTGGCGCCTCGCCGCCGCCCGCGCCCACGGCGAAACCGGCGCCGCCGAGGACTACGCCACCCTCAACCAGGCCGCCGAGCACCCCCCGCTCGTCCCCCGGATCGCCCCGGACGGCACCGCCGCCGCCCCGGCGCCCGCCGACGGCTCCCAGCTGGTCTCCACCCTCGCCCGGGACGCCATCGCCCTGCTCACCGGCCCGTACGCGGACCGGATCCGCGAGTGCGGCGCGCACAACTGCCAACTGGTCTTCGTCGACACCTCCCGGCCCGGCCGGCGGCGCTGGTGCTCGATGGAACGCTGCGGCAACCGCCACAAGGTCCGCGCCCTGCGCGCCCGCCGCGAAACCGAGGAACCCCCGCACCCCCTCCAGCCCTCCCCCGCCCCCTCCTCCGGGCGTTCACCGGCTGATCCACCGTCTGAGAGCATGGGCTGATGCGACCGCTGTACTCCGTTCCCCTCGGCATCGCCGCCGCCGGCGCCGCCTGCCTCGCCTACTCCGCCGGGTACGAGGTCCGGGCCTTCCGCCTCCGCCGGGTCGAGGTCCCCGTCCTCCCGCACGGCGCCCGGCCCCTCCGGATCCTGCAGGTGTCCGACATCCACATGGTGAGCGGGCAGGGCAAGAAGCAGCGCTGGCTGAAGAGCCTGGCCGGCCTGCGCCCCGACCTCGTGGTCAACACCGGCGACAACCTCTCCGACCCGCTCGGCGTCCCGGCCGCCCTCGACGCGCTCGGACCGCTCATGGAGTTCCCGGGCGTCTACGTCTTCGGCTCCAACGACTACTACGGCCCGGCCCGCAAGAACCCGGCCCGCTACCTCCAGGCCATGCGCAGCGGCGTCCACGGCATGAACAACCCGGACGGCTCCGCCCGCCGCGGCATCACCGGCGCCGTCCACAACCCCTGGGAGAAGCTCCGCGACGGCTTCGACGCGGCCGGCTGGCTCAACCTCACCAACACCCGCGGCCGCCTCACCCTGAACGGCCTCGACCTGGAGCTCACCGGCCTCGACGACCCGCACATCCGCCGCGACCGCTACAGCGAGGTCGCCGGCGGCCCCTCCCCCGACGCCGACCTCTCCCTCGCCGTCGTCCACGCGCCCTACCTGCGCGTCCTCGACGCCTTCACCGCCGACCGCTACCCGCTGATCCTCGCCGGCCACACCCACGGCGGCCAGCTCTGCATCCCCTTCTACGGCGCCCTGGTCACCAACTGCGACATCGACACCCGCCGGGTCAAGGGCCTCTCCACCCACACCGCCGGCGGCCACCGCTCCCACCTCCACGTCTCCGCCGGCTGCGGCACCAACCGCTACACCCCCGTCCGCTTCGCCTGCCCCCCGAAGCCACCCTCCTCACCCTCACCCCGGCCCCCCGCTGACCCCCACCGGACGCCCGCCCGAAACCGGATTTCGTGTCTCGGCGAGCGTCCGGTAGAGTTCTACTCGTTGCGACGGAGACAGAGCAACAAACCGCAGGACCGGGGTGTGGCGCAGCTTGGTAGCGCGCTTCGTTCGGGACGAAGAGGCCGTGGGTTCAAATCCCGCCACCCCGACCCAGTGCAGAGGGCCCATCGGAGAGATCCGATGGGCCCTCTGACGTTGTGTGCCCCGCCGCCCCGGCGCCTCATCACCCGGCCGTCGTGCCGTCAGCCCCGCGGGCCCGCTGCCCGGGCCTCATCGACCGCGGGTCCGCCACCCCACCACCCGGTGCCCCGCCGCCCCGGCGCCTCATCACCCGGCCGTCGTGCCGTCAGCCCCGCGGGCCCGCTGCCCGGGCCTCATCGACCGCGGGTCCGCCACCCCACCACCCGGTGCCCCGCCGGGTGCGTCTCGCGACGGCACGGGGGTTCAGGGGATTCGATCGGGCAGGAGGCCGGGTCCTCGGATCGGCTGTACGCGGCAAGGCGTCGGCCAGCAGGTGCCGGCCGACGCCTTGATCAGAATGCTGTGCTCTACGCCGCCTAGTACGAGTCGTCCTCGTCGCTGTCGGGGTCGTCGCTGTCGATGAAGCCGGCCTGGGTGTCCGGCTCGTTCTTCACCAGCGTGATGTACGCCTCGTGCGCGGCGTCCTTCGCCTTCTTCCACTCGTCGTGGCTGCCGAAGGGGTGGGGTGGCGGTGAGACCGTGGAGGCCTGGAGCTCGGCGGCGGCTTCCCTCGCGATCTCCAGCGCGAAGGCGAGGCGCTCGCGGTTCGCGCGGTCCCGGTCCTCCGGGCGTTCGGGGCGGTTCCGGGCGTGGCGGGTCTCCTGCTGCTTGAGGAAGCCTGCCATCGCCTTACCGGGGTTGGCGATCTCGAAGAGTCGGCCCTCGTTGAGCCGCTGGGGCTTGAGCGTCTCGACGGTCTCCCCCGTGATGATGACCGTCCCGTCCTCCTTGATGTCCGGGATGTTGTACTCATGCGTGGGCAGCTCGGGGTTCCAACAGGCCCAGGCCATGGCGAGCGTCCGCAGACCGTGCTGGTGGCCCGCCAGGTCGCTGAGGATCACCGGCGGGACGCCGCGGTAGGGGGTGGTGCCCTCGTAGAACTTGGACTCTCGGTCCCGGGTGAGGTACCCGTCCATGATCAGGGCGTAGCCGCCGCCGATCATCAGCGTGGTCTTGGCCGCAACGTTGCCGGCCAGCGCCATCTCCAAGAGCTCGGCGGGCGCCTTGTAGACCGGCGTCCAGTGGGCGCCGGCCACGGCGTCGGTGAGGTAGCCGCCGTCCCCGAAGGCATTGCGGGCGGTCTGCAGGGAAGAGGGCTTGTGACTGCCCTTCTCCCTGCGGCTCTTGGCCTGGCGAACGTCGCGGTCGACGACGACACCGAGCATGAAGCTGAACTGCTTGGTGGTGACGGCGCGGCGGGCCATGATGTTGCGGATCTCGGCCTTTGCCGCGCGGAACGCAGCACCGCTGGTGAGGCAGTGCGTGGTGTAGATCGCACGCCAGACCGGGGAGGCGTCGGGGCTACCGATCAGCCCGGGGAGGGCGGTGAGCGGGGTGGCCCCCGTGATGATGTCGGACTGCACCCGGGTCAGCACGCCGCGGGCGACGAGGGCATCGATGACCTGGTTGGCGATGTTGTGCCACATCGCGTCCTGGGTCCAGGGATTCTTCTCCAGGTGCTCGCCGGCGACGAGGTTCTCCACCATCGTCACGAAGGAGAAGGTGGACGCCGGGGCGCTCCCGGTCAGGGGCTGGGTGATCACTGGCCGACCTCCAGGGTGTTGCCGTTGTGGGCGCCGACGACCAGGCGGATAGGCACGGTCGCTGCCTGGCCGACCCGGACGACCTGGTCGGTCAGCCCGCGCTGGTGGGCGGTGTTGTAGGTGACGACCTCGTCGCGGACGGTCCGGCGAAGGCTGTTCGGGTCGCGGAGGAGGTCCTCCACCACGGCGTCCGCCGTGCCTTCGTTGGACCGGCCGGTGCGGGTTTTCGCGGCGGACGAGAGCCGCGAGATGCCGTCCACGACGACCGGCAGAACCCGGGAGGGCGAACCGTCGGTGAAGGTGACCCGGACCAGGATGACCAGGAGCGGCTCGGACACGCCGCGCTGCATGATCGAGTCGGAGTAGTCGGACTTCGGCGTGTTCAGGGTGCTGACGACGGTTTCGCGGACCAGCTCGGCGAGCTCCTTCGGGGTGGAGAACTCGCAGCGGGCCTGGGCGAGGGGGTGGCCGTCCTCGTTGTGGGCGTCGAGCAGCCGGGGGGCGGGCACCGACAGGGACATGGCCGCGATCCGCGGCTGGTAGAGCGGGAAGAGCATCCGGGTCCAGGCCCGGCACTCGATGACGTCCAGCGTGCCGCCCGGGACCGCCACCTGGCTGAGGAGGGAGACACCGTTCGACTGCTCGGTGACCAGCAGGGCGGCCCGCTCGGGTTCGACCTGCAGTGCCGCAGCGGCCTTGCGTGCGTCCTCGTCGAGGTTCGTGCGGGCGTTCTTCTCCAGCCGAATCGCGACCTTGCGCAGTGCCGCGGTGGCCGGCACCTCCGGCAGCGGATGGGGCCGACGGGTGATGCTCAGCGCCTCCAGGTCGTGCTCCACCTGGGCAGGGAGCTCGATGGGGGGCTGGGAGTCCTGCGGCTCACGGAAGAGCAGGTTGTGGTGCTCGGTCACTGGGATTGCCCATCGTGACACCGCCGTGCAGCCGAGTTGCTGCGACGGCTTCAGCGACGCGACGCCGAAAAGGAGAAGCAGAGTCGTCCGCCCACGGAGGGATCCGTCGCCGACGGCGTGCTCCGTGGCGCCTGCCACGTCTCTCGACAGCAGAACCTTCACCGTTGGTTGACGCGGGCCCCTTGCCCGTCTCGACCGTTCGGATCGCAGTGCCCTGCGGGGCCACCCGGATTCGGAGGTCCAGGTGTCGTGCTGTCGCGCCGACGCGGATCGACGCAGGAAGAGGTCTACTCGCACATGTGTTTGTGTGTCAACTGCCGCCAGCGCCATGGCGACGTACCGTCAGTTTCTCGTCAGCCAGCATCTGGAGGCCCGGGCCGCCGGTCCGCTCGGGCGGTCGCGAGGCGTAGACGTGACCCCCGATCACCTGATTCCCTCGGGTCCTCATGGCGGAACCGAACCGACCCTGTGCCCGTTGCGCGGTACGGAGGTCGCCCCCTGGACAACGGTTCCTTGACGCTGAGAGGCCCGGATTTGCTCGAAGTCACCCCTTCCACCGCACTCACCGCCTTCGACGGCTTCGACGGCTTCGACGGCTTCGGAGCCGTGCCGGGAATAGAGGTCGGGCGCATCTTCATCAATCGACAGGCCCTCGCCCAGGCCAAAGTCCACCGACAGACACAAGCAGGAATCTGCGGTACGGCAGAACTCGGCGCCGAGTCCATCGTCATCTCAGGGGGTTATGAGGACGACGAGGACCACGGCGACGTCATCGTCTACACCGGCCAGGGTGGACGGGATCCGAACACGCAGCGACAGGTGCGAAACCAAGAACTCACGCGCGGTAACGCAGCCCTCGTAACCAGCCAGACGACGGGGACGCCGGTACGGGTGGTCCGTGCGGTGAAGCAAATCCCAAAGCGATCCGCCAATCCGAACTACCGCTACGACGGGCTCTTCCATGTCGTGGACTCCTGGCACGACATCGGCCGGTCTGGCTTCCGAATTTGGCGCTATCGGCTGGTGCAGCTCGATTCCACCAAGGCGGTCATTCCCGAGCCGACCCTCGTGGAACCCGTTGGCCGGCCACGCCCTACGCGTACCGAAGCAATGGTCCAGCGGATCGTCCGAAGCACCAAGGTGGCGAACTACGTGAAGCAGGCACATGACTTCACCTGCCAGGTGTGCGGCGAGAGACTTCGCACACCGACTGGTGGATATGCCGAAGCAGCTCACATCCGCGGATTGGGCCAGCCGCACAATGGTCCCGATGTCGCTGGCAACGTGCTGTGCCTCTGCCCCAATCACCACACCCTGTTCGACTTCGGCATGTTGACCATCACGGACGATCTGACCATTACGGACCACGCTGCGGGTACAGAACTCGGAAAACTGCGCGAGGCCCCCAACCACCAGGTGGATCTGACTCATCTGGCCTACCACCGGGAGCACTATTCCGAAGGATGGAAGCACTCCACGGACCGATCACCTGACGTCGACTCCCAGACGTGAACTGACTGGGCCCTGCCGAACTCCATTCGGCAGGGCCCCGTTCGAGAGTGGGATGTCTGAGGGATTTCAGAGGACGGTGGTGAGTTCGGTGCGGGAGGTGATGTTGAGCTTCGGGTAGGCCTTGTAGAGGTGGTGGGCGACGGTTCGGGGGCTGAGGAAGAGCTGGGCGGCGATGTCTCGGTTGGTGAGGCCCTGGGCGGCGAGGCGGGCGATCTGGAGTTCCTGGGGGGTGAGGGGGGACTGCGGGGCGGTGCCGGTGGGGGTGGGGGCCGGGGTGCCGGTGGCGGAGAGCTCGGTGCGGGCGCGGGCGGCCCAGGGGTGGGCGGCGAGGCGGTCGAAGGTTTCCAGGGCGGCGCGCAGGTGGGGGCGGGCGTCGGTGCGGCGGCGGGTGCGGCGCAGCCATTCGCCGTAGAGGAGGGCGGTGCGGGCCTGTTCGAAGGGGCGGTGGGCCGTTTCGTGCAGGTCGAGGGCGGCGCGGTAGGCGGGTTCGGCGAGTTCGTCGGGGCCGAGCAGGGCCTGGCAGCGCAGCCGGAGGGCTTCGGCCCACGGGCGGTCGGCGGCGGCCGTCCAGCGGGCGAAGCGCTCGTACGGTTCGGCGGCGCGGTCGGGGGTGCCGAGGCGGACGGCGGCCTCGACCAGGTCGGGGACGGCCCGGGTGGCGCTGACGTGGTGCCGGTGCGGGCCGGTGGTGAGGGTGTGGAGGCGGTCGGCGGCGTCGCCGGCGCGACCGTGGCCGAGGTCGAGCAGGGCGAGCGACCACTGGACCCAGGGGAGGCCGGCCGCGGGGGCGGCGGTCTGCGGGCCGGTGGTGGCGAGGGCGGTGGCGGCGAGTTCGGTGCACTGCTCGCTGCGGCCGTCGAGCGCGGCGAGGTGGGCGAGCAGCGCGGCGAGTTGGCTGACCCACTGGTGCTGGCCGGTGTCCCGGGCGAGGGTGAGGGCTTCGGTGGCGGTGACTTCGGCGTCGCGGTGGCGGCCGTGGAAGAGTTCGGCTTCGGCGAGGAAGAACTGCAGCGTCGGCATCACCCCGAGGGTGCCCTTGGCGCGGGCTTCGGCGACCAGTTCGGCTCCGAGTTCGGCGGTCTCCTCGTCGCGGCCGAGGATCAGGGCGGCTCCGCACAGTTGGACCAGGTCGACGGGGCTCTCGGCGCCGGCCCGGCGGGCGGCTTCGGCGGTCTCCCGGGCGGTGGGCAGCGGCTCCGCGGGCCGGCCGAGGGCCGGGAGGACGGCGGCGGGCAGGTGGCGGGCGAGCGGGGCGAGCGGGTGGCCGTCGGCGAGCGGGAGGGCGGCGAGGCGGTCGAGGACGGCGACGACCGGTTCCTCGCCCGCGTACCAGGCGGTGTGGAAGGCCTGGAACAGCATCCGGGCGGCGTACACCGGGTCGATGCCGGTGCCGGCCGCGTCGAGCAGCAGCCGGTAGGCGGTCGGGTGGGAGCCGCGCCAGAAGTGCGCGGTGGCCCGGACCTGGTCGAGCAGGGCGTGCGCCAGGGTGTCCTCGGTACGGGCGGCGGCCTCGTCGGCGAGCGCTTCGGCCCGTACCAACTCGCCTTCCTCGGTGGCCGCTTCGGCGGCCAGGACGAGCCGGCGGGTGGCGGTGTCGCGGTCCGGGGTGAGCCGGGCGGCGCGCTCGTACGCGGCGGCGCCACCGCGGCCGCCCCGGCGTTCGGCCCGGACGGCGGCGCGCTCCAGCGCGTCGGCGAGGTCGGCGTCGGGGGCGGTGGCGGCCAGGGCGAGGTGCCAGGTGCGGCGGTCGCCGTCGGGCAGGGCGTCGGCGACGGCCCGGTGGACGGCCGACTTCTGGTGGTGCGGCGCGCGTTGGACGATCGCCGAGCGCAGCAGCGGGTGCCGGAAGGCGATCCGGCGATCGCCGGTGACCGTCACCAGCCCCGACTCCTCGGCGGGAGCGAGGTGTTCGGCGGTGACGCCGAGCGCGGCCGCGGCGGGCAGGACGACGTCGAGTTCGCCGCTCTCCTCGGCGGCGGCGACGAGGAGCAGGGTCTGGGTCGCCGCGGGCAGGCCGGTGACCTGGCCGTGGAAGGCGATCAGCAGTCGGCTGGTGAGCGGGAGGCCGCCCGGCGCGGGGGCCTGCGGCCCTGCGGCGACCGGGAGTTCGGTGAGCGCCAGCGGGTTGCCGGCGGCCTCGGCGAGCAGCCGGTCGCGGACGGCGGCGGGCAGCTCGGAGCCGGCCCGCCGGGTCAGCAGCCGGGTGGCGTCGGCCTGGTCCAGGGCGGTCACTTCCAGCTCGGGGAGGCCGAGCCGGCGCTCCACCGACACGCCGACGCCCCCGGCGCCGGCACCGGCACCAGCATGGCTGCGGGCAGCGAGCAGCAGCGCCACCCCCTCGGCCTGGAGCCGACGGGCGGCGAGCAGCAGCGCGTCCAGTGAGGCCCGGTCCAGCCACTGCACATCGTCCAGGACGCACAACAGCGGCTGCTCGGTGGCGAGTTCGGCGAGCAGACCGAGCGTGGCGAGCCCGACCAGCAGCCGGTCGGCCGGCCCGCTGCTCCCGGCCCCGCCGTCGGCCGACCCGCCACCGACGCCACCCTCGGCCAGCCCGAACGCCGCCTCCAGGGCCCGCCGTTGCGGACCCGGCAGGGCGTCCAGCCGGTCCAGGCCGGGCGCGAGCAGCAGGCTCAGCCCGGCGTACGGCAGCTCGGCCTCGTACTCGACGCCCGCCGCCCGGACCACCCGGAACGCCTCCCCCGCCCGCGCGACCGCGTCGTCCAGCAACGCGGTCTTGCCGATCCCGGCCTCGCCGCGGAGCAGCAGGACACCGCTGCGCCCCGCCCGCGCCGCGTCCAACAGCCCGTCCACGGCGGCCTGTTCGCCTTCCCTCCCGTACAGCATGGCCCCGACCCTACCGAGCCGAGCCTCCGGCAGCTCCGCCGGGACCTACGTACTCCCATGCCCATACGTGACGGATTCGCCGCCGCCCGCCCGTCCCTACCTTGGTGAGCACCGGACCGAACGACCGGCCGACCACCCACCGGACCACGGGAGATGACGATGACCGAGATCACCACCGCCGCCCTCCAGCAGCTCGCCGAGCGCTACCTCGCGGTGTGGAACGAGACCGACCTGGCGGCCCGCCGCAAGCTGATCGACGAGGTGTGGTCCGAGGACGGCCGCTACACCGACCCGCTGGCGGCGGTCGCCGGCCGGGACGCGATCGACGCGTTGATCGGTGCGGCCCAGGCGCAGTTCCCGGGGCTGGAGTTCACCCTCGGGCCGGTGGACGCGCACCACGACATCGCCCGCTTCACCTGGAACCTCGGCCCGGCCGGCGCGGAGCCGGTGGTGATCGGCTTCGACGTGCTGACGGCCACCCCGGACGGCCGGATCGGCGCGGTGTACGGCTTCCTCGACCGCGTGCCGGGCGCCTGAGGCCCACGGCCGCAGGAAACCAGCGCCCAACCCGAGGGGCGAGCCCTCCCCGGCCCGCCCCTCCCCGGCAGGCCCGCCCCTCCCCGGCAGGCCCGTCCATCCCCGACAGGCATGCCCCGACCCCCGTGAGGAGAGCCCGAGATGACCACCTCCCTGCGTACTCGGCGACCCGCCCCCAGCCCACCCCCACCCGCCGCGCCGCAGGCCCCCAAAGGGCTGCTGCCGGTCGTTCTGACCGCCACCTTCATGACGACCCTCGACATCTTCGTCGTCAACGTCGCCCTCCCCTCCCTCCAGGCCGACCTCGGCGCCGGCCCCGCCGTCGTCCAGTGGGTGATGGCCGGGTTCAGCCTGGCCCTCGCGGCCGGCCTGGTGACCGCCGGCCGCCTCGGCGACCGGTACGGCCGCCGGCGGATGTTCGGGCTCGGCCTGGCCCTCTTCACCCTCGCCTCGGCCGGCTGCGGCCTCGCCCCGACCGCCGCCACGCTGGTCGGTGCCCGGGTGCTGCAGGGCCTGGCGGCGGCGCTGATGGGCCCGCAGGTGCTGACGATCCTGCGGACCGCGTTCGCCGGCGCGGAGCAGACGCGGGCCTTCGCCCGGTACGGGCTGACCATGGGCGTCGGCGGGGTGTTCGGCCAGCTGATCGGCGGCTTGCTGATCCGCGCGGACCTGTTCGGCCTCGGCTGGCGCAGCTGCTTCCTGATCAACCTGCCGATCGGCCTGGCCGCCCTCGTCATGGTCCGCCGCTGCCTGCCGGAGTCCCGCGCCCCGCAGCGGCCCGGCCTGGACCCGGTCGGCGTGGTGCTGGCGACCGCCTCGCTGACCGCCCTGCTGCTGCCGCTGATCCAGGGCCCGCAGCTGGGCTGGCCGGTGTGGACCCACCTCTGCCTGGGCGCCTCGGTCGCCCTGCTCGCCGCCTTCGCCGTGCACCAGCACCACGCGACGACCACCGCCCACACCCTCACGGCCTCCACCCCGCTGGTCGACACCCGCCTCTTCCGCAGCCGCGCCTTCAGCGCCGGCGTGCTCGCCCAACTCGCCTTCTGGCTCGGCCAGGGCTCCTTCTTCCTGGTGCTCGCCCTGCACCTGCAGTTCGGCCGCGGGCTGGACGCGCTCGGCGCCGGCCTGGTCTTCACCGCGATCGGCGTCGGCTACCTGATCACCTCCAACGCCACCCACCGGGTCACCGCCCGCCTGGGCGACCGCGGCACGATCACGGTCGGCGGCCTGCTGATGACCGCCGGGCTGGCCCTGCTCGCCCTCTCCGCGTACGCCGCCTCCGGCGCCCACAGCGCCGCGGACGGCAGTGTCTGGTGGCTGGCGCCCGGCCTGTTCGTGGACGGCCTCGGCATGGGCCTGGTGATCGCCCCGGTCACCTCCGTCGTCCTGGAGGGCGTCGACCCGGGCCTGACCGGCTCCGCCGCCGGGGTGGTGGCGACCGTGCAGCAGGTGGGCGGGGCGCTCGGGATCGCGCTGATCGGCCTGGTCTACTACGGCGCCGACGACGCGACCGCCGCCTTCGGCCACAGCGTCCTGGCCCTGGCGGCGCTGGAACTGCTGCTGGTGGCCCTGGTCCGACTGCTGCCGCGCAGGGGCTGACCCCTCACTGACCCCTCGCTGACCCCTCGCTGACCCGTCGTTGACCAGCCACTGACGCGCCGCTGACCAGACCCTGACCAGACCCTGACCGGCCGCTGACCGGCCGCTGACCAGACACCGACCTGCCACTGACCCCCCGCGCCCCCTCCGGGAACACCCCCGCCCCGTTCCATTCCCTCCCCCCGATCGGGTTGGATGGTCGGATGAGCGAGGAGAAGAGCGCCGTACCGGCGTGGGAGCAGCGGTTCAGGGCGGCCAGGGTGTCGCTGCCCGACTGGGCGGAGGACGCCCCCGACCGGGCGCTGTACGTGTCCAACGCGACCGGCACCTACGAGGTCTACGCCTGGGACCGCGCCACCGGCACCCACCGCCGGGTCACCGACCGCCCGAACGGCACCACCGACGCCGAGCTGTCCCCCGACGGCGCCTGGATCTGGTGGTTCGACGACAACGACGGCGACGAGTTCGGCGTCTGGCGCCGCCAGCCGTTCGAGGGCGGCCCGGACGAGGAGGCCGTGCCCGGCCTCGCCCCCTCCTACTCGGCCGGCCTGGCCCTCGGCCGGGACGGCTCCGTGGTCGTCGGCCGCTCCACCGACGAGGACGGCACCACCCTCCACCTGCGCCGCCCCGGCTCCACCGAGCCGGTCGAGATCTACCGGCACGCGGAGTACGGCGGCATCGGCGACCTCAGCCACGACGGCACGCTGCTCGCGATCGACCACACCGAGCACGGCGACGCGATGCACTCCGCGATCCGGGTCGTCCGCATCAAGGCCGACAGCACCGCGGACAGCACCGACAACACCGGCCCGACCACCGTGGAGACCGTCGCCGAACTGGACGAGGTCACCGGCCGGGACGAGCCGCGCGGCGTCGCCTGCCTCGGCTTCGCCCCGGTCGAGGGCGACACCCGGCTGCTGGTCGCCCACCAGCGCACCGGCCGCTGGGAGCCGATGATCTGGGACGTCGCCACCGGCGCCGAGACCGCGCTGCCGCTGCGCGACGAGCAGGGCCGCGAACTGCCCGGCGACGTCTCCGCGCAGTGGCGCCCCGGCGCCGAGGAACTGCTGGTGGAGCACGAGTACGAGGCGCGCAGCGAGCTGTTCTCGTACGCGCTCGCGGACGGCCGGCTCACCCGCCTGGACACCCCGCGCGGCACCGTCGGCGGCGCCACCGCCCGTCCGGACGGCACCGTCGAGTACCTGTGGTCCTCGGCGGCCGAGCCGTCCGCCGTCCGCTCCACCGCGGGGACGGTCGTGCTGCGGGCGCCCGGCGCGGTGCCGCCCGCATCGGTCCCGGTCGAGGACGTCTGGGTGGACGGGCCGGGCGGGCGGGTGCACGCCCTCGTGCAGCGGCCCGCCGGCACCAAGCCGGAGGACGGCCCGGTCCCGACCGTCTTCGAGATCCACGGCGGCCCGACCCACCACGACAGCGACTCCTTCGCCGCCGGCCCGGCCGCCTGGCTGGACCACGGCTTCGCGGTGGTCCGGGTCAACTACCGCGGTTCGACCGGCTACGGCCAGGCCTGGACCGACGCCCTGCACGAGCGGGTCGGCCTGATCGAGCTGGAGGACATCGCGGCGGTCCGGGAGTGGGCGGTGGCCAGCGGCCTCGCCGACCCGCGCCGGCTGGTGCTCACCGGCGGAAGCTGGGGCGGTTACCTGACCCTGCTGGGCCTCGGCGTCCAGCCCGACGCCTGGGCGCTCGGCGTCGCCGCCGTACCGGTCGCGGACTACCCCACCGCGTACGCCGACGAGATGGAGGCGCTCAAGTCGCTGGACCGCACGCTCTTCGGCGGCACCCCGGAGGAGGTCCCGGAGCGCTTCGCCGCCTCCTCGCCGCTGACCTACGTCGAGCAGGTGCGGGTGCCGGTGTACATCAGCGCCGGGGTCAACGACCCGCGCTGCCCGATCCGGCAGATCGAGAACTACGTCGAGCGCCTGGAGCAGCTCGGCAAGCCGCACGAGGTGTACCGGTACGACGCCGGGCACGGGTCGCTGGTGGTGGAGGAGCGGATCAAGCAGCTGCGCCTGGAGATCGACTTCGTCCGACGGCACCTGGACGCGGCTGCGGGCATGTGGTCGGCGGACAACGCCACCGTGCGCAACGAAGGCGGGGAGTCCGCGTGAGACGGGTGCTGATACTCGCGGGGGCGGTGGTGGCCGGGGCCCTGGTGCTCACCGGCTGCTCCGGATCGCACAGCGACAACGCCTCCTGCCCGCCCCCGGTCGGCCCGCCGGCGCCGACTCCCCCGGCCGCCCAGCCGACCGTTCCCACCGTGCCCGGAACGCCCACCACCCCGGCCGCCCCCGGCGCCCCCGGCACCCCCGGCATCCCCGCCACGCCGCTCGCCACCGCGCCCCGGACGAGCACCGGCGGGGCAGGGGTCTCCGTCGTGCCGGCGGCGTACGAGCCGGGCGACGGGGCGGGGGACGGCACGATCCTCGCCAAGGGCTCGAAGGGATCGAGCGGCTCGTCGGGCTCCAAGGGATCATCCGGCTCGTCCGGTTCAAGCGGCTCCTCGGGTTCCTCGGGTTCGTCGGGCTCGAAGGGGTCCGGCTCCAAGGGCTCGAAGACCGGCCGCACCGTGCACCACCACATCGACCACTACGACTCGGACACCAGCACCGGCGGCGGCCACAGCCACTGCGCCGGCAACCCGACGTCGGTGCCCCTCGGCTCGACCACACCGGCCCAGCCGCCGTCCCAGCCGCCCGTCCCCCAGCCGGCCCAGCCACCGGTCGCGACACCGACCCCGCCGCCGCTGCCCGCACCGCAGAAGCCGACGGCCGTCCCCGCCGCCCCCGGCGCACCGGCCGTCCCGGGCGCACCGGCCGCCCCGACCAAGCGCTGAGCGGCCGGTCCGCCGGTCACCGCTCCACCGGTCACCGCTCCACCGGTCAGTCCAGGACCGGGTCCAGTCCCAGGGCCCGGTCCTGCTCCGCCTCCGCCTCACGGCGCAGCAGGCGGTACCACATGAAGACGACGAAGCCCCCGAAGACGAACCACTCCAGCGTGTAGCCCAGGTTCTGGAACGCCCGCAGGGTGAGTCCGTCGCCGCCCTGCGGCTGCACCGTCGGCACCGGGGTCAGTCCGGCGGGCGCCTCGTCGGCGGCCACCCAGCCGTCGTACCAGCCGTCGTACTCCAGGACGTTCAGCAGCGAGGCCCGGTTGATCATGCCGAGCTGCCCGGCCGGCAGGCCGCCGGCCACCGCACCGTTGGCGCCCACGGCCTCGTTGGCCTGCAGCCGCCCGGTCACCGTCACCTGCCCGCCCGGCGCCGCAGCAGCCCCAGCCCCCACCTCCGGCGCCCCGGCCGTCCAGCCGCGCACCACGGCGACGGCGTGCCCGTCGGCGGTGCGCAGCGGGGTGAGCACGTAGTACCCCTGCTTGCCGTCCAACACCCGGTTCGGCACGAGGAGTTGGTGTTCGGTGTCGTAGCTGCCGATGACCGTGACCGGCTTGCCGACGGTCTCCGTGGTCACCTGCGGAGTCGTCGGGTTGAGCAGCGCGTCGATAGGGCGGGGATCACCCGAAGCAGTGATCGCGTTCTTGGTCTCCTGGTGCGTGGACACCCGGTCCTCGAAGCGGCCGAGCTGCCAGGAGCCCAGCCACACGCACACCGCCACGGCCGCCACGGCCAAAGCGGTGCCGCCCAGCCAGCGCGGAGTCAGGAGGAACCGGTACACACCCCCCACGGTAACCACTCCTCACACCCGGCCCGCCCCCAGGGGCAGGTGCCGGACGCCCTTCACGCCGCCGATGGCGCCCCTCACCCGCCGCCGAGCGCGTCCCTCACCCCGCCGAGGGCGTGCCCGACGGCCGGGGGGCCGCTCCGCCGACTGCCTGGACGCCACCCCGGTAGAGGGTGCCGCTGCAGGTCAGCGGCAGGGTCGCGGTGGCGGCGGCGGGGCTGCCGGGGGCGGGGGTATGGGCGATGGTGGCGGTGGGCGGCTGGCCGGTGGGGTTGGTGGTCGTAGTGGCGGTGGGGCTGGGGGCTCCGGTGGGGCCCGCCGAGGGGGACGAGCTGGCCTGCGGGTTGTTGCTGGGGGCGCCGCTGGCGCCGGAGGCCCGCGCGCCCGAGGCGGCCGAGGCGGCGGGGGCCTGGGAGTTCGCGGACACCTGGTTGGTGCCGGTGGGCCCGGTGGTGGCGCCGCCGGAGCCGGCGCAGCCCTGGTCGGGGATCCAGACGAACGACACCCGGTACCCGGTGTGGGGCGCGAGCACCGGCGGCTCGGCGTCCATCGCGGTCAGGCCGCCGGCCGGGTCGCCGGGGCTGTGGTCGGCGGTGCGGATGCGGCTGCGGTCGGCGCCGGTGACGCCGGTGACGGCCACCGCGCCGGGGCCGCCGACGCGGCAGCTGTGCCCGGAGACGTTGTAGACGGTGAACGAGCCGTTGATCCGCCCGGCGGCGTCGGGCGTGCCGACCTGTGCGGTGCCCTCGCCGAGGTCGGTCCGGGTGCAGAGCGGCACGATGCCGCCATCGCCGACGCCGGAGGTCCCGGTGGGCGTGGTGGTGCCGTCGGCGCGCGTGGCCTCGGCACCGGGGGTGTGCGAGGTGGCGGCCGTACCGGTCGTCGGTGGGGCGTCACCGGCGCCGGTCGTTCCGCCGTGCGAGGCCGTACCGGTGCCGCTGTGTCCGGCGGCGGTGCCGCTGGGGGCGGTGGCGGCCGGGCTCTTGGCGTCGGCCGAGCCGGGCCCGCCGGAGAGCCCGAGGTGCTCCCCCTCGTGGATCACCGGCAGGAGGATCGCGACGGCGAGGGCGAGGGCGGCGGCACCGGTCCAGGCGCCCCGCCGGGCGGCCCGCCGCCGGGGCACGGCCTGCCGGATCCGGGGCAGTCCACCGGCCGCGGGTTGGATCCCGCCGACGGCGTGGTGCATCAGCTCCCGCACCGCCCGTTCCTCGGACGACAGCCCGGACAGGCCCGAGAGCTCCGACGACAAGTCTCCTGTCGAGCCGTTCGAACCCCCCGACCCCCCCGAACCGCCCGGACCACTCACCGGCCGCCGGCCGCCGCCCGCCGCCTCAGCCATGTCCGGCCTCCATCTGGGCGCGCAGTGCGGCGAGTCCGCGCGAGCCGTAGGCCTTCACCGAGCCGAGCGAGATGCCGAGGGTGTCGGCGACCTGCGCCTCCGTCATGTCCACGAAGTAACGCAGCACCAGAACCTCCCGCTGACGGCGTTGCAGACCACGCAGCGCGGCCTTCAACTGGTCGCGCTCCAGGGCATCGTAGGCACCTTCTTCTGCACTGGCCATGTCAGGCATGGGCTTCGGCAGCAGTCGCAGCCCGAGGATCCGGCGTCGCAGCGTGGAGCGGGACAGGTTGACGACCGTCTGCCGCAGGTAGGCGAGGGTCTTCTCGGGCTCGCGCACCCGGCGCCGGGCGGCGTGCACCCGGATGAACGCCTCCTGGACGACGTCCTCGCAGGTGGAGAGGTCGTCGAGGAGCAGCGCGGCGAGCCGCAGCAGCGAGCGGTAGTGCGCCTGGTAGGTCTCGGTGAGCAGGTCCTCGCTGGTACCCGCGTCGGTACCGGCACCGGAGTCCGCCGCACCCCGTGCGGCTGCCGTCATCTGGTCGTCTTCCGGCCTACTCGAAGGCCACGGGGCGTGCGACGGGAAGGACACCACAGCCCTCGCCGGGATGCCCGCCCTTGCCCCCACCATCACGTTCGCCACGCCCGTTGGACACTCGATCCCCTGTCATGGTTGCCCGGCCCGGGGGCCATTCTTCCGCATCGGCGGAAGAGGCCTCCAGGGGATTCCCCCGGGATTCCGGACAGATTGTGTCGAGGAGCGGACACAGGTATGGACACAGGTGTGGACACAAGCGGGCACATCGGAAGCCCCGCCGGGGTCCTCCCGGTGCATGACGGGCCCTACTCCACCGTCAGCTGACCGGCCGCCACCGACTCCGCGATCTGCAGCAGGTTGAGCGCCGCTCCCTTGCGCAGGTTGTCCCCGCACAGGAACAGGTCCAGCGCCTCCGGCTCGTCCAGGGCCCGGCGCACCCGCCCGACCCAGACCGGGTCCGTACCGACCACGTCGTTCGGCGTGGGGAACTCGCCGGCGGCCGGGTCGTCGTAGAGGACCACGCCGGGCGCGTCCCGCAGGATGTCCTGCGCGTGCTCCTGGGTGACCTCGCGTTCGAAGCGCGCGTGCACGGCCAGCGCGTGGGTGCGGACGACCGGGATGTGGACGCAGGTCGCGGAGACCTTCAGGCCGGGCAGGCCGAGGATCTTGCGGGACTCGTCGCGGATGGCCATCTCCTCGGCGGCCCAGCCGCCCTCGCGCAGTCCTCCGGTCCAGGGCACCGCGTTGAGCGCGAGCGGGGCGGCGAACGGCCCCTGATCCGCGATCACCGCGCGCAGGTCGCCGGCCTGCCGGCCGACCTCGGTGCCCGCCACCAGGGCGGTCTGCGCGCGCAGCGCCGCCTCGCCGGCGCGGCCCTCGCCGCCGGCGGCCTGGTAGGAGGCGACGACGAGCTGTTCCAGCCCGTACTCGGCGTGCAGCGCGCCGACCGCCGCGATCATCGCGAGGGTGGTGCTGGCCGGGCTGGCGACGATGCCGCGCGGACGGATCCGCAGCGCGGCCGCGTTGACCTCCGGGACGACCAGCGGCACGTCCCCGGCGGTGCGGAAGGCGGCCGAGTCGTCGACCACCACGACGCCCTTGGCCGCCGCGATCGGCGCCCACTGGGCGGAGACCTCGTCGGGGACGGCGAACACGGCGACGTCGGTCCCCGCGAAGGCCTCCTCGGTCAGCGGGACGACCTCGACGGTCTCCCCGCGCACGACCGCCTTGCGGCCGGTCGAGCGCGGAGAGGCGACGAGTCGGATCTCGCCCCAGACGTCCTGGCGGAGGGAGAGCAGAGCGAGCAGCACCTCGCCGACGGCGCCGGTGGCGCCGACGACGGCGAGGTTCGGCCGCCGGGTCATCGCCCGGCGACCCGAGCGGCCCCGGCTGCCCGGTTGCCCGGAGTGAGCCGGTCCCGCTCCCGGGTCACCGCCCGGGTCATCGCCCGGTGCCCCCGTAGACGACGGCCTCGTCCGACTCGCTGTCCAGCCCGAAGGCGCTGTGCACGGCGCGGACGGCCTCCGGCACGTCCTCGGCGCGGGTGACGACCGAGATGCGGATCTCCGAGGTGGAGATCAGCTCGATGTTGACGCCCGCGGCGGACAGCGCCTCGAAGAAGGTCGCGGTGACGCCCGGGTTGGAGCGCATGCCGGCGCCGACCAGCGAGATCTTGCCGATCGCGTCGTCGTAGCGCAGCGACTCGTAGCCGATGCCCTCCTTGACCCGGCCGAGCGCGTCGATGGCCTTCTGGCCCTCGGTCTTCGGCAGCGTGAAGGAGATGTCGGTCAGGCCCGTCGACGCGGCGGAGACGTTCTGCACCACCATGTCGATGTTGACCTCGGCGTCCGCGATGGCGCGGAAGATGCGGGCCGCCTCGCCCGGCTTGTCGGGCACGCCGACGACGGTGACCTTGGCCTCGGAGGTGTCGTGGGCGACTCCGGAGATGATGGCCTGCTCCATCTCGCCCCCTTCGGGCTTGTTCGGGTTGTCGTTGCTGACGATCGTCCCGGGGAGACCCGAGAAGGACGAGCGTACGTGAATCGGGATGTTGTAGCGCCGGGCGTACTCCACACAGCGGTCGAGCAGCACCTTGGAACCCGAGGACGCCAGCTCCAGCATGTCCTCGTAGGCGATCCAGTCGATCTTGCGGGCCTTCTTCACCACGCGCGGGTCGGCGGTGAACACGCCGTCCACGTCGGTGTAGATCTCGCAGACCTCGGCGTCGAGCGCGGCGGCGAGGGCGACGGCGGTGGTGTCCGAGCCGCCCCGGCCCAGCGTGGTGATGTCCTTGCTGGTCTGGGACACGCCCTGGAAGCCGGCCACGATCGCGATGTTGCCCTCGTCCAGGGCGGTGCGGATGCGGCCCGGCGTCACGTCGATGATGCGCGCCTTGTTGTGGACGGAGTCGGTGATGACGCCGGCCTGGCTGCCCGTGAAGGACTGGGCCTCGTGGCCCAGGGATTTGATCGCCATGGCCAGCAGTGCCATGGAGATGCGCTCTCCAGCGGTCAGCAGCATGTCGAACTCACGACCGGCAGGCAGTGGTGACACCTGCTCGGCGAGTTCGATGAGCTCGTCCGTCGTGTCGCCCATCGCGGACACCACGACGACGACCTCATGGCCGGCCTTCTTGGCGTCAACGATTCGGCGGGCTACGCGCTTGATGCCCTCGGCATCCGCAACGGATGAGCCGCCGTACTTCTGCACGACAAGGCCCACGTGCGCTCCTCGACTCGTGTCGTTTCCGGGGGCGCCACGCCCCCGTTCCCCCCGGGGGACGGGGGTGTGCGGTCCGCGCCAGTCTACCGAGCAGGGGTGCCCTGACCGGCGCTTTCCATATGATGAGACGCCCGTTTCAGCAGGTGATCGGCGGGACGGGCGGCCCGACCGGCAGGTCTGCGGGCGATTCGGTACGGCCCCGGAGAATCGGCGGATCCGGTGGCGGTGATCCGACCGGATTTCCTTTCCGGACGAACCGGTGAGGCATTCGTCACAGCCTGGTGGACCCACCGAACCGCGGGAAAGCGGTGCTACCGCCCCAGCCCCAGCTCGGCCGCCATCAGGTCGCCGGCCTGCTTCTCCAGCTGCTCGTCGGTGAGCCCGTCGTCGTCGGTGTCCGCGCCGTCCGGCACCGCCCCGATCGGGCTGTCCAGCCGGACGTGGGCGATCAGCGACTGCAGCGCCCGCAGCACCGCCGTGCAGGTGGTGCCCCAGTTGGAGAGGTACGAGAACTGCCACCACCACAGCGCCTCGCTGACCCGGCCCTCGCGGTAGTGCGTCAGCCCGTGCTGGAGCTCGCTGACCACGCCGGCCAGGTCGTCCGAGATCCGGAAGGCGTTGGGCTTCTCCGGCGGGCCGTACGGGTCGAAGACCTCGTGGTAGACGTCGATCGGCGCGAGCAGCTCGGCCAGCCGCTCACGCAGCTGCTCGCCGTCCGGCTCGGGGCCGGCGTCGGGCTCGAAGCGGTCCTCCGGGACGACGTCCTCGATGGCACCCAGCCGGCCGCCGGCCAGCAGCACCTGCGAGACCTCCAGGAGCAGCAGCGAGACCGCGCTGCCCGGTTCGTCGCCCTTGGCGACCTCGGTGACGGCGAGCACGAAGCTCTCCACCGAGTCGGCGATCTGCACGGCGAAGTCGTCCGGCTCCGAGCCGTGCCCGTGGGTGTGCTGCTGGTTGATCGTCCGGTCAGACATCGAGCAGTCGTCTCCCTTCGAAGGCGCGGCCGAGGGTGACCTCGTCCGCGTACTCCAGATCCCCGCCGACGGGCAGGCCGCTCGCCAGACGGGTCACCTTCAGGCCCATCGGCTTGCAGAGCCGGGCCAGGTAGGTGGCGGTCGCCTCCCCCTCCAGATTGGGGTCGGTGGCCAGGATCAGCTCGGTGACCGTGCCGTCCGCGAGACGTGCGAGCAGCTCACGGATGCGCAGGTCGTCCGGGCCGACGCCCTCGATGGGGCTGATCGCGCCGCCCAGCACGTGGTAACGGCCGCGGAACTCACGGGTGCGCTCGATGGCGACGACGTCCTTGGGCTCCTCGACCACGCAGATGACGGCGAGGTCGCGGCGCGGGTCCAGACAGACCCGGCACTGCTCCGCCTCGGCGACGTTGCCGCAGACCACGCAGAAGCGGACCTTGTCCTTGACCTCCAGCAGCGCGTGCGCGAGCCGGCGCACGTCGACCGGATCGGACTGCAGCACGTGGAAGGCGATCCGCTGGGCGCTCTTGGGCCCGACGCCGGGCAGCCTGCCCAGTTCGTCGATCAGGTCCTGAACCACGCCCTCGTACAACGTCGCGCCTTCCTTCGGATGGTCGGAGGTACTCCGGTGCCATCATCCAACGAATCGGGCGTCGGACACAGCGCCCGACGCCCGACCCCCACATAAATCACACGGGTCCGTCGTCCGGAACCACGGACCCCGGACCCCGGACCCGCGGAGCGGTGTCCGCTCAGGTCTCTCGGGTCTCTCGGGTCAGAACGGCAGGCCGGGGATGCCGCCGCCGCCCAGGCCCTGGGTCAGCGGGCCCATGCGCTCGGCCTGCATCTTCTGCGCGCTCTGGTTCGCGTCCCGGACCGCCGCCAGGACCAGGTCGGCCAGGGTCTCGGTGTCCTCCGGGTCGACCGCGGCCGGGGCGATGGTCAGCGCCACCAGTTCACCGGCGCCGGTCACGGTCGCCTCGACCAGACCGCCGCCCGCCGAACCGGACACCTTCGTCTCGGCCAGCTCCTGCTGGGCCTTCGCGAGATCCTGCTGCATCTTCTGCGCCTGCTTCAGCAGCTGCTGCATGTTGGGCTGGCCACCACCGGGGAACACGGCTCTCTCCTTGCTGTCATGCGCTGTCGTCGCGGTGAGTCCTTCGTCACCTTCGTCACCGCCGAGCCTACGTGCTGCGTCCCGCTCAGGTGCCCCGGTGGTGGATCTCCTCCAGCACCGTCGCACCCAGCTCGCGGATGATCAGCTCCTGACCGGAGAACGCCTCCTCGTTGAGGTCCGGGTCGTCCTCCTCCGGGACGTCGTCCTCGGGCGCCACCGACTGCACCGGACGGGCCGGCGGAGCCGCGACCGGTGGCGCGGCAGGCACCGGCGCGGACTGTACGGGCGGGGCCTGCACCGGCGACGGCACCACCGAAGGCGCGGGCGCCGGCACGGGCGCGGCCGCCGGAGCGGCAGCCGGACGGGCCGGGGCTCCCCAGCCGCCACCGGCCGGACCGCCACCGCCCTGGGCACCACCGGACGGCCCACCGCCCGGGGCGGCCCCGACGCCGCCGGACGGGTCGACGATGCACTCGATGCGCCAGTCCACGCCCAGTGCGTCGGACAGCGCGGCGCGCAGCACGTCGTCGCTGTTGCTGCCGACGAAGCTGTCCCGGGCGCCGGCGTTGATGAACGAGACCTGCAGCACGCTGCCGTCGAACCCGGCCACCTGGCCGTTCTGGCTGAGCAGGATCCAGGTGAAGCGGCGGCGGTTCTTCACCGCCTCCAGGATCTGCGGCCACAGCTGCCGGACCTGCGCGGCACCCTGCTGCGCGGCCGCCGACGGCTGCCCGCCGGGACCCGCCGCCACCGGGGCCACCGGGGCGGGCGCGGGGGCCGCCGGCTGCTGCTGCGGGGCGGCAGGCGCCGCAGGTGCGGGGGCCGCGGGGGCCACCGGAGCCGCCGGGGCTGGGGCACTCCCGGCGGGCGGGAAGCTACGCGGGATCGGCCAGGCACCCGGCGCAGGCCCGGCGGGTGCGGCAGCCGGCGCCGCCACCACGGGCGCGGGCTGCACGGGCGCCGCAGCCGGGGCCTCCGCCACGGGCGCGGCCACCGGTGCCGCCACCGGCACCGCAGCCGGAGCCCCCGTCGGCGCTGCCCCCATCTGCGCAGCGCCCATCGGCGCGGCGAACCCGCCGGCTGTCGCGCGCCGCTCCAGCTTGTCCAGCCGGGCCTGCAGCGACAGCTCGTCGCTGTACGCACCGGGCAGCATCACCCGGGCGCAGATCAGCTCCAGCTGCAGCCGGGGCGCCGCATTGCCGCGCATCTCGGTCAGCCCGGTGTTGACGATGTCCGCGGCCCGGCTCAGCTCGGCCGCGCCGAACGCGTCCGCCTGGGCCTGCATCACCGCGACCCGGTCCGCCGGGGCGTCGATCAGCCCCTTCTCCCCGGCGTCCGGCACGGTGGCCAGGATCACCAGGTCGCGCAGCCGCTCCAGCAGGTCGGTGACGAAGCGGCGCGGGTCGTGCCCGCCCTCGACCACCCGGTCGATCACCTGGAACACCGTCGCCCCGTCCTGCGCGGCGAAGGCGTCCACCACCTCGTCCAGCAGCGCGGAGTCGGTGTACCCGAGCAGCGCCGTCGCCATCTGGTACGTGACGCCGCCCTCGCCGGCCCCGGCCAGCAGCTGGTCCATGACCGACATCGAGTCACGCACCGAGCCCGCCCCGGCCCGGACGACCAGCGGGAACACCGTGTCCTCGACCTGGATGCCCTCCCGGCCGCAGACCTCCGCCAGGTAGTCGCGCAGCGTGCCGGGCGGGACCAGCCGGAACGGGTAGTGGTGCGTCCGGGACCGGATCGTCCCGATCACCTTCTCCGGCTCGGTGGTCGCGAAGATGAACTTGAGGTGCTCCGGCGGCTCCTCGACCACCTTGAGCAGCGCGTTGAAGCCCGCCGAGGTCACCATGTGTGCCTCGTCCAGGATGAAGATCTTGTACCGGCTGTGCACCGGGGCGAAGAAGGCCCGCTCGCGCAGCTCGCGCGCGTCGTCCACACCACCGTGCGAGGCGGCGTCGATCTCGATCACGTCGATCGACCCGGGCCCGCCGGTCGCGAGGTCACGGCAGGACTGGCACTCCCCGCACGGCGTCGGCGTCGGCCCCTGCTCGCAGTTCAGACAGCGGGCCAGGATGCGCGCGCTCGTCGTCTTGCCACAGCCGCGTGGGCCGCTGAACAGGTACGCGTGGTTGACCCTGTTGTTGCGCAGGGCCTGCTGGAGCGGAGCGGTCACGTGCTCCTGCCCGATGACCTCCGCGAAGGTCTCGGGGCGGTAGCGGCGGTACAGGGCTAGGGACACACCCCCGACGATATCGGGACGGACCGACAAACGCGTCGTCCCGCACTCCCCGCCCCCACCCCACCCGGCCCCGGGGAACGCAAAGACCCCCCGTGCACCCGCCAGAGCCCTCCTACCCTTGCTGCCTTCCGGCCCTGGGGGGGTTCAGAGAGATGACGCCACACGAGGGGCTGCCCCCCACACTACCGGATCCCGGCCCCGACGATCCACAGGCCACCCCCACCCTCCAACCTGCGGGATAGGTGGTCGCGACCACCCCGAAACATGTACTAAGCTCTCCCACGGAGGATTCGCCTAGAGGCCTAGGGCGCACGCTTGGAAAGCGTGTTGGGAGCAATCCCTCACGAGTTCGAATCTCGTATCCTCCGCCAGCACCACCAAGGGGCTGACCTGTGAAAACGGGTCAGCCCCTTGTGTTTGCCCAGGTGAAATTGCAGCACCGTGTCAGCACGGATCGGGATACGGTCGCCACATGGCATCCATTCGCGTTCGCGAACGCAAAGACGGTGGCACCACGTACACAGTTACCTGGCGTGACGGCGGCGCCCGGACAGGCAAGCAGGAGTCCGAGAAGTTCGACGACCTCAAGAGCTCCGAACGCTTCCGTGACCTCGTGAAGGGGCACGGCGAGCAGTGGCCGCCCGGGTGGGTCAAGGGCCGCGGGTTCGTCGAGGAGCAGCCGGCCGAGCCCGAGACCGCCCCCGACACGATGTTCGAGGCGTACGCGCTCAACTTCGTCGAGCTGCTGACCGGCGTTCAGGGCGGCACTAAGGCGAAGTACCGGCAGATGATCGAGTGCAACATGGTCCCGTGGTTCCGGGACTTCTCGGTCGCCGACGGGCCGGAGTCCATCACCGGCGACGCCATCAAACTGTGGGTCAACGATCTGGAGGCGGGCCGGTGGGGGCCGTATCCGCCCGAGGGCGCGCGCAAGCGCCGCAAGTACCGGGCCAAGACAGTCCGGGACAACCATGGCTTGCTGTCGAGCATCCTGCAGGCGGCCGTGCTGGGCGAGAAGCGCGCGACCAATCCCTGCGTGGGCACCCGGCTGCCGCGCCCGGACGACACCGACAGCGACGAAATGTGCTTCCTGGAGCACTGGGAGTACGCCCTCGTCCACAAGCACCTGAAGGCCGACGCTGCCGACATCGTCGAACTCGCGGTCGGGACCGGAATGCGGTGGGGCGAGCTGACCGCCCTGCAGAAGCGGGACATAGTTCGCCGCAACGGCCGCCCCGCGGTGCGGATTCAGCGGACATGGAAGCTCGATGAGCACGGCAAGCGGTACATGGGGCCACCGAAGACCAAGAGGTCGCGGCGCACCATCGTGCTGACGCCCCGGCTCAGCGCAATTGTCCAGCGTGCGGCCCGGGGCAAGGCCACGGAAGACCTGCTGTTTCCGGCGCCCGAGGGGGGCGCGTGGCTGCCGGCGACGTTCCGCCGCCAGCGGTGGTTGCCCGCCATCGCGAAAGCCCAGGACGAGGGGCTGACCAAGACCCCGCGCGCTCACGACCTCCGGCACACTCACGCCTCATGGATGATCGCCGCCCGGATTCCCCTTCCGGCGATCCAGGCGCGGTTGGGCCACGAGTCGATTCAGACGACCGTCGACCGGTACGGGCATCTGCTCGACATTCTCGACGACGAGGTGATCGCCGCCGTCGACCATGCGTTCACCCTGACTCAGGCCGGCGCCCCGGCTGACGTCCTGCTGGCCCGCGAGGAGGTCGCCGCGGCGGCCTGATCCCTGGCAGCACAGTGCCCCCGGACCCGCGATCGGTCCGGGGGCACTCGTCCGCCGACTTACCTAGCAGGCAGTGCGAGGGACTCACCCTTGATCAGGCACTCGATCTGACCGGCCAGCACATCCGCGGCCCGGTTGGCGTCGACTTCAGCGCCGGCCATCCATGCCTGAACGTCCGCCGTGTGCCGCGCCAGGTGATCAGCCGACACGACGCGCGGATCTCCCACGAGCACGAGCCTGCCGCAAAGCACCACCAGCATGACCGGAACGCCCTCGTCGAGTTCCGCCAGCTCGTGGGTGACACTGTCCACGCAACCCCCTCTTTCGAGCAGCACAAGGTCGGCCCCCGTTGCTGCACCCACCTGCCCAAAAGCTTGTTCGACCCTACGCCCGAGTAGCGGTTGGGGCGAGGATGATCCGATCTTGTGAGAGGCGTGTATAGGGACTAACTAGGACGCATCCGACGAAGAGCCGTTCGCCCCTGCGGTCAGCGCCTCGATCACGGCCCGCGCGCGGGACAGGTCCTCCGGTGCCATGCCCTCCAGGTGACCGAGGATGACCCGCACGTCTTCCGGGAGTCCCGACAGCTCGGTACTGGTGTACTGCAGCCACTGCTCGGCCGCCGCCCGCTGGACCTCTGACAGCGGAAGCTTGAGCCCAGCGGCCAGGGCCCGAAGGACCCGCGCTTCCGGTGCGCGGGCCACGTTGCCCTTCACCAGCTTGTGCAGCCAGGTGGCGCCGACACCCTCGCCGCTCTGCGGATCAATCGCGATGGCTGCAAGGGTTTGATAGGACATGCCAGGCCGGTCTAGCGCGGCGCGCACCATCTGCGTAAGGGCATCACTGCCCGCTGAGCTCTCGGACATCCCCGGTTCCCTTCGCACGCTTCCTTCGGCGCCATGCGCGGCGCCAAAGTACTGACGGTGGGGCCTAGACAACGCCCTGCCGCGTTCGCGAACGAGGCTAACAGCCAGAAACCCGCAATCCCATATCGGTGCGAGCCAATATTGCGCGAACACGCCAACCCAAGCTCGACGCGGGCCCGGGTGCCCTGTCGCCAGCGGACGCAGAAATCATTCGCGTTCGCGAATGCGCAGATGTAGCGTCACGAAGCAGAACGGAAGCGACATGAACTGACGCGAAGGAGCGCGCATGACCCTCCTACACGACTACGCCGGCGCCGCAGAAGCTCTATCCCTGCCCGAGACGTGGCTGCGCCGGAACATCAACCGGATTCCCCACGAGAAGTACGGCAAGTACGTCCGATTCGGCCCTGAACACCTCGAAGCAATCCGGGCCATGCACCAGGTGTTGCCGGCGGCCCGCCCCGCCTGCGGCCCGACCAACCTCGTTCCGCGGGGTGCTCGATGAACAAGCCCCGCGCAGGGCATCTGCGGATCATTGCCGATCCCGCGCTCATCGACGCCGTACTCGCCATCCTCCGGGCGGACCCGTCCGTTTCGATCGCGCGATTCTCCAGGACCTACCCGGAGACCGACGGCCGTCTGCGCCTGTATGTGAGGCTCAGGTGATCCGCGCGACGCTACACCCGGACGGCTACACGGTCCGGCTCGACGTCACCGATGGGGCCGAGCGGCTGCTCGACCTGGTCGCGCTCGCATTCGCTGCCGACGAGCAGCTCGTCGGCGATCGATTGCGCAAGCTCGCCACCGCGGCAGCCCACCACCGGGCCCGGGCGCTCGACCCCCATGGGAGCGACTACGGCCTCGACTGGGCCGGCGCCGCGCTCGATGCCTCCCGCGCCCGGGCTCGTGCTGGGGTGCGCTCCGCTCTGCTGCGTTGGACGGCCAGCCGCCGGCGCGCGGCCGTGATGCGCCGCCGGCGGGCCGAGCTCGTCGACCTGCTTCCGACTGGCGACGGCCTGCTCGCCGCCGATCTCTCCTACCGGGCCGCGGTCGAGCTTGGCGAGCAACTGCAGCAGATTGCCGCGCGCACGGTCGCCGGCCGCCGCCTTATCGAACTGGAGTGCGAGACGTGAGCGTGCACGCCCTGCAGCCGCCGCGCCCGCTGTTCCTGGCCGCTGCCGTGGCCGCCGACGACGTCGAGGACGTGCGGCAGATCTGGCGAGCGGCGCAGGCCGTTGGAGAGCCGCGTTGGTATCTCGACCTGATCGCGTGCGTCGGGCGACGCCGCGCCGGTATCGGCGAGTCGTCGAGGGCGGTCGCGTGAGCAGCCGGACCGCCGTCGAGGACGTCGTCGAGACGCCGCTGCAGCTCGCCATCGATGGGAGCACGCACCCGTACCCGACGCACGCCGTACCGCGCCCGCGGCGGCGCCGACCGCGGGCGCGGCCGGTCGTCGAGGACCGGCCTACTCCGGGGCCCGGCCAGGTCGACGGGCTCGGCGTCGCCTCGTGAGCCCGCTGTGTGCGGCCGGCCGCATCCCGTGCCGCCGGCCTGCCCGCCCGTACCCATGCGGGCCGCGCTGCAGCTCGCACTCGCCGGCCGCGGTCGCCTGCCGCCTCGATCCCCCAACCATCCCCAACGCTCCAAGGGAGAAAGCACGTTGAGTCACGCCGCCCGCGATTGGGTGTGGGAGAACTCCACCGCCCGTGGCACCGCCCGACTGGTGCTGCTCTCGCTTGCCGAGCATGCCGGCCCGAACTGCACGGCCTACGGCTCGACCCGTTCTCTGTCCATCCGCACCCGGGCCTCGCAGCGGGCCGTCGTCGCCGCTGTCGACACGGTGATCGAGTCCGGCGAGCTGCAGCTCGTCGAGGGCCGGCGCGGCCCCCGGGGTGAGCGCGTCTACCGGCTGCCGCTCGCCGTCGGGTGGGTACCCGGTGCCGACTCGGACAACGGTGCAGAAACTGCACCCCCGTCGAGCGAGGGGTGCGAAATCTGCACCAGTGGGGGTGCGGATTCTGCAGGACAGGGGTGCAGTTCCTGCACCGGTGGGGGTGCGGATTCTGCACCCCAGAACCAGAGGGAACAGGAAGTAACGGGAGGGAACCAGAAGAGGCGGGCGCGGGCGCGCACGGGCTCTGCCGCCGTCGGTTCCTCCGTCACCTGCGCTCTGCCTCCCGACTGGCAGCCCGACGACGAACTGATCGGGTGGGCCGCGGTCTCCGGCCACCTGCAGCGGCTCGGCCTCGACGGCATCGACGCCGCCACTGCGAAGTGGCTTGCTCACCGCGCGACTGCGCCGGAGCGCACGGCCGGTCAGTGGCGCGCGGACTGGCAGCAGTGGATCGCCCGGGAGCGGCCGGCCCGCGGTCCGTTGCGGTCGATCCCTGGGGGCGCCTCCCGTCCCTCACCACCGGCTAACCGGAATGCCGAGCTGCTGCAGGCCGCGCTCGCCGAGATGAACGCCCGAGGGGGTACCCGATGAAACCGGACGAGGTCGCCGCACTGCTCGCCTACGTCGCCGAGCTCGACCCCCGGACCGCGAACGGCACGGCCGATGAGGCGGTCGCGCAGCTGTCCCGGTGGTGCGAGCTACTGCAGGACGTACCGGCCACCGCGCCGGACGGATGGGACGCCGCCACCGTGGTGCGCCAGCACGTGGCCGAGTCCCCGTTCCCGATTCTGGCCGTCGACGTCACCCGGCCGTGGGCCGCTCACCGGCGGGCACTGCTCGGCCGGCACACCGACCCGCGCCCCGCCGTCGACCCCGACGACGTCACCGCCTACAAGGACGCCATCCGGGCGCAGCGGCGGGCGGTCGCCACCGGACAGGCCGCGCCGAGCAGCTCGCGTGAACTGACCGGCGGGCCGCACCCGAGCATCGCCGGCCGGATCAGGCGAGCACTGCCAGCCGGGGCCGCCGCCGCGCTGGCGCCGCATCGTCCGGTGCGGGCCGCGCGGGAGGCCGCCGCGGCGGCCGGCCGGCCGGATGCGCTGGCCGTCGCCTGCTCGTGGTGCCGGGCGCCGATCGGGGAACCGTGCCGGCGCCGCACGGCCGCCAAGGGGGATCGGGCCGGCACGTGGCATCGCCGGGCCACCGTCCACCCGTCCCGCCTCGACCAGGCCGCCGAGCAGGTCGCCCGACAGGAGAGCGCCGCATGACGCCCCGCCACCGCAACCGCAAGGCCCGAACTGTCGCTCGCGGTACGGGAATTCGGTGATTTCCCCGCCGCGACCGGTCGATGCGCCCCCCATGCGCGCGGGTGTCCGCGCCCACCCTTCCGAAAGGTCACAGCCCGTGTCCGTCCCTCCCCGTCGTCTCGCATCCGTGACCCGTGCCGAGCGTGTGCTCGACGTCCCCGTATCCCTGCCGGACGTTGCCGAGCTACTCGACGTGGTCCGCTCCGAGCTGCGTGCCGTAGGCCGTGCCGCGGCCGACGCCGAGCTGCGGCTCGACGAGCGCGGGCTGCTCGCCGTCTCCTACCTGGTCGCCCCCCCGGGGTGAGCAGTGAGCGCCCCGACGGTCGGCGCGCGGTCGGACGTCGAGCAGCTGCTGCACTTGGTCGCCCGGGCCGAGCGTGGCGCGCTGCTGCCGGCCGAGGCCGAGCTGCTGCGCACGGGGATCGCCGACCTGTCGCAGTACCGGGAGTGGTGCGGCGAGTGGTCCCGCCGGCAGATGCGGCTGCGGCGCATCGCGCATCAGCGGCTGCGCGCCCTGCAGCGGTCCCTCGCCCGGGCGCAGCGCGGCCAGCTCGCCGAGGTCGAGCTCGCCCGCCTGCAGGCGGCACTCGCCGCCGGCACGCGGCCCGCGGCCGGCACCCCGGGGCCGGCCCCCTAGACCGGCCCGGGCGCCCCCGTACCACCACAGAGGGGCACCCGGGCCCACCAACTGACCTACCCCGCACCATGATTGGGAGAGCACACCGTGTACTACACCGCCAACATTCGCCGAGCGGCCGAGCAGCTGCGCACCGTCCGTGAGGAGTGGGGCGCGCTGCTGGTCGCGATCGAGACGCCGCCGGCCGACGCATGGCCGCCGGTCAAGCTCTCGGCCCATCTCGCCCGCCAGCAGGCCGGCGACGAGCAACTGCTCGACGTCGTCGACCGCGTGCCGCTCACCCTGCGCCAGCACCCGGCGCCGGCCAACCTCGACGCGCTCGACGCCGCGACCAGGGTCGAGGGGCTGCTGTTCGATCTCGCCGACACACTCGCCGCCGCGGTGCAGCGCCCGATCGGACGGCGCCTCGTGTCTGCCCCCGGCCGGCCGCCGCGGTGGGGGGTCGAGGAGGTCGACGCCGGCGACCCGCGTCGGTGGACCTACCGCAGCCCCACCGACCCCGGCAGCCGCCGGCATGGCCTGCACTGGGCCGCGCTGTTCGTCGAGGGCCGGCTGCTCGACGAAGACGCCACGCCTGAGCCGCGCGGCGACCGAATCCGCGAGCCGGCGCTGTTCGGCCTGCTGCCCGAGCACCTGCGGCACGAGGCCGTGCGCGTCGCTGGCCAGGCCGAGCGGCTCGTGCTGCGGGCCCTGCGCATCGACCCACGCGAGCAGGTGATCGAGGGCCGGCCGTGCCCGTGGTGCGCTGGCGAGCTCACCCTGCACACCCACCCGCAGGACACGCCGAGGGTCACCTGCGCCACCGGCCCCAGGTGCCCGGCGCCCGTCCCCCTTGACGACCGCTGTCGGCGCGCCTGGGGTGTCGATGAGATGTTCGCCCTTGTTGTGACTCTCAACGAGTCCCACGCTCCTAAGATCGGACTCCGAGATTCACGCAGCTGAGAAATCCCCGTCACCGAGCCCGAAATCGTCAAAGTGGCCTGCAAGGCTAGCAACCTCATGCATCAGACGTCGCATATCCCTAACGCCTTGCACCGGCAGCCTACTGGACACCTCCAGCGCACCCATAAAGTCACGATGCGCCCGCCGCGCGCCTTCGAGATCCCGCCTCCCCTCAGCGCGATAGATTTCCGCAGCAATCTCGTAGAGCCAAGGCATGACATCTCGGAACGGACTCGCAAGGACCAGGAAAGCGACACCAGGGCGCCGAGTAGTACCAGCCGAAAGGCTTGCAATTTCAGACAGAATCGCGGGGTCTAGAACTTCGCTACGCAAAGGCCCTAGATCGTTCCGGGTAGCAATATCCTCGATCCGATCCGGAAGCTCCTGGAACATTACCTTGATTTCCTCAAATATCCTCGCATTCGAGGATCCCTCCTCGATATGACCATCACTATCATCCGCCGCCTCGCCGATCGATTCTAGGATCTCCCTGACGCGCTTCCTGAAGACTTCCACCTGCGCCTTCACCAGACCACGATCGGGATCTGCGTCAGGAAGGCGACCTATCAGCTGGATCACCAACTTAGTGATGGCATCTGCATCACCGCCACAGTTTTGAAACTGAGCAAATGGGCCAGTACTTGCATTGCCCAGATTCATTCCGAGCGCGAGCCCGTGGACGGGAATATCTAGCTTCCCTTTGGCGACTCCAGCCTCATAGAGAATCCACGGGCGATTTAGACTTCGGGCGGTCAGCAGGCAGACAACATCACAGGAAGCTGCAATCTTCTTTAAGATCTCAGGGTACCAATCAGTGCCATATTCAAGACCTTGCGAACCCTTATTGTCGGACGATCTGAACGATTTCAGCAAGCCGGTGGACACATTCGAGAGAAGCTTACTGAAGGCTTCGGCGAGTTCAGCATCTCGGGAATCATGACTGACGAAGATCAGTGGCCCTTTAGGGATTTTACCATCCCTGCCTATCGCGATCTCAGCCACTTCGGCGGTCATCGTCGCCTCCTCATTCAGAAAAAAGCGAAATCAGCGCTTCGCCCCCTTGGGCGGGCACAGCAAATCGAATCTTCTCCCTACCACCGTTGCACCATTGAGGTGGGCACGCACCTCTGGCGCAGCTCATCCACCCAGCATCCACACCAAGCAGCGAAGCCTCTGCTTCTCCTCGAAGAGGCACCCAACGAGCAGGCCGACACCCCGCGCGCCGGCCGGCGCCCGTGTGGGTCGACGATGTCAAGGCCGGCGAGACAGCGGCCGCAACGTGGGAGCGCGGCCGGAGTTAAGCGCCCAAACAGGCTTGCGCCGTTACCTTTCCGTGATCTAAAGTTGGAGGCGCTTTCGGTATGCCCGGAAGATTCTCAGACCTACGGCCCGCCACCTCCCCCAGCGACGGGCCGTTGCACTACCTGCGACCACCTGCTCGCCGCACTGGTACCGCGATGGCGGCAAACCCGCTGCCGAGCAGGGTCATCGCCGCCGCGTCCAACTGTGGGTGCCGGATCAGGATCACGACCATGACGCCCGCCGCCAAGGCAGACCGGGTCAGCTCGATCACGTCGGCTGGATCCCAACCCACACCATGCAGGCCGCCCGCCCGCCCCTTCTCGCTGCTCACTCCAGAGCTCCCCTTTCAGGGCCGGTGTCCCGGCCGATCCGTGGGCGGCGCCGCTCCACCAACGAGTCTGACACCCCTTCAACCCCCCTCCGGCCGCCTCAAATCGGCGGAATCCCACCTTCAAAGGTGCCGACTGATCGCGAGCCGTGGTCGACCCCTCGTTGACTGAGTTCCCATCGATGATTCGAAGGTAAAATCGAGAAAATTCCGTGATTCGCAAGAGGTAGCGGCAAACTCGTGAACGGTATCATTAATGCCGATCGCCAATAGCCTTCGATTCAGCATGCAAGCCTCCACGTGCTCGTCCTCGCCATGTGAGTTCGCACCATCGCCGATGCAGATGTGGCCTTACTCGCCACAGAGCCCGGCTTCGTTGTAGCCGAGCGGTAGATGCTCGTCACGAATCCGTCTGCCAACGCACGACTGGACAGGGGGTGATCGCCTATGCGGGAACCCCTCACCGACAGCGACCGCGAGCAGGTTCGCCGCCTTCACGCCGACGGCCTGTCCCGCAAGGCGATCGCTGCCGCGATCGGCCGGAGCGGCTCGACCGCCGGCGGCGCCCCGGTGCGCCGCCGGATCGGCCAGAGTGGGACCCGACACAACGCACCGGCCGGCCGAGAAGCAGCTCGCCCGGATCATCTTCGAGGAACGCGACAGCGCCGGCCGAAGCGCCGCCCAGATCGCGCGGGATCTGTTCCTCACCGAGGGGCGCGTGCACCAGATCATCCCGGCATACCGAGCCGCCCATCAGGCTGAGTGATCGGCGGGCCCGCCGACGCCGCTACGACGCCGGGGCCCGCACGACCCTTACAGGCCGTGCACCCGCTGCACAGAGAGCACCTGTCAGGGGCGCCACCTACCCTACGGCCGTAGGGCCCGGCGCCCGGCAGCACCATCGCACCCGAGCGCAGGAGGTACCCCGACATGACACAGCAACCCACGGCCGTCACCTACACCAAGCGGCCCGCAGGCGCCCCGATGTCGCGGACCATGCAGGCGCAGAAGGCTCCCGCGGCGACGTTCGCCGAGCAGCTCATGACGTTGGTCAAGGACCACGAGGCCGACCGGGCGCTCGCCATGCTGCGCAGCGCGCGAGAGCTTGCAGCGGCCGGCCGACCGGTCGAGGGTCCGCTCGTGCAGGTCATTTTCGAGGCGTACCTCGACGCCGAGCTGTCCATCGAGGCAATTGCGGCCGAGCTCGACATCGCCGAGCAGCGCGTGCAGGCCATCGTCGACGGACACGCCTGCTACGCCTACCGGGTCGACCTGCAGACCGCCGACGGATGGGAGGTCGACGACTACGCCGAGTTTGCGCCCGCCGAGATCGTCGACGCCGACCCGGTGCTCAACGCCGAGAAGTTCGCGCAGACCGTCGCCGACGAGGTACTCGCTGGCCACGACCCGGACGTGATCCGCGTTCGGGTGTTGGTCTGGGCCGGCCGCCCCGGGCGCGACGAGGACGCCGCCGCGGTAGTCGAGCGCTTCCGCGCCTAACCCCTTGCGCCGTTATCAATCCGTGACCTACAGTTGGAGGTGCTTCCGGCGTGCCCGGAACACTCCAGACCTACGGCCCGTCACACTGCCTCGTGGCAGGCCGATTTACACAGGCCGACCACTGAGGGTTCGCCGCGGTTTGCTGCAGGCGCCAGCGAGATCCCCCAAGGGGTCGAGTCACCCCCAGCAGTATTCATAACCGCAACCGCCGAGGCCGCCGAATTTGGCACCGCTACAGCCCCCAGAGCACGGGTCCAGCAGCCGGTCCATCGCGGCCGGCCTGGGCATGACGGGTCGCACGTTCGAGGATTTCGGCGGCTTTGCAGCCTCTGCCGCTTCCCTAAAGGTTAGCGGAGGCGTCGAGACCCCCGGGGCTCCGTCAAGCTCCAAAGGCTCCACGGGGAAAGCCCGACGCGAGGCCGCGAGCCGGCTCGACAGGTACTGAACAAACATCTCCCCAGCCACCAGGGGATAGCCATCCCGCCGCAGCTGGTGATACCGGTCCCAGTCGAAGTCTTCGAAGAGCGAACGACCACCCTTGCTAATACCATCCATAGCCTTGTCCTTTTTGTGCCTAAATGCGCCCTTCCCGATGGATCGGGGCATGAAACGCGTTTCGGCTACCCCTGCGCACGCAGCACAGCAGTCAGGCACCGGCTTCCTGCTCGATAGGAGGTGGACAGATGCGCGAGCCAATCACAGAGAACGACCGTGAGCGGGTGCGCCGCCTGCACGCCGACGGCCTGTCCCGCAACGCCATCGCCGCTCAGATCGGGCGCAGCAGCTCAACCGTGTCCAAGATCGCGGCCGAGCTCGGACTCGCGTTCACCGGCGGCGCCCGGGTAGCGCCGGCGACCGCAGCGCGTCAGGAGGATCTCGCCGCGCTGCGCCGTGACCTGACGGCCCGCCTGTACCGGCGGGCCGCAGCCAACTTGGATCGGATCGAGGCCGGCGCGTACGTGCGCGTCGAACTGCTGCCGACCGGCGACACGGTCGACGTCGTCTCGGACGACCCACCGGCCGCGGACGAGCGCCACCACTCGCAGGCCATCGGCGGATATCTGACCAGCGCGGCACGGCTCGCCGAGATCGACGCCGGCACGTCCGGGCACGAGGTGCGGTCGATGCTCACCGACCTTGCCCGCGGCCTGCGCGACGCCTTCGCGTCCGACGAGGACGAGGGGGCCGCGGACGGGGGGTGAGGCGTGCTCTCCACCCTCCCCCTGTCCGGCAAGCAGCTGCGCAGCATCGCCCGCGCGCAGGCCCGCATCAACATCTGGCACGGCGCCGTGCGCAGCGGAAAGACTGTCGCAAGCCTGCTCGCCTTCCTGCTGGCCGTTGCTGAGGCGCCGCCGTCCGGCCTGATCATCGTCTGCGGCAGGTCGCTGCAGACGATCGAGCGCAACGTGCTCGAACCCCTGACCGATGCCGCCCTGTTCGGTCCGGTCGCGGCTCAGATCCGGCACACCCGCGGCGCCACCACGGCGACCGTGCTCGGCCGCACCGTCCACCTGATCGGCGCGGCGGACGCCCGGGCCGAGGGCCGCCTGCGAGGTCTGACAGCCGCGTTGGCGTACGTGGACGAGGCAACGCTGCTGCCCGAACCGTTCTGGGTGCAGCTTCTCGCCCGACTCAGCGTCCCCGGGGCACGCCTGCTGGCGACCACGAACCCCGACTCGCCGGCCCACTGGCTCAAGGTCGGTTACCTCGACCGCGCCGCCGAACTTGATCTGCGTTCCTGGCACTTCAAGCTCGCCGACAACCCGAGCTTGTCGCCGGCCTACGTCGCGTCCCTGTCGGCCGAGTACGTCGGGCTGTGGCGCCGGCGGATGATCGACGGCGCGTGGGTCGTGGCCGAGGGCTCGATCTACGACATGTTCGAAGAGCAGCTGCACGTCGTCGACGAGCTGCCGACCATGTCGCGCTACTGGGTGGGCATCGACTACGGCACCACGAACCCGCTGTCGGCGATCCTGCTCGGGCTGGGCGACGACGGCCTGCTCTACGCCTGCGCTGAGTGGCGCTACGACTCCCGCGCCCGGCGCCGGCAGATGACCGATGCGCAGTACTCGGCCGCCCTGCAGGGGTGGCTCGGCGGGCTCGGCGTCGAACCGGAGTGGACGTTCCTTGACCCGTCGGCCGCGTCGATGATGGCGCAGCTGTGGGAGGACGGGCACCCCGGGGTGACCCGGGCCAAGAACGAAGTACTCGACGGCATCCGGTCGGTTGCGACCGCGTTCGGCGCCGGCCTGCTGCGCGTCCACCGCTCGTGTACCGGCCTGCTCGGCGAGCTGCCCGACTACGTGTGGGATGCCGCCGCCGCGGCGGCCGGCGAAGACCGCCCGCTCAAACGCGGGGATCACTCGGTCGACGCGCTGCGGTACGCCGTCCACTCCACCGCGCACGAGTGGCGCCACCTACTACCGCGACCGGGGGTGACGACCGATGCCGCTGCCTGACAACGGGGCACCGTGGCCTCCCCGGCAGTGGGCGCCCGCGCTCGCCGAGATGGCCGTCGATGATGCGTGGTACTCCGGCGACCCGAAGCGGCTCGCCACCGTCTACCGCAACCAGGCGCAGCGCGCCGACGGGCGGCGCCGGCTGTGGGGACGCGACCGGACGCCGGCCCCGGGCCGGCAAGAGAACCGTCTGCACATCCCCATGCCGGCCGACGTCGCCCGCAAGTCCGCAAGCCTGCTGTTCAGCGAGTCACCGCGGCTGACCGTGTCCGACACCGCCCTGCAGGGGCGCCTCGACGACCTGCTCGACGAGCACGCCGACCGCGTACTGCTGGAGGCCGCAGAGGTTTCCGCCGCACTCGGCGGGGTGTACCTGGTCGCCGCGTGGGATGCCGAGCTCGGCCCCCGCCCGCTTCTCACCTCCGTGCACGCCGATGCCGCGCTGCCCGAGTTCCGATACGGCCGCATGGTCGCCGTGACGTTCTGGGAGGAGCTGGAGCGCACCGGCGCGACCGTGCTGCGCCGGCTGGAGCGGCACGAGCGCGGCCGGATCGAGCACGGCCTGTACCTGGGCACCCCCGACAACTTGGGCCGTGCCGTGCCGCTCACCGAGCACCCGACCACGGCCACCGTGGTCGACTCGCTCGGCCCGTCCGGCGCCGTCGAGACCGGCATCCCCCAGTTGACCGCGGCCTACTGGCCGAACATCGGCCCGAACCGCGTGCACCGGGGCTCGCCGCTCGGCCGCTCCGACCTGCAGGGCCCGGCCCGCGACCTGTGCGACGCCCTCGACGAGACGTGGTCGAGCTGGATGCGCGACATCCGGCTCGCCCGCGCCCGACTCATCGTCCCCGCCGGATACCTGCGCGACCGCGGGCCCGGACTCGGAGCAGCGTTCGACGAGGATCGGGAGGTCTGGGCAACGCTCGACATCCCGCCGACCGAGACCGGCGCCGGCATCACCATGAATCAGTTCGCGATCAGGGTCGACGAGCACAAGGCCACCTCTGACGCGCTGGTGCGGCAGATCGTCGAGGCCGCCGGCTACAGCCCGTCTACGTTCGGACTCGACGGCGGGCCGGCCGCAACCGCGACCGAGGTCGAGGCCCGCGCACACGACAGCATGGTGACTCGCAAAACCAAAGTCCGTTACGCCTCACCCGCGTTGGCAGATATAACCGAGGCACTCCTGCAACTCGACCGCGCGCTCGGCTTCTCCACCCTCACCCCAGAGCGGCCGGCGGTCGCTTTCGGGCCGGCCGTGGCCGAAGACCCAACGTCGACAGCTCAGACCCTGTCCCTGTTGGCGCAGGCGCAGGCGATCAGCACCGAGACCAAAGTCCGCACCGTGCACCCGGATTGGGACGCCGATGCCGTCGCGGCCGAGGTCCAACGCATCCACGCCGAGACCGGACAGGGCATGCCCGACCCGGTCCCGGCGTTCGTCAGCTGAGGGACGGCGGCACACCGATGAACGTGTCCCCGTCCTGGTACGCGATGCCGATCCCGTGATCGGCGAGCAGTTCCTGCAGGTCCTCATCGGGCAGAGAAGGCAGGAGCACTACGCGCCGCGGCATCTCGGGGTGCCCGTCAGTCTTCACGTACCGGCCGTAGTCGAGCAGCTGGCCGAGCGCCATGCGAACCGCCTCACGGGTGTTGGTGCCCTTGAGCTCGTACAGCACGTGGTCGGTCTGGTCGTACAGGTCCGTGAGCAGGATCGACGTCCGACCCTTGATCTTGATCTGGAAGCGGCCGACTGTGTGCTGCTGCGCGGTGAGGTACGTCTCGAACGCGTCGCTGAGGTCCGCCTCACGGCGCTGCGCCTCGACTTCCGGCACGGCGGACCGCTTGGCCTTCTTCTTCGTGTTCTTCTCCGGCTCGATGAGCTTGCACACGGTGATGGCCGCGGCTACGAGCTTCCCGCCGGTGACCGTCGCCGCCGGGATCTCGTCTTCGGCGACGCGCTGCACGGTGCCGACCGGGCGCAGCCGGAAGACGATCGCACGGCGCGGCTGCTTGTCCTCGTCGAGGGATTCACGGACGACGTAGGGCTTTGCCGTGTCGAGGGTGAACTCGCCGACGTACCGGTGCCGCTTGGTACCGGTGCCCGGCACGGTGTCCACCGCCACGAACAGGTGCAGGCAACGTCCGGCCGCAACGTGGTCCCGGACAGCAGCGTTGTTGCCGCCGTACTTGCCGGTGAAGGTCTGGTGTCCCTTCTTACCCGCGCCCGTGTATTCGAAGATCGGCCCGAACTCGTCCTCTTCGGCGAGCCATCCGTCGTGGTACCCGAAGGTAACCCCGACCTCGTGATCGGAGAACAGAGTGATGTTCTTCGGCTCGACAGAGGGCACGATCCCGCCACTGTTCCGGCTACCTCCGTAGACGGCGCAGATCTCCGGGCGAGTACCGATCTGTCCGAGCTTGAACTCGGCAGGCGCATTCGTCATGGCCCGACCGTATCGGGCCGCGCTGACAACGCCGTTGGCCGTCGGGGGGGTGATCGCGTGCCGGTGTCCCCGTGGATGGCCGAGGATCTCGCCGACCGGGTGCGCTACCTGTACGCCGATGCCGAGCAGCGTCTGCTCGGCATCGTGGCGCGACAGCTCGCCGACGGATTGGAGGCCCCCGGCTGGGCGGTGCAGAAGCTCGCCGACGTTCAGCCGCTACGCCGTGCGGCGCAGGGGGTCGTCGACGCGCTCGGCACCGCCATGACGACCGAGATACACGACCTGGTCGCCGAAGCCTTCAACCGCGGTGCCCGAACCGGGCTGGCCGAGCTCGGCGCCCTGGCCGACGTCGACGCCGGCCGCATCGCCGAGTCGACGCCGGCCGGCCGCACCGTCGACCGGCTCGCCGCCGAGACGATCGAGCTCGTAACCGCCACCCATCGCGGCATCCTGCGCGGCGTCGAGGACGGATACCGACAGGTCGTCTCCGAGGTCGCCGCTACTCCCCTGCTCGGCATCGACACCCGCCGGCGGGCCGCCGCCCGCGCCATGGAGCGATTCGCCGACCGCGGGCTCAAAAGCTTTGTGGACCGGTCCGGCCGGACATGGCAGATGACGAGCTATGCCGAGATGGCCGTGCGGACCGCCGTCGGCCGCGCCGCGGTCGCCGGCCAAACCGACCGGCTGCAAGCCGTTGGCGTCGACCTGGTGATCGTCTCCAACGCTCCCCGTGAGTGCCCGCTGTGCCGCAAGTGGGAGGGCAAGTTGCTGACTCTGTCCGGCCCGGACGGGCGGCACGAGGTCGAGGTCGAGCACGCCACCGACGACGGCCGCATGCTGCGTGTGTGGGTCGCCGGCAGCGTCGAGGAAGCGCGCAAGGCTGGATTTCAGCACCCCAACTGTCGGCATTCGCTCAGTGCCTACACCCCAGGCGAGACGTCGATCGTGCCGCCGATGCGCTCGGACGGCACCGGCTACGAGGCCGGCCAGAGGCAGCGCGCCATCGAGCGCCAGATCCGCAAGTACAAGAACCGCGCCGCTGGCGCCATGACGCCCGAGGCCCGGCAGGTAGCCGAGCAGCGGGTGCGCGACTGGCAGGGCCGGATGCGCGAGCATCTCGCCGCCCACCCCGACCTGAAACGGCTCCGGTACCGGGAGCAGCCCGGGGCCGGCAACCTGCCCGAGCCCCGCCGGCCGGTGCCGCCGGATGCGGTCGAGGCCGCGAAGGTGCGGGCCGGCGACCACCGGACACCGGCCGAGATGAGCGACGAGCAGCTCGGCGCCGCCATGCGACACGGCACCCTCGACAAGCGCGACCGCGCCCGCATCGAGGCCGAAGCCACCCGGCGGGACGAGCAGGCGCTGCTCGACCGCATCCGGCCCGGCGGCCGGCTCGCCGAGAACCTCGTCGAGTTCGGCGACGACGAGCTCGCCCGCGCGCTGCCACTGCTCGACGACCGCGGGGTGCTCCGCATCGCGGCCGAGCTCGACCGGCGCTACATCGACGCCGCGCTGCCCGGCGCCCGCCGCGACCTGATCGCCATGTCCGAGCGACAGCTCGCCGAACGGGCCCGGCACGCGAGTGGCGACGAGCTCGCCCAGCTCGCCGCGGAAGCCGACCGCCGGCAGCTGCTCGCCGACGTGTTCCCCGGCGGCCGGCTGCGCGACGACCTGTCCCCGGTGGCCGACGACGTGCTCGGGTGGGCGATGCGCTACACCGACCCCGACGGGGCAGCGCGCATCGCCGACGAGCTCGACCGCCGATACCCCACCACGCCGCCCGCCCGGGCGGCCGGACACAGCGTCGAGGCGCAGCTCGCCAACCGGGCCACCCTCGACGCCGCGCTGCGCCCGGGCTCTCTGATGGATGACTGGTCGTGGCTCGACCAGGCGCCCGACGAACACCCGTGGGACCGGCTCCCAGCGGCCGAGCGTTGGCTCGCCGAACAGGAGTGGAGGGAGGCCGGCAACCGGCAGGCGTTCAGCCGCGAGCAGGTGCGGCAGATGTACGACGAGTTCGTGTATCAGCAGTGGCTCGACGCCGAGGAACACTGCCGCGGCTACCTGCTCACCAAAAAGGCGCAGCGCGACGGCGTCGACCCGCTCTCGCTGTTCTCGGGGCCCTCGCACGTCGCCTACGCCCGGGCCAGCGAGGAACTGAAAAGGTACTGGGCCGAGGTGAGTCCGCGGACCACGCTCGCCGAGTACACGGAGCAGCTCACCGGCGTGCGGTCGGCCGCCGCCGACACCGCGCGCAAGACCGGCGCCGACGTCCGCAATCGCTTCTGACACCAGGGGGTGAGCCATGGGCTTTCGAGTCGATGCCGTGCGTGCAGTGACCGCCGGCCGCGACGCCGCCCGGGCCGGCCAACCGGTCACCGTGTGCCCGCACCCACGCGAGTCCCTGCTGCGGCTGGCGTGGGTCCGCGGCTATGCCGCCGTCCGCTCCTTTGTCGACAGCGGCAGCGGCACGGTGCACAAGTGAGTCGCCGCCCTGCACTTGGCCGCCAACCTGCCAAGCATTCGCTACCTCTGTGCGGCGCGCTGACTCATTAGCTTCTGCTTTGCCTCGAATGGCGTCATTTCCGCATCCTCATTCAGCTCCCCGCCAATGCCACTCACCTTCTCGCGTTCGAGCCGATCCGGATTTTCGTAAATGTTCGTCAAGGTCGGCCGCAGGGAAGGGTAGGAGACAATTTGAGCGTCAACCACTCGATCGAGCAGCACAGCCCTGGTGGAGCTATTTCGATTTTCGATGTGCGCATTGAGGGCATGCGAAAGCTCGCTATATACGGAACGCTTATGATTCTGCCACTCACTGAACCGCGCGCTAGTGACATCAAAAGTCTGGGCCCCGGCAATTTGCCTAGCCTGCCTCATCGCAATCAGAGCACAGAGGACTGCAGAGACCAACGCAAGGCCCGCCGAAATAGCCGCGACAGCAATTGTCGCCTTATCCGAAGCGGCCATCCCCAACCCCTTCCCAAAGTGCCGAAAGTTAACACAGAACCCCACCCGACATTACATGCAAGCTCGATTCGTCTCACAACAACACGCCGGGCGGATCGACCACGACAGCTCGGCGCCTAAATTCAGGGGAACCGTTTATGAATTCATACGACCTGCCTATTCATCCATTCACGGGCCTGCAGGCGCTCGGCCGGCGGCGCGACGGCCGTCCCATCTGGCCCGTCCTGGGCGGCTCTGGTGAGGGCCCACACCCCGGCGACCCCACCCCAGCCACCCTGCCCACCGGCGACCCCGCCGCCCCGCCGGCGCAGCCCCCGACCGACCCGACCACCGCCCCGCCGGCCCCGGCCGGCCCGACCGCCGAGCAGCTCGCCGACGCGCAGCGCCAGGCCACCGAGGCGGCCGAGCAGCGCGACCAGCTGCAGGCCGCCCTCGACGCGATCAACAAGGCGATCAACCCGGACGCCGGCGCCACCGAGCCCGATCCGGCGCAGCTCGCCGCGCAGGTGGCCGACCGTGACCGGCAGCTCGCCGACCTGGGCGAGCAGCTGCGCGCCGCGCGGGTCGAGCTCGCCGCGCACAAGGCGGCCGAGAGCGCCGGCGCCCGACCCGACCGGCTGCTCAACTCCCGGGCGTTCGTCGCCGCGCTCGCGCAGCTCGATCCGGGCGACGCGCAGTTCGACACGGCGCTGCAGGCCGCGATCACGGCCGCTGTCGAGAGCGACCCCGAGCTCTACCGCGCCACCACCGCGCCGGTCCGGTCCGGCGGCGAGTTCCGCGGCGCGCCCACCACCCGCCCACAGCCGGCGTCGCTGCTCGAAGCGATCTCGGCCCGGCTCACCAAGTAAGGAGGCACCCGCCTTATGGCTATCACCCTGGCCGACGCGCGGCTCAACGCGCAGGACGACGTCGACATGCAGGTGATCGACGAGTTCCGAAAGTCCTCGTGGCTGCTCGACAACCTCACCTTCGACAACGTCGTGAACCCCGCTGGTGGCGGCGCGACCCTCACCTATGGATACACGCGGCTCGTGGCAGAGCGCGGCGCGCAGTTCCGCCCGATCGGCACCGAGTACCCCAAGCAGCAGGCCAAGCGGCAGCGGTACACGGTCGACCTGTCGCCGCTCGGCGGTAGCTTCGAGATCGACCGCACGCTCGCCAACCTGGGCCCCGCCGCTACGGCGGAAGTCGCGTTCCAGATGGACCAGACGATCAAGAGCGCGAACGCGTTCTTCTCCGACCAGGTGATCAACGGCAAGCGGATCGCGACCCCGGGCGCTGAGGCTGGTTTCGATGGCCTCGACCGCGCGCTCGCTGGAAGCTCCACCGAGATGGGCGCCGGCGCGTCCCTGGACTGGACCGGCGCGACGCTCGGCACCGATCAGGGCAAGATTCACGCCGCGCTCGACGTCCTCGACGAGTTCCTCGGGCTGCTCGACGGCACCCCGTCGGGCCTGCTCGGCAACAAGAAGACCATTGCCCGTGTGCGCAGTCTGGCGCGTCGGGCCGGCTACTACAGCCGCACCGAGAACGCGTTCGGGCAGACGGTCGAGAGCTACAACGGCGTCCCGTTCGTTGACCTGGGCGCGGTCGCCGGCAGCTCCAACCCCGTGATCCCGATCGAGAGTAGGGACGTTGACGGCGCCGGCCCTGGCGCCGCGATCACGGGCCTTACCGATCTGTACGCGGTCCGGCTGGGCCTCGACGGTTTCCACGGCGTGAGCACCACCGGCAACGCGATCGTGCGGCAGTGGCTGCCCGACTTCTCAACGAGTGGCGCGGTCAAGACTGGTGAGGTCGAGCTCGGCCCCGTCGCGGTCGCGCTCAAGGCGACCAAGGCCGCCGCGGTTCTGCGAAACATCAAGGTGCAGTGATGTACGCGATCACGTCCCCCGACGGGGACCACGACGAGACGATCGCCGGACTGCACTTCACCGCCGGCCGCGCCACCGCCGACGAGCTGTCCGCCGGCGCGCTGCTGTACTTCCGGCGCCACGGCTACACCGTCGAGCAGCTGGACGACGACCCCGGCGACCAGGACGAGCAGGACACCGGCACGGGGCCGGCGGGCGACAGCTCGCCGGCCCCTTCCGCGTCCAAGGGGCGCACCACCCGTGCCAAGTAGAGGGGGTGACCGTGGGCACCTACGCCACCCCGGAGCAGCTCGCCGCCTGGCTCGGCCGGCCGGCGCCGGCGGACGCCGAACGGCTGCTCGCCCGCGCGTCCGAGGACGTCGACGCCGTGCTGCTCACCGCCTGCTATCCGGTCGACTCCACCGGCGCCCCCACCGACCCCCTGCACGCGGCTGCGCTCGCCGACGCCGCGTGTGCGCAGGTCGAGTATCAGCTCGCCGCGGGTGAGGACGGCACCGGCGCGTCGGCCCGCTGGTCGAGCGTGAGCGCCGGCTCGATCAGCCTGTCGGCGAGCAGCCCCGGCCCGGCCGGCGGCGCCGTCGACTTGGCGCCGCGGGCCCGCCGCGCGCTGCAGCAGGCCGGACTCACCGGGCACGGGGTGCACCCGTGGTGAGGCGCGTACCGGGGTGGCTGCTGCGCCACCGGATCACCGTCGAGCCCTACCTCGGGGATTCGGCGTACGGGCCCGTCTACGGCCCGCCCGTGCCAGACGTGCCCGCGCTTGTCTCCGACACGGTGCGGCTCGTCCGGGCCCCGGACGGCCGGCAGGTCGTCAGCTCGGCGCAGGTCCTGCTCGACCCCGACAGCGTCGTGCCGGCCGGCTCCCGGATCACCCTGCCATCCGGCCGCATCACGACCCCCATCACCGTCGCCACCGTCGACGCCCCGGGCCTACCCGTCCCGGCCCATGTGGAGGTGAGTTGCGAATGAGCCCCCAACGCTCCCGCGTCACGTGGACCGGCGACGCCGTCCTGCGGGCCGAACGCGCCGGCGCCGCCCGGGGGCTGCTCGCCGCCGCCGAGCACGTGCTGCAACGGTCCCGCGAGCTCGTGCCCATCGAAGAGGGCACCCTCGAACGCTCCGGCGTCGCGTCCGTCGACGAGGAGCAGCTCACCGCCGCAGTGTCCTACGACACCCCGTATGCGGCCAGGGTGCATGAGGACATGAACGCCCGGCACGACGCCGGCCGCACGGCGAAGTACCTCGAACGCCCTCTCGTCGAAGAGGCCGGGACGGTCGAGCAGATCATCGCCGCGGCAGTACGGCGGGCGCTGCGTGGCTGACCTGCTCGACGGCATCGCCCGATACCTGCAGGCCGCCGGCCTGCTCACCTACGACCCCACCGGCACCACGGGCGACACGTTCATCGAGACCCTGCCGCCGGCGCCCGACCGAGCGGTGCAGCTCTCCCTGTACGGCGCCGGCGAACCCGACGCTGCTAACCCTTGGGACGAGCGCGCTCTGCAGGTCCGGGTGCGCGGCACCGCCGACCCCCGCATCTCCCGCGCCCGCGCAGAGGCGATCTACGCCGCGCTGCACGGGCTCGCCGGCATCGAGCTGCCAGGCGGCGCGTGGCTCGTGCTGTGCGTCGCGCAGCAGACCCCCTACCCGCTCGGCGTCGACACCACGGGCCGGCACGAGCACACCACGAACTACCGCCTCGACATCGAGGGACCCAACCGACCTACCTAGGAGGTGACTTGTGGCCACCACTGCCCGCCCCATCGACGCACGAGGCTGGATCTTCGAGGCGCAGGACATCACTGCTGCCACCGAGACGTGGCTGCGCATCGGCATGTTGACCTCGTTCACCCACAACCCCGGTGAGAACGAGGAGACCGAAGAGACGACCTCGTTCGACGATGAGGGCTACTACAACCAGGACGTCATGCAGCGCGGCGCGACGATCGAGCTTGAGAGCAAGTTCGCCGCCGACAAGACCGGCGTACAGGACCCCGGGCAGCACTACATCGACGCGGTGTGGGCGAACCGGCTCGGCGTCGACTCGCACAACCCCGTGCGCTGGCGCCACCGGACACAGACGACATGGGTTGTGTGGGATGCCACTGTGACCCCCGGCGAGCAGGGCGGCGGCGTCAACGAGAAGACGAGTTGGTCGGCGACCATCACCCGGTGCGGCAAGCCCACCACGGCAGCCGTGAGCGGGGGTGGCTCGTGAACCACCCCGACGAGCAGCTCGACCTCGACGAGCACGACCAGGTCGAGCGCGTCGACGTCGCGGACTTCGACGCGTTCTTCGCCGAGCAGACCCGCCAGGCCGGCGCCGTCCTGCGCCTGTACGGGCGCGAGTACCGCCTGCCCGACTCGCTGCCGATCATGTTCGCGCTGCAGATGGAACGGCTCCAGCACTCGGAGAACCCGGACGACGTCCGCACCATGCTGCGCACGCTGGTGGGCGAGGACGCCCTCGACTTCTGGGCCGAGCGCGGCATGACCGACCGGCAGCTCGGCATCGTGCTGATCTGGACCGCGGCCAACGTCCGCCGACCCGGCTCGCTGTCCATGGAACGCGCGGCCGAGCTGCACGACGAGCAGTCCGCGGCCAAGGCCGAGGGAAAAGCCCCGGCGCCGACCCCGAACCGGGCAGCTCGGCGCGGGAAGGGCAAGGGTCGGGCGGGCTCTGGTCGGCGGTCCTGACGCACTGGGCCGCGGTCGAGTCCGATCTCGCACGCACCTACCACCTGACCGCCGAGCAGATCGCGCAGCTGACCGAGCGTCGGTTCGTCGTGCTGCTCGGCGGACTCGACGAACACTCGCGGTTCCGGGAGCTATGGGCCCGCACGCCCCGAGTCGTCGACGACCCCGCGGACATCGCAGCGATAACCGGACTACCGGGCGCCGAGTAGACATCACCGGCTGCATCAGACCGAACACCACGCGGTCCCTGGTTTGAGTCATCCGGCGCAGGTTGCGCTCGGCGAGGGGGTGAGCAGCCGTGGCACTGACCGTGGGCGAGCTGCTCGCCGTGATCGACGTCGACGACTCCGGGGCCGAACAGGGCCTGCACCGCGTCGAGGCCGGCATCCGCCGTACCGCGCAGGTCGTCGAGGACGAGGCCCGGCGCGGCGGCCGGCAGGCCGGGCGCGAACTTGCCGAGGGAATCGCCGACGAGGCCGAGCACGGCGCCGACAAGGCCGGCGCCGGCATCGCCGACGCGCTCGGCAAGGTCAAGGGCGCGCTGATCGGTGGCGCGATCGGCGCCGCCGTCATGGCCGGCCTGCACGAGGCGATCGACCAGGACAAGCAGAACGACCTACTCGCCGCCAAGGTCGGCGCCTCACCCCAGCAGGCCGCCGAGCTCGGCAAGGCGGCCGGCGCCCTCTACTCCAAGGGCTACACGGACAGCGTCGAGGCCGCCAACGACGCGTTGAAGGGGCTTTGGCAGCAGGGACTCGTACCGGCCGATGCAACGTCCGAGCAGCTGACCAAGGTTGGCGGCCGGCTGCAGCAGGTCGCCGACATCATGGGCGAGGACGTCGGCCCGACCGCGAACGCTGTCGGCCAGATGCTCAAAACGGGAATGGCGAAGAATGCCGACGAGGCATTCGACATTCTCGTACGCGGCACGCAGCTCGGCGCCAACAAAGCCGAGGATCTACTCGACACGCTAAACGAATACCCGACCCAATTCCGGGATCTCGGCATCGATGGCAAGCAAGCCATGGGCCTTATCCAGCAGGGTTTGCAGGCCGGCGCGCGCGATGCGGATATCGTCGCCGACGCCTTCAAGGAACTCAACATCCGAGTTAAGGATGGGAGCGCCGCCGACGGACTCAAGTCGCTTGGACTGAATGCCGATGCGATGGCCGCAGCTTTCAACAAGGGCGGGCCGGCGGCGAACGCTGCGCTTGACCAGATCATGGATCGGCTGCGGCAGGTCAAAGACCCGACGGAACGCTCGAAGCTGTCTTTCGCACTTCTGGGAACTCAGGCCGAGGACCTATCGAAAGCTCTTTTCTCGATGGACCCGTCGGCCGCGGTCGCCGGTCTGGGCGCCGTCGACGGGGCAGCCGCGAAGGCCGGCGACACGATGCGCGACAACGCGAGCACCCGCCTTACCGAGTTCACTCGCGGACTGCAGCAGGGCCTCGTCGAGGTGCTCGGCTCCAAGGTTGTGCCCGCGCTGCTCGCCGCCGCGGATTGGGTCGGCACGCTCGGCAGCAAGATCGGCACGGCAACGGCGTTTGTGCGCGAGCACAGCACGGCGTTCTCAATCGCGGCCGGCGTCATCACGGCTGTCATGCTGCCGACCCTGGTATCGCTGGCGGTGCAGGCCGCGACCACGACCGCGACCACCGTCACGGGCTGGGCTGCTCAGTCGGCCGCCGCGGTCCGCTCTGGCGCTACCTTCCTCGCGACCAACGTCGGCATCTTGGCCGGTTGGGTGTCGCAGGGGGTCGCGGCCGGCGCCGCCGCGGTGCGAGTCGTCGCGTCGTGGGTCCTCATGGGCACACAGAGCCTGCTGCAGGCCGCCCGGATGGCTGCCGCCTGGGTGCTCGCTATGGGCCCGGTCGGCTGGATCATCGCCGCCGTGGTCGCCCTGGTCGCGCTCGTCGTGGCCAACTGGGACACGATCCGCAACGCGACGGCCGCAGCCTGGGATTGGATCTGGTCCAAGATTAAGGCCGTCGCCGGATTCCTCGTCGACATCTTCATGAATTTCACGCTCCCCGGACTCCTGATCAAACACTGGGATTCCATCAAGTCGGGAGCAGTGACCGCCTGGAATGCCGTCATCGATTTCGTAAAGGCGATCCCGCAGCAGCTCGTCAACTTCTTTCTCAACTGGACTTTGGTCGGCCTGATCATCAAGCACTGGGACTCGATCAAATCCGGAGTCGTCGATAAGGCAACGGGCCTGATCGACTATGTGCGTGGGCTTCCGGGCCGCATAGCGGACGGAATCGGAAACCTGGGCTCTCTCCTGCTCGACAAGGGGCGCGACGTCGTGCGCGGCCTGTGGGAGGGAATCAAGTCCATGGGCTCATGGCTGAAAGACACCCTGATGGGCTGGGCCAAGAATTTGATTCCCGGGCCGATCGCTAAGGCGCTCGGCATCCATTCGCCGTCGCGCGTCATGGCGCGCGATATCGGCCGCTGGATTCCCGCCGGCATCGTGAGCGGCATCGAGGGCGGGCAGCCCGCACTCGCCCGCACCATGCGCGATCTCGTCGACGTCCCCGACACCCCGGCACTGACGGCCGCGGTGCGCGTCGCCCCGGCGCCCGTGCCGGCCACCGCCGGCGCCTACGGGACCGCCGGCGCAGGGCAGTTCGGCCCGGCCGGGCCGCTGCTGCACATCGACAACTTCCACGCCGGCGGCATGTCACCGGACCAGACGGCCGCGGCACTCGGCTGGGAGCTCAAGCGAAGGGGGTGACCATGGCGGCCGGCGACCGCGTCACCCTCCCCGGGCACATCCAGTTCGGCGAGCAGCTGCTGCTCGGCCCGGGCACCGCCTACCGGTGGCGCTCGCTCACCGGGTGGGAAGACTCACCGCCGCTCGACTCCGGCACGGTCAACCGGCCGGCCGGGCACGGCGCTTACCCCGGTGAGCTCTGGGCGCAGCCTCGAACGATCACCGTCGAGGGCATCACCATCCGGGCACCCGTTTCTCAACTCGGCGAGACCGTACGGCGGTTCGGCGCGGGCACGTCGTCGATGGACGCCGAGCAGCCGCTCGTCGTCCACCTCGACGACCGCGGGCCGCTCGTGGTGTGGGCGCGGTGTCTGCGTCGAGCTGTCCCGGTCGGGAAGGGATACCGCACGGGGACGATCGCGGGTGCTGCGCTGTTGTTCGAAGCGTCCGACCCTCGCAGGTACTCGCTCGCCGAGCAGAGCGCCGAGAGTGGCCTGCCGCGGGATGAGGCCGGCCTCGACTGGCACGTGAACCCATCCGCCCCGGTGCAGGTGCTGCCACAGGCGCAGGCCACCGGACAGCCGCCGCTCACCGCATGGTGGGCACTGCAGGGGCTCACCCTGGGCACCGCGGCCGGCGCCGCCACGGCGACAGTGACCGCAGCGAGCAGCAACGACCCGGCACAGGTCGCGTGGGTCGGTCCGGCCGGCGGAAACACTGCCTTCCCCGTCCGGCCCGGCGACGCCGTGACCTTCCGGGCGCTGCAGCTACCGGCCGGCGCCACGGTCAATGTTGAGTGGGCGAACGCTGCCGGGGACTACCTGTCGACGTCGTACGGCCAGAGCAGCAGTCAGGTAGCAGCGACCGCCCCGGCCGGCTCCGCGTACGTTCGGCCGATCATGGAATGGGAGGCCATCCCGACGCCGGCGACAGTCCCGATTGGTGGCTCGACTCTGACCGTGCCGAGCCCGTACGGCGAGAGTCTGCTCGCGCTGGACTGGGGCACGGCCGGCTCGACCGGCACCCTTACCGCCGTCAACGCCGGAGACGCGCCGGCCCCCGCCGTCCTGGCCATCCGTGGGCCCGTAGTGAGCCCATCGGTTACCTGCGTGCGCACTGGTCGTACCTGGGCCTACGACATCGAGCTCGCCGTCGGCGACGAGCTGCTCGTCGACGCCGCGGCCGGCACGGTCACCCTGGCCGGCGCCTCCCGGATCTATACCGCGACGCCGCTCTCGGCGCCCGAGCAGCTGCTCGTCATCCCGCCAGGCGAGAGCTCGTTCGCGTTCCGCGGCGCTGCCGAGTCCGTACCCGATCCCGCCGCCCGCGCCGTCCTGCGCTGGCGACACGCCTACTGGTAGGAGGAGAGAACCGCATGACCGTGCGCGCCGCCTGGCTCCCGCCGGCCGGACAGACCAGGGCGGACACCCGTGCCGCTCCCATCGGCACCATGACCCCCGCCGGCCCGGCCAACACCGCCCCCGGCGTCATCCCTGGCGGCGACCCGCTCAGCCTCACCGGCGCCGCCGCCATGCAGGCGCAGCTCGGCATCGGCCGCGCTGTCGTGCAGGGCAGCACCCTGCAGGGTGCCTATCCGGTCGCGGTGACGGCCCCCGAGTCGCTCACCTTCGCACCCGGGCACACGCAGTACGACCGGATCGACCTTGTCGTGCTCCGGGTCTATGACCAGCTGTTCGACACGTCCGGCCAGACGCTGGCCGCGGTTGAGATCATCCCGGGCACCCCGGCGTCGGCACCGGTCGCGCCCGCGGCGCCGGCCTGCTCGCTGCCGCTGTGGCAGGTGCGCGTGCCGGTCGGCGCGTCTGCCGGAACGGGCGGCATCACCTGGGCGACCGCCGTTACCGACCTGCGGACCTTCACCGTGTCCGCCGGTGGCATCCGCCCGGACAAGTCCACCGATCCGGGCGCCTACATCGGGCAGTGGCGCGACAACAACGGCCGCTTGGAGCGGTGGAGCGGCTCGAAGTGGGTCGATTACCCGTCCGGCATCGGGGGCATCGCGCCGGCGCTCTCGTTCACTGGCGGGTACATCGGTCAGTGGCGCGACAGCGCGACAGGGCTCGACCGCTGGGACGGCTCGGCGTGGATTCCGCTTGGCGGCTGGAAGTCGTATACCCCCACGTGGAGCGGCCTGGATGTGCTTGGCGCGTCCACCTTTGGCGGCCGGTACTGCCGGATTGGTAAGCGGGTCGACGTCGTCGCGTGGCTGAACTGGGGCACGGGCGGCTCGCTCGGCACCGGCAGCATCACCGTGTCGCTACCGTTCACCGCGGCCAACCCGAGTAGCGCCCCCTGGGGGTGGCAGGGAACCGGCCGATACATCGACGGTGGCGGGAACGCGTGGAAGTCGCTCGTCCCCGTGGTTGAGCGCTCCGGCACCGCGGCGACAGTCTTCGCCTACCGGCAGTCTGATCTCGGATGGGTCAGCCCTGGCGGCGCCGGCTACTACTGGGGCAGCAGCAACTCGACCATGCGCGTGCAGCTCTCGTACGAGTCCATATGAGCGCGCACACCCCGTACCGGGTGCTGATCTGCGATCTGCGGTCCGACCAGCTGCTCGACGTCCTGCCGCTGTGGGGCGTGAGCCTCGACGACTACATCGGCAAAACCGGCGCCCTGCAGGGCACGGTGCGGATCGTCACGGCTGAGCTCGCCGCCCGGGCCCGCGCGTCCCTCGTACCGGGGCGCACCGCGCTGTGGGTGGAGCGCGGCGGCGACATCTGGTGGGGCGGCATCCTGTGGACAACCAGCCTGGCGAGCGATGCCCGCGGGTATCTCGCGCTCAGCCTGCAGGCCGCCACCTGGGACAGCTACCTCAACCGCCGGATGCTCTACGACAGCCAACAGGCCGCCGGCGTCGATCAGTTCGACATCGTGCGGAACCTGCTCGCCTACGTGGCCGAGCAGCCCGGCGGCGACATCGGCATCGAGGCCGGCACCGATGTCTCGGGCGTGACCCGTGACCGGTTCTACTCCCGGTTCGATCTCCCGTACGTCCGGGACATCATCGACGCCCTGTCCAGGGTCGAGAACGGGTTCGAGTGGCGCATCGGCTCGTACCGTGACTCGGACACCGGCCGGCGAATCAAGCAGTTGCAGCTCGGATACCCCCGCATCACCGCGGGCGCCCGCGACATCGTCCTCACCCGGCCCGGCCCGATCGAGTCCTACTCGTGGGCCGTCGACGCCACCGGGCAGGCGAACAGTTGGCAGTCGAGGGGCGCCTCGACCAACCGCAACCAGACCGCGAACTCGTCACCGCTCATGTCCGAGCACATCACCAACACAGCGGACATCGAGGCCGGCTGGCCGCGCCTCGACGGAAGCTCGGACTATCAGACCGTCGAGCAGCAGACCACCCTCGACGCGCACGCCCGGGCGGACGCCGCCGCCCGCCTCCGGCCGCTCACCATCCCCGAGATCACGGTGCGGCTCGACGGACAGATCAGCCCCGCCATGCTCGGCGCCGCCGTGCGTCTGCGGATCACCGATCTGTGGTGGCCCGAAGGCATGACCGCGCGATACCGCATCGTCGGCATCGCCATCTCACCGCCCGAACGCGGCCGACCCGAAACCGCAAAACTCACCCTGGAGGCCGCCTGATGGCAGCGATCCCGCAGGACCTGCTCGACCGAATCCGCACGCTCGAACGCCAGGTGCGCGAGCTATCCGGCCGCGCACAGACCCGGCCGGCACTCGACAAGATCCAGCACGGACAGGTCGTCATCGGAGAGGGCGGAACCCTCACCGTTCAGACCCCTTCGGGAAAAGACCTCGTGTACATCGGCGGTATCTCCCCCGCGCACGCCGACGGTAGCGGCCAGTACGGCGTACTGATCAGCCGCGAGGATGGGTCACTGGCCCTGTCGATGGCATCCGATGGCACCATGCCGCAAGGCATCACCATCGACGACAGCCGCGGCAACACCATCTTCACCGAGGACCGGGTCGCCGGCGGCCTGGCCGTCCCTTACCTGCACTCGCCGTTCTACCCCGCCTACAAGCTCGACCGGTACGCCACGACCGACAGCGGCAGCCCCGACAGCATGTGGACCGCCGCACACATCCGGTATCACCCGAAGCTCGTCGTATCCGGCTTCGCCGCGGCCGACCAGGGCACGACCGGCGTCGTACAGGTCTACGTCAACGGCTCGCCGTGGGGGGAAGCCCACAACATCGGCGACGGCGCGTGGTTCCACTGGAGCGACGGCGCCGCCCCCTGCCCGGGCGATTACGCCAGCGTGGCGACGGTCGAGATCAAGGCATGGCGCACCGGTGGCGGCGGCACCGTATACGCCTGCCCGGTCGGGGCCGTTGGCGTTCAGTCCTAACCCACCACCACAGCAACCACGTTCACGCCCCGCGGCCGGCCGGCCCCGGGGCTTTCGCATGCCCGGAGGAAACCCCTTGTCCTGGTACCCCGCAGCACAGCGCATGGAGCTGCAGCCCGAATCGGACGCGCAACCGGCTATCTCCCCAACGCAGTTCATCGTGCACTCGATCGCCGCCCCCTGGTCCCCGGGCCGCGTGTTCGAGTACTGGCGCGACTCGACCAACCTCGAAAGTCACTTCGCGGTCGGCTTCGACGGCTCGCTCGCGCAGTTCATCGGCACGCAGACCCGAGCCGACGCCAACGCCGCGGCCAACCGGCGCAGCGACGGCACCGGCGCCGTGTCGCTGGAGTCCGCGAGCAACACCGACCACTCCGACCCGTGGACGCCGGCGCAGGTCGAGCAGATCGTGCAGCTCGGCGTCTGGCTCCACCACGAGCACGGCATCCCGCTGCGCATCTGCCGCACCCCGGATGACCCCGGGTACGGGTATCACGGCCTGTTCCGGGCGTGGTCGACGTCCGGCACCGCCTGCCCCGGGCCGGCCCGGATCGAGCAGTGGCGGGACGTCGTGTTTCCCGCGATCGTGGCCCGGGCCACCGGCACCGAACCCGCCCCGGACCCGCAGCCGGCCCCCGCGCCGGAGCAGCCGGCGACCCCGGCCCGGCATCGCGTGACGATCGCCGGCCTTGAGTACGGCTACGGCGCGCACGGGCCGCACGTGCGGCAGGTCGGCGAGGCACTCATCGCGGCCGGCCACGGCTCGCACTACGCGGTCGGGCCGGATGAGGACTGGCGCGACCCCGACACCCTCAACTACGCCGAGTGGCAGCGGCAGCTCGGCTACACCGGCAGCGACGCCGATGGCGTGCCCGGTGAGCAGTCGCTGCGGCGCCTGCTCGGCGGCACCCTGCCGGGCGAGCAGCAGGTCGTCGACCTCGACGAGCTGATCGCCGCCGCCCGCCGCGATCCCGACCTGCCGCAGGGCGGCACCACCTACCCGGCCGCGGTGCGCCCGGTCGAGGCCGCGCTCGCCGCCGAGGGGCTGCTCGACAGCTACGCCGGCGACGGCTCGTTCGGCTCCCGCACCGTCGCGGCCTACGCCGCGTGGCAGCGCCAGCTCGGCTACTCCGGGCCCGGCGCCGACGGCATCCCCGGCCTCGCGTCCCTGGCCGAGCTCGCCCGCCGGCACGGCTTCACCGTCCGGTAAGCCACCCCGCCCCACCTTCCGCCGCCCCGTGCCGATCCGGCCGGGGCTTTCGCATGTCTGGAGACAACCACCGTGGCACGCATGCCCGGCGCCGTCTGGCGCCCCGTCCGCAACTACACCCCGCACGGCCGCACCGAGCAGCGCGGGCTCGTCCTGCACGTACAGGCCGGCAACAACTCGCCGTACGGCTGGTTCGACGACGAGGAATCCGAGGCATCGTCCGACTTCTGGGTGAGCAAGTCGGGCCGCATCGAGCAGTACGTCGACACCGGCAACGACCGCGCGTGGGCGCAGGGCGCCGGCAACCGCGCGTACGCGTCCGTCGAGACTGAGGGACACCCCGACGAGCCGCTCACCCCGGAGCAGATCGAGGGAGTCGCCCGCATCTACGCGTGGGGCGCCGGCCTGTGGGCCTGGCCCCTGCAGGTCATCGACTCCACCACCGAGCGCGGCCTCACCTTCCACGGCGCCGGCGGCGCCGCATGGGGCGGACACCCGGACTGCCCCGGCGAGATCCGCAAGGCGCAGCGCGGCGCGATCCTCGCTCGCGCCGCCGAGCTGCTCGGCGCCCCCGCCCAGCCGACCCCGCCGGCCGTGCCGAGCTACCCCTCGTGGCCCGGCCGGTACATCTCGCTGCGCTCCCCGTACATGCGCGGCGACGACGTCCGCCAGTGGCAGCAGCGAATGCGCGCCCGCGGCTGGTCGATCGACGTCGACGGGATTTTCGGCCCACAGTCCGCCGGCGTCGCCCACGCCTTCCAGTCCGAGAAGGGGCTCGACACGGACTCGATCATCGGGCCCGCCACTTGGGCCGCGGCATGGACCGCGCCCCTCACCTGATCACCACCGAGAGGACTCTCACCATGACCGACGCCACCCGGCGCACCATCCGCACCGGCCTGCAGACCCTGCTCGGCCTGCTCGCCGCTCTCCCCCTGCTCGTCGACACCGCCGGCATCCCGCACGCCCTGCCCGGCGTCGCCGTCGCGCTCACCGTCGCCGGCGCGATCACTCGACTGATGGCGCTTCCCGTCGTCGAGCGGCTGCTGCCCGCGTGGCTGCGCACCCCGACGGACGAGGGCACCATCGAGTGAGCGACCCGACGACCGGCGCCGCCAGCCTCGACGCCATCCTGCTGTGGTGCGGCGCCGTCGTCACCGTCGCCGGCGCGGCCGGCCTGCTCTGGCGCACTACCCGTTCCGCTCGCCGGCTCGCGCAACGCGTCGAGGACTTCGTCGACGACTGGCAAGGCACCGCCGACCGCCCGGGCGTCCCCGGGCGGGCCGGCGTCATGACCCGACTCGACCAGATCGAGCACAAGCTCGCCGCCGTGCAGCACGAGCTACACCCCAACTCGGGCGGAAGCCTGCGCGACGCCGTCGACCGCGTCGACCAACGAACCGCCCGCCACCTCGACCCCCCGTAGACAAAACTGCGCCCCCGTACCGGCCTGTGGCCGGTACGGGGGCGCCTTCGTCGTTAACCAGCCCGCAGGCTTACGGCAGGTTGCGAAGCATCGCAATCAGGGGCGGCGCTTCTGGTGACGGCCGTACCTCGTTGATCGCCTCGTACCCCCACGACTCGTACAGGGCCAACACCTTGCCGTCACCGGCAGCAGGGTTGACCATCAACGTCACGTGCTTCTCTGTGCGGCCGGCGACCAGGCAATCATGTATGCGGCGAGCGAGACCGGTACCGCGCCACGGGATGCGGACACCAATCTCCTTCAACGCGAGCGCAGGGGTAGCGGTGATCTCAGCGGGCAGCGGTTTGGCCATGCGAGTCCACCAGCGGTCGCCGCCTTCGATGGTGTTGCCGTAGGCGTATCCGGCTGGCTGGTCCTGGTCATAGGCGACTACGACCTCGAAACCTGGCTCGCTCGCGTGTCGGTCGAGGCGCTCGGCGAACGTGGCCACGGCGTAGTTCGGCAGGTGGAGAAGCGGCGCGCGAACATCGGCATACAAGTCGATGAGCGTCTGTCGCGCCGGCTGATCCAACTTGCGGTAACGGCGCAGCTCGATTTCGGTCATGCGGTGGTCCTCCGAGCATCGCGGGAGTAGTCCTCCCACACTTGTGTGTGCCCGCTTTCCGGGGCAAGGGCGTGGAGCTGGGTGCCGAACCGTTCGAGCATCCCTGCAACACGAGGGTGGACAGTCAGGTTGGCCGGGATGCCCACGGCGGTGGCAACCGCCGGTTCAACGTCCCCTTGGCCAAGCTGAGCCCGAGCAAGTCGTGCGCTGGTAATTGCGCGGCTGCGCTGCATGTGAGGCCGGAGCAGGGCCAAGCTTCGATGTGCGTGCGCCTCAGCATCGGCGTGTCGGCCGAGCGCCAGATGCGCGGCAAGAGCGAGCGATTCCAGCTCGGCTTGGTCGTAGTGTGCGGTTATCCAGACTGGCCGTGACGTCTGCGGGTCTGCACGGTCTAGCGCGTCCTGGGCACGGCCGACGAGACGCTGAACAGCGTTAGCGTCGCCAGTCAGGCCGAGGATGGCCGCATGCCTCGCATGTCCGAGAGAGGCGAACAGCGGATCTCGGCGGCTAATTGGCAACCCGCGGGCCACATCGTTCGCGGCGAGGGCATCGGCGGGACGGCCCATGTGGCGATACAGGCTGCCCGCATGGGACCAAATTCTGAACTGGATGGCCGAGTCACCAGACATGGCCGCCAGTGCGGCGGCTTTCTGGTGATGCAGCAGTGCGGCGTCAAAGCGACGTCCGTCGATCGCTGCCCACATCGCACTGGACATGAACGCCGCTGCGCAGGCGTAGAGGCCGGAACGGACCCGCTGGCCCACCGAACCGCTCTGTTGGAGATCCAAGGCTTCATCGGCGAGCACCGCGGCTTGAGCTTCAATGCTGGCCCGCCCGCCGTGACGGTGGTCACTGGCGACCACGTCAGCGAAGCGGGTATTGAGCCGCTCAATATCAGCGGTGCCGACCCGGTGCCGCGCGGCTGCGGGGAGGGCCGTGGTGGCAAGGGCTGTGCCGCCAAGGGCGGTGATGAAGCTGCGGCGCTTCACAGGCATCTCCGGGGGTGTGGGGCTGGCCTTGGCCGGCGGGATGAATCCGAGGTCTGGACCTGTACACCCGAATACTGCCCGGAGCGCCGCGCGGATCTTTGCTGGCGGCCAACGGGTCTTGCCTGTCAGCCAGTTATAGACCGTTCGCTCTGATACCGTGCCCGGCTTCCCCGTGAGCTCCTGGATCGCATCGTTCACCAATCGCACTAACTCGGCCTGCGTGAGGCCGAGATCGTCCATGTGACGGCGGAGTGCGGCATTGTCACCCATGAGCCGACCGTAGCCCCGCGATCACCTGCCGTGCAGGGGGTTGTGCAATGAGATGGTCAAGTTTTCTGGTGGTCGACGAGTACACGAGGGCGAACTCTTCCTGACACAACCATCCCTGACAGTCGTTCACTGGTCGAGCCGCCCGGACGAAGGGCCGTTGAACCGGTGCTGTCGGGAGCCACCGGGCGGCACGTTGGATGCCGCGCCGCCCTGTACCCCCCGTCAGGACGGCGCGGCCTACCCCGTCGATGCCGGAGGATCCATGACCGTCACTCGCGCAACGCCACAACGGCACCCGCGAACCCCCGCGGCGGCACGGTTCCCTCACCCTGTGCGAGCGACGACAGCAACCGCCGTTGCAGAGCCAACCACCCCGGCCTCGGCGACGGCATTCCTGCCTTACAAGCCCGAATCCGTGAGTGAGGCACGGCGCCTCGTCCGTGACAAGCTCACGGAATGGGGCCTGTCTAGCCTGGTCGACTCAGCCGAGCTGATTGTGTCCGAGCTTGCGACGAACGCAGTCAAGACCGGCTGTCAGCTCCGGATGGGTGTAGCGGTTCGCCTGATGACCGACGAGGTCGTTCGCATCCTGGTCCGGGATGGCTCGCGATCACTGCCGGTCCTGATCACCGCTGGCTCGGATGCTCCCTCCGGACGCGGCATACACCTGGTTCACAGCCTCACTGGCGGCCACTGGGGCGTGACGCCAGAACCGCTCGGCAAGACCGTTCACGCCGATCTGCGGATACGGCCCAGACGCGATCGCCCCACCCCTAAGACTCCGCCCGACGTCACCCTGTAGGCACAGCGACGGGCGGACCGGTGTCGACTGCGACCTCTCCGAAAGCGCACCGGCACCACCTCGCACCACCGGACCGGCCACCGGCCGGACGGCACCACTACCCCGGTCAGCGGGCGTACCTGCACGCGACCAGATCACGAACGGAGAGAACAGATGACCGCTGTTTCCGTCCCGAACTACAACCCCGAGTCGCTGCCCGGGCTCGACTGGATCAAGTCGAGCCGCTCCAACAAGCAGCAGCTGGACGACAGCATCGGGCTCGCCGTCACCCCCGAGGGGCGGATCGCGATCGGCATCACCACCGACCCGGCGCAGGTGCCGCTGATCGCCACGCGGACCAAGCTGCAGGCATTCGTCGAGGGCGCCAAGGCCGGCGAGTTCGACCACCTGATCGCCTGATAGCCCGGTAACCTCCCGGCTCCCCGCGGCGGCGCGCAGCCGCGGGGAGCCGGCCGCCCGACACGTCTGGAGAACGAATGTCCGTCCTGAGTAGGCTTGTTGAGGACCCGTCGCGTTTCCTCGCCCAATGGCCCGATGCGCCCACCACTTACGCGGTCGACCGCGACAGGCTCGCGGAGATGTTCAACCGCGACGATGCTCGGCGCATCGTCGCGGACACCACACTGCGGCCGATTGAACTCGGCATGGTGCGGCAGGGTGCGCCCACTCCCACGCAACCGGACGCCGACCACCCCACTGACACACTCGTGCTGAACGGCCTACACCTCACTTGGCCGCCACTTCGCGAAGCTTCCCGCCAGCTCGCGTCCGAGCTCGGCCACCCGATCACTGCGAACGTGTACCTGACGCCGCCCGACTCCACCGGCTACGGCCCCCACTGGGACACGCATCACGTACTGCTCGCTCAAGTCGAGGGCTCGAAGACATGGCGACTGCACCCACCCATCGTCGAGGACCCCCTCGACCGCCACCGGTGGACCGCCGTCGGATTCACCTCGGAGCAGCTCGACCAGGTCCGCAACAACGCCGACACGATCACTCTCAGCGCCGGCCACGTGCTCTACATCCCCCGAGGTTGGGTCCACTTCGGCGCCACCGGGCGCGACGAGCACTCCCTGCACATCACCTTCGGCGTGCAGCTACTCACTCGGCATTGGGTGCTGCAGCAACTCGTCGACCAGGCCGCCGAATGGTCCGAACTGCGCGCGGCGCTTCCACCTGCGCTGAGCTCACACCCGATCGAGCGGATCGTCGAGGACGCCCGGACCACACTCCGCGCATTCCTCGACTCTCTCGACACCGAGCAGGCCGGCGCACCGATCCACATGCACCAGCAGCTCGCAGTGCTGGGAGTGCGACGCTGACCGACAACCCGTCGTCCGTCGCCCGCGGCCGGCACCGTCGAGCCTGCCATCGGTGCGGCGCCGAGGGCCCGCGCTTCTACGATCGTGAGAGCCGGCAGGACTGGTGTACCGAATGTCTCGCCGCGACCCTGCTCGTTGGCAAGTGCTTCTGGTGCAAGCGAGCCAAGCCAGCAATCCGGGACCTCGACACCAGCAAGGAATGGTGCGCCGGCTGCGCCGCGGACACGGTGTACAAGGGGGACCCGATCGCCTACTACGACGAGCTCACGCCCGAAGCAGCCGAGTACACCCGGCTGCTGCTGAGCCGTTCCTACCAGCGCCGGGAACGTCCGGACGACTCCTGACGCAACTGCCCTGACCGGGAACGCCCCTACCGGGCACAGCACCGCCGGTAGGGGCTACTCCTGCTCCGTGCGTGGGGCTACGAAACTGCCCATCCCAGGCGTCGTAATGATCAGCTTCTCGTCCCGCAGTTTGGCGGTTGCCTTACGGATCGTCGTGCGGGCCACGCCGAACTCTCGTTCGAGCTTGACCTCAGAAATCAGCGCGCTCTCGGCGAGCTCACCGCTTTCGATCTGCTTCCGCAGCTCGTCGGCGATCTGCTGCCACTTGGGCCGAGTGGGGTCGTACTCAATCACGCAGGAACCGTACACAGCAGCACCGGACCACACATAGAGCCTCTTGTACACAGCTAGGTATAGACAGGGGTATACAGGGTCGCTACCGTCACAGATGAGAAGACCCCGGCGACGCGCCAACGTCCCGGGGCATGGCCCTAGCTTCTGGAGAGCTACGACGTGATCGAGCTTATCGCCCGCATCCTGACCCGACTCCGACTGTTCCTCGCCCCAGGTAACGGCCGCCGGGCAAAGCCTTCGGCTTGGTCCCCGGTCCGCCGGCGGACCCTCACACTGATCAGCCCCTCGCCAAAGCCCAAGCCCGAGCCGATCCGCCCCGTCCTGGTGGGACAGCGCCGAGCGCCGTGGGACCGGGACGAGTGCACTCCGCAGCGTCCCGCGAACACCCTGCCTCTGTGCTCCGGCATCCGGCAGCCGATCCCCCCGCACGTGGTCGCACGGACGCTCATGCCCAAGTGGGAGCCAGTCCGACCCCACGTCATCGCCTACACCCGGCAGGCCGCCGACGAGGCAGCCCGCCAGCGGAACCGTCGAGCAGCAGCGTTCGCCACGGCGCTAGACCTGCCGGACCCGCTTCACTGGCTCGACACCGTAACGAGCGGCGTACCGCATACCCTCGCGGGAGCAGTGGCCTGATGAACAACCCCGCGCCCGAAGCTGCAAGCATCCCCCCGGCCTGCTGCATGTGCCACACCACCGGCCCGGCCGTGACCGTCGTCGGCGCCATCGAGCGGGCCAGCGGGCCCGGATGGTCCGTGTTCGCCTGCCCCAACTGCGCATCTGCTGTGCAACAGCTGCTCCAGGTTCCATCCCGGCCGCGCTAAGACTTCGCCCGACCGCACCCCGCCCGGCCCGACCAAACAGAAGCCCCCACCCGATCGGGCGGGGGCTTCTCCGTCTGCCTACCGAGTATCGCCCGGCCTTGATACCGCAGGTCAGGGGACCAAGGCCGGGCGAGTGGTTTAGAGGCGTTGTTCCAGGACTGGTATCAGCTGCTTGCGCTGTACCGCTGAACCGCCCCCGACGACGTCTCCGAGATGGTGAGTGCCTGCACCAACCCGTCGTTGGCATCCCGCAGGCGCATGCATCCCTTGATGATCAGCCAGAGCGGCAACACGAGCAGCGCAATCGCTGCCGGGTCATAGCACAGACCGAGCACAAGCACGGGCGCAAGCAGCGCGATACCTGCACTGACTCGAAAGTCGGCCTCAGCGCTGGTCCGTGCAAACTCCTCATACTTCGCCAGAGTGGAGTGTCGAATCCGTAGGACAAGCTGATCACGTTCAGCAGCGATCTCGTTCATGAGACGTGTCGTGTCCGCATCCACATTTCGACCGTCTGCAGCAGCTTGAGCTTTCCCCTTCACCGCGGTGCTCACGTAGTCGCGCAGGTCTGCCGCCGCCGAGTTGCTCACCCACCCAAGGTTGATGAACGGCAGAGAATTGGCGGCCTTGATCACCGAGCCGGCCTGAACCTCCATCACGGCTCCAACGAGGTACGCCCCGAGGCTGACGGCCGCCAGCGCAGCCGGACGGCCGACTGAGTCTGCGAGTGCGTAGACATCCTTGATCAGGCCGCGTGCGCTCTCGCGCGCTGGGATGCGCTCGTGGACTGCAAGCCATACCGCTACGAGCCATATGTAGCCAGCGACAAGAGGTGTTCTGAAGTCTCGGAGACCAGGAAGGAGCTGGGTCAGCACTCCGCTAACAGTAAGGGCCACGGCACCAGCGAGCGACTGAATGATGGTCTTGCCATGAAACCGCGGGGCTGCCCACCTCGAACTAACGCCGCAGTCCCCGAGAGCTGAGCTCTCGGGGACTGCGGCATCCTGTCTGCGCGAGGCGTGGCCGGCGAGATGGCTCTCAGGCCCTGACGCGCGCCGTCCGGGCCGACGGACGCCGGGCCCGCGCCCCGTGGAGAAGCTCCCGACCGCTACTAGCTGTAACGGCCAGCCGCAGCGAGGAGCGTTCAGACTGGCCTGAGGCAATCATGATCATCTGTGCTGACGTGTCAGCACGGCGGCGCACACAGGGGCACGAACGGGCATCGACTGACATGCAGATCCTCCGGCTTTGTCCAAATCTGCCCCATCGTCGCAGGTCAAATCTCGGCAAAAGTCGAGTTCGAATCTCGTATCCTCCGCCTCCGCCCGCCAGGGCAGACGAGGGCCCCGACCGCTCAGCGGCCGGGGCCCTCGTCGTTGCGTGGTCTCAGTTGGGTGAGAAGGTCCGTGGGGCGGCCGGGCCGCCCGCGTCCACTGCCTCGTCGCCGTCAGCGTGAACGCCGAGGGCCGACGCGAGGTCCTGGGTCCACGGGTGTGCCGGTCGACAATCCCGCCGCTGCGAGACGCCCGCCCGAAGTTGCCGGGCATCGGATCGACCACCGCGACCGTGCCGGTCTCGGTCGAACCGGGAGTAGCCTGGACATCACCGAAGGCACTTCGCATGCCGGTACCGGATATTGGCGGCGTCTCCGGCGAACGGCGATGCCGGACCCGGCCCCTCGGCCGGGCCCGGGGACAGGTGCTTGATCATGACCACGGCCCTCGATCGTGCGACGACGCCCCCCACCACGGATTACACGGCACGGCTCTCCCTCACGCCCGGCGGCGTGCGGCAGGGCCGACTGGACGGATCCTGGTGGCCGCGCTCGCGCGATCTTCTTCTCGAACTCCCTGCCCTGGCCGCCGAGATCGACGAGCGATGGGGCCGGATCACCCGGATCACCGTGAACCCCGCGCAGTGGCCCGTCATCCCCCGGCGGATACCGGTCACCGGGCACACCGTCCACGCGGGCTGGTTCACCGTCGAACAGGACCCGCACGTGATGATGGTCTGTTCCTATGCCCCCCGCCGGCTGAACCTGTTGGTCGTCCCGCCCCAGACGGATGCCGTCGAGGCCGCCCGGCTGATGGCCGAGGCCGCCGATCCCGCGAACACGAGGACCGCGAGCGAACTGCTCACTGCGGAACCGAGCGCCGCGGCGACCGGCACGGGCACCCGCTCCGACTTCCTGCCGTCGACCGTCACCCCCTCCACCGGGCTCGGCGAGGCGGAGCGGCGAGCCGACCTCGCCCGGAGCCGGGCCGCCTCCTGGCCGGCATCCGTGTAGGCAGCAGGCATGACGTCCACCCGGGCCGGGTGGACGTCACTCGCGTGACCACTCGGTCTCGGCCTCCGGCTCGCCGTCGACACCGGTCCCTTCCCAGAGTGGGACCCTGACCGCCCTGGGGCCCGGTGCGGGCCGGGAGAGGGTGCGGACGAACACGTCCCTGAGGTGGTTGGCCGCCCGCTGCGGCGGACCGTCGTACTCCAGCGGATTCGGCATCGTCGTGTCGCCCTGCCGGGACCAGTGGCCGTCGTCGTCCTGGGTCTCCAGAATCCACCGGTAGCGCCGCATCGTGGCCTCCTGTGACAACGCTCCTGCCCCGACCACGACCGTACGAGACGGGCGGACGGAGGGCGACCCGGGGATGTCGGCCGGCGGCTCCGGCGCCACGACGGGTCCAGGAGTGGAGGAGGTGGCCGATCTTCGAGGTAGACGACATCCGGGAAGGGTCGTGGCGGACGGCGCGCGGGGTGGCCGGGCTGCAACGACCATTGACGATCCTGGACTCGGGTATCCCAAAACCGGAATCCGGGAGCATACTTGTGCCATGCGGGAAGACGGGCAGGGGCCTCGGACGAGGTGGACGTTCCTGACGCATCACGCGCGTGTACTCGTGGCGATCTCGCGTGACGCGGAAATCCGCCTGCGGGATCTGGCGACGACGTGCGGAGTGACCGAGAGGGCCGTACAGGCGATCGTCACCGATCTGGAGGACGCCGGCTTTCTCACCCGTACACGGCACGGACGTCGCAATCACTACCACGTCGTCGGCGGCACGTACTTCCGCCATCCCGCCGAGGCCCACCACGAGATCGCAGGCCTGCTGGCACTGTTCGGCGGCCCCGGTCTCCGCCCCGGCCCCAGCCCCGGCCCCCACCAGACGCTTCCTACCGGTGATCATCATGGTGAGCATCCGTGAGACCGCGCCCGACCGCCTCCAGCACCTCACACCGCAGCTGCGAACAACCACCACGGTGGTCGATGGAGCGGCAGTGATCGTCCGCCTCGACGGCGCGGTGGACCTGGAGGACCGCCACCCCTTGCAGCAAGCCCTCGCACGGGTGGTGCAGAGCCGCCCGCCCCGGCTGATCGTCGACCTGACCGGCCTGGCCTTCTGCCACTCGGTATGCCTCAACGCCCTCCTCACCGCCCGCCGGCGTGCGAGGGCCGTCGGCGTGGAGATGGTGCTCGCCGCCCCGCCGCCTCAGACCAGACGAGTACTGGAGATCACCGGCGCCGACGAAGTCTTCACCATTTGCTCGGACGTCCGCAGCGCCCTGGCGGACACCTGCCCACCGCACAGTCCCTGACCGGACCCGTCCTGACCCGCGGCGAACCGCTGATCACCACCGACCTGGCCACCGACGAAGGCATCCGCGCCACCGTCTTCGACCTCCAGCGCCCCGGCCCCGGGCCCGGAGGGTCCTGACCTGCGGTGCTCGGGGGCGGTGCCCGGCCGGCACAGGGGGACACCGACGGCTCAGCGCCATTCGATCGCGAACAGGGTGGCATCGTCGCTCGTGCGCCCGCCCCGCTCCTCCTTGAGGACGTGGGAGAGCATGCGAACCGTGGTCCGGAGTCCGGAGTCGGAGCGCTCGACCCGGTTGACCCAGTCGATGAGCTGACGCTCACCGAACTGACCCCCGCCGGGCGCGCGTTCCTCGACCAGGCCGTCGGTGAAGCACAGCAGCCGGTCCCCGTGCCGCAGGAGCCGGTCACTGATCACGGGCTGCTCGCCGCCGAAGCCGACCGGCAGGGTGGTAGCACTCTCCAACCGCTCGACGACGCGACGGCCGCGGATCAGCAATGGCGCCGGATGACCGGCGTTGACCCACTGCAGGTGGCCGGAGACGGTGTCCAGGCGCATCATCTGCGCGGTGACGAAGTGGTCCGGCCCGAACTGTTCGGCGATGGCCCGGTCCATGAAGGCGTAGATCTCCGCCAGTCCGATGTCGGCGCGCCGCGCGTGCCGGTACGCGCCGATGGCCACGGTCGCCATGGTGGCGGCATCCAGTCCGTGGCCCATGGCATCGATGGTCGCCACGTGCAGGAGGTCGTCGTTGAGCGCGTAGTCGAAGCTGTCCCCGGCCACGTGGTAGGCCGGTTCGAGGATGCCCGCCACGGCGACCAGGGGGGCCGTCATCGAGAGCGGTGGCAGGAGCGACCACTGGATCTCCGCGGCCAAGCTCATCGGCTGGAGGCGCCGGGCCTGGAAGATCCGGTCGGTGTAGGCGTTCTTCGTGACCAGCAGATCGGCGACCAGGGCGCAGAAGACGCGCAGCAGCCGGCGGTCCTCGTCGTCGACGGCGTCCAGAGTCAGGGCAAGCACACCCAGCTCGTCACCGCCGTCCGGCAGGGGCAGGTACACCCGCACGCCGTCCTCCTGCGGTTCCTCGACGGGAACACCGTGCAGGAACGCCTCACCCGCGGGAGAGGCGTCGATCGGCACCGGCCCTCCGACCATCAGCCCCCGCCCGTGCAGGGGTGCCAGGACCAGCTGTCCGTAGTCCTGCAGCAGGAGGACCGGGTCGCGACCGCCGAACCGGCGCACCGCGTCGGCGACCAGTGGAGCGATCATCCGGGGCGGCAGTTCCTGGGTCCGGTCCAGCAACGGGCCCCACAGCAGGTCTTCGCCGGTACCGTGCGTCCGGCCGGGATCCGGTGGGGCGGACGGCTGGTCACCGCTCATCCTCGTTCACCGCCGTCTTCCGTCGTCGGGTCGGGTGCCGCTGTTGCCGAGCCGAACGCCCCGCGTCCGTGACACCGAGGCAACTCCTTCCATTACGCCCCGCTGCCGGGCGATGCGCGCTCCAGCGGGTCGACGGTATGCCGAGGGCGTGCGGAGCACGGCGCGGTTCCACCGTGGCTCGGGCTTCGTGGCGTCCGGCCCCGGCCGTTCACCGTACGGAGCCGACGCGGCCGGGCGAATCCGCCGCAGGTCCGGAAGCCCACGGTGCCGCGAGTCCGGGCCGCTCACCCGTCTTCCTCGGCTCCTGCCGCGTGAGCCTCGCCCGACCGGGTAGCCGTCATGGTGCGACGAGACTTCGTCATCCGGGCATGGCCCGAACCGATGGGAAGCGACCACATGTCCGCAGCCGTCCACCACCATCGACACCTGACGTTCGCCGCGGGCAGCGGAGCCTCCCCGGTGCGCGAAGGGCGGGCGTTCACCCGCCAGGCCCTCGCCGATTGGCGCCTGGCTCCCTCCACCACCGGCGACGACGCCCAACTGGTCGCATCAGAGCTGCTCACCAACGCCGTCCGGTACACGGCAGGTCCCCTCGCCATGGACCTGGACGATGACGGCTCACGTCTGCGCATCACCGTCACGGATCCGCGCGCCGACATCCCCCCACCCGATCCCGGCAGTCACCAGCCTGCCCGGATCGGCGGCCACGGACTGTTCATCGTCGACCGCCTGGCCCTGCAGTGGGGCGCCTTCCCTGAAGGCTGCGGCAAGACCGTCTGGGCGGACCTCCTCCTGCCGGGTCGGCCAACCGACCCGGGCGCGGTGAGACCACGGTCGTGATGACGACGGCAGGACGGGACGGACACGACGGTTCAAGCGGAAGGAGCGGCGAGCAGGGCGGCAGCGCGGCCTGCCGTGAGGACACCGAGGAGATAGCCGTCCGCGTCCACGACGGGCCAGACGGCCAGATGCTTGATCCGCATCGCAACCGCGGCCAGGCGCAGGCTCATGCTCGGCCACGTGAACGGGCCCCGTTGATGCGCCGTAGAGCTGATCGCGGTCCGCTCGGTGGACCAGGAACGGCTCAGGAACGGATGGAGCCCGGCCCGGGTGACCAGCCCTTCGCACCGGCCGTCGTAGCCGCGCACCACCAGGTAGTCGACGTGGGCGCTCAGGAAGATGTCGTTGGCCTGGTCGACGGTGCTGTCGTCGGCTATCTGGTAGTCCCACGAATCCATGGCATCGGCAACAGTGAGGCTGCGGCCGGGGCGTGCCGAGTGCGGGGAGGAAATGGTCACGGCGCTCACCGTTACCCGATCTCCGGCTGCCTGCCGACGGCCGGGACAGTGTTCACCCAGAACGAAGCCGGAAGGGGTACCGGGATGCGGAAAGCCCTGGACACTGTGAAGCCTACTCCTGCGTTACCGTCAGACGAGGGCGCCCGCGGAGTACCGTGGGTGGCAACCGAGGACATTCCGCACACCGGCATTCGCGCTCGTGTCGCCCTGGGTCATGACGGGTCCCTCGTGGACCGGACGGGCGGCTCCTGATGATGCCGATCCCCCTTCCCACTCCTTCCTCGTCCGGGTCGTGGTCGGTGCCCGGGGCTCCGCTCCTGCCACGCCTGGTACTGGAGCAGACGATGGCGCGGGAGGGAATCTTCGACGGGGCCTGGTGGCCCCGCTCCGGGCACGTCCTGGACGAGCTGCCGGACCTGATCACCGCGCTCGGTGCCCACCTGGGCCGCATCGTCAGGGTGGGCCTCGACTCCGCGGCCTGGGACGAAGTACCTCGGTCGGTCGTGGTCAACGGCTGCACCGTCAAGATCAACTGGTTCGCCGCGAGCGACGCGACGATCAGCATCACCCGGGGCTTCCAAGATCACTTCCTCCTGCTGGTGGTACCGCCCCGCACCAGCAGGCGGACCGCGGCCTCGGCGATGACGGCGGCCTCGGCAACCGGCAACCACACCCCGGCCGCCGAACTCCTGCTCGGGTGAGCGGTCCGTGACCGCTCACCACCGTGCCGGGTCCGGGCCGGGCCGCGCCGGGTCCGGCCCGGAACCGGACCGGGAGCAGCCTGGACGTACTGGAGGCACCTCGCATGCCGGCACCGGCCACTCGCGTCGTTTCCGGCGAACGGCAATCCCGGACGTGGCACCGCTCAGGTCCGGAGACAGGTCCGTGATCATGACCGTGATCGGCGGCGCGCCCGTTACCGGTCCCGCCGGGCCCGAGCCCGTACTGCGGTTGTACCTGGCACCGTCCGGACCGCGAGCCGGACGGCTGGACGGGGCATGGTGGCCCCGGTCGCAGGACCTTCCTTTCGAACTCCCCGCCCTGGCCGCCGAACTGCACAAGCGGTGGGGCCACGTCGCCAGAATCACCGTGAACCCCGCCCAGTGGTTGCCTCTCCCCCGACGGATCCCGGTCGCGGGCCGCACCGTCCACGTGACCCACACCGTCCACGCGAACGGGTCCACCGCCGTGCAGGACCAGCACACGATCTCGGTCCGCTCACACCTTCCCCGCCGGCTGACCCTGCTGGTCGTCCCACCCCGGACGGGAGCCGTCGCCGCCGCCCGGCTCATGGCCGCGGCCGCCGATCCCGCGAACACCAGGACGGCGAGCGAACTGCTCGCCGACGAGCCGTCCGCGAAGGTGCCCGACCGGCGAGGGATCGTCTGGCCGGTACGCGACCCCTCGGTCCCGGCCTGGGGCTCCGCCCGGTGGGGCGGGCCGTCGTCCTCGCCCGGGCGCTCGGCCTTCGGGCCCGCGGCCGACCAGCGGTGACGCCGACCACCGGTGACGCCGCCGCCCGATCCTTCGCTCTTGTGCTCCCGATGGATCGCCGTCAGTACGCCGTCAGTACGCCGTCAGTACTCGGAGCCGCTTCGCAGGTAGGTGCCCGCGACCTGGAGCCACGCTCCGGGGCTGAAGCACGCCTCGACCCGGTGCGGGGTGTCCTCGAAGACCCGCAGGACACGAAGCGCCCCGCTGGGGTGCAGGTCGTACTCGAAGGTGACGCCGTCCGCGCCGTCCTCGTACTGCAGGTCCAGCGGCCCACCCGACGGCTCCGCCGGTGCCCGGGCCTCGGGCGAGAGTTTCACGTAGACGGACATCCTGCCGACCCTGCCTCTCCTGTCCTTCCGAGCGGCCCGACCTGCGATGCCGGGCCTCTCAGACCGCTTCGACCGGTGGCTCGGAGCCCGCGCCGGTCGAGACGAGGATCTGCCGTGCCGAGCCGGTTCCACCGGCCTCGACCGCACGTGCCATCGCGGCCAGGGCCGCCTCCTGAGCCGCCTGCGGGGGAACGACGAGCAGACTGAAGTGATCGCGGTCTCCCCGTGTGACGATCACCGTGTCGTCGCCGACCGGGTACCGGTCGATGTGCACCGACCGCCCGTCGATGACCAGCCTGGGCGGCACCTCGTCCCAGGCGTCCGCGTCCAGCCCCACGCTCACCACGGGGCCCAGGTGTTCGGTCAACGCCCTGACCAGACCGGGCAACTCGGCACCGACATCCCGTGAACGAGGCCACCAGGCGCCGTCCAGCGGGCCCTCCCTCGACCGCGTGGTCGCCAGGCGCAGCAGGAGCGTTCCAGGCTTCGCGGCCTGCCGCAGCCGCTCCGGAAGAAGACCGTGGTGCGGGGGACCGGATTCATCCGACATGGCACGCCACCCATCCGCGGACGCACGTCCCGTCCGCCACCGCAGAAGCGGTCCTCCGTCGCTGCCGGTCGAGCCGCTCCGACATTCCCACGGTACTCCGCACCCTCGGCCCCGGACCGGTCCGTCCACCGTGGCTCGGGTACCCGCGACGGGGAAGGTCCACGCCCACGGGTGATCCGGATGAGACGTCATCCCCACCGCGCGGGAGAGGCCTGATGCGGCCGGTTCTGGTTGCGGTTCTGGTTGCGTTCTCCTGGGTCCGCCGGCGTTCAGAGCCCAGTCGGCGGATCACTCCACCGCAGGTCGGAACCCCTACGGCCGCCCCGGACAGCCGGAAATCGTGTGGGGAGCAATCCCTCACGAGTTCGAATTTCGTATCCTCCGCCTTCGCCCGCCAGGGCAGACGAGGGCCCCGACCGTACGACGGTCGGGGCCCTCGTCGTTGCGTGGTCTCGGTTCGGGGCCGGACTCACCAGCCGTGCAAGGCGTCGACGTCGTCTCGCACCGCCCGGCACGGTCACCCGCCGTCAGTCGGACCGGGTCCAGGTCGACATCTGGTCCCGGAAGGTCGGGCAGCTGACGATGTCCGTCTTGCCGCACTGGAGGGCGTGGGTCAGGAGCTGGCGGGCGTGGTCGAGATCGACCATGCGCTGCTCGATCTCGGCGATCTTGGTGCGGATCATCGCCTGCCTGCGCGGCTGGTCCTGCTGGAACTCCCTGACCTCGGCCAGGGTCAGCCCGGCTTGCTGGAACTTGCGCAGCAGCACGATCCGGTCCGCAGCCTCCGGCGGATAGCGCCGCTGCCCGCTCTGGCGTTCGGGGGCCGGCAGCAGACCGTGGCGTTCCCAGTACCGGATGGCTGACGCGGGAACGTCGGTGATCTCGGCGAGCTGACCGATCGTCATGAGCATGCTCTGCACCTCGTCTCGTCGTGCCGGCCGGCGCTTGACTTGAACCTTAGTTCAAGTCGCAGAGTGGCCGGCACGTGCAGCGGCGGCGAACCGGCCGCCGCCGACGGAGCATCGGAGACGAAGAGATGACAGACACACCTGAAGTGAAGAGCCGGGCCCACCAACTCGTCGACGCCGCCCGGCAGCTCTTCGTGGCGGGAGTGATGTCGCACTCCGGGCACGCCAACCTGAGCGTCCGGCTCGACGCCGACCGCTTCCTGCTGACCCCGGGGTTCGTCCGCGACCTGGAGCCGCACCAGTTGGCGACCGTCGGTCTCGACGGGCAGGTCCTGGCAGGAGAACTGCGCTCCGTCAGCGCCGAGATCATCACCATGCACAGCGCCGTCTACCGCGCTCGCCCGCACGTGGGCGCGATCATCCATACCCACTCACCCGCCGCGACCGCCTTCGCGGTGGCCCACCGGCCGCTGCCGTGCCGCACCGAACCGATGCTGCGCTTCGGACAGCCCGAAGAGGTGCCGGTGGTGCCGTGGGGGCCGCGCGGGTCGGACGTGTCGGTCCGGGGCATCGCGGACGTCCTGGAGCGGCGCCCGACGACGGCCGCGGTCCTCCTGGCCAACCACGGGCTGCTGGTGTTCGGCCCGGACGCGGCGGCTGCCGGCAACCTCGTGGTGGCGATCGAGGAGAGCGCCGAGGCCGAGATCGCCGCGGCGGCGATCGGCGGGGCCGTGGACTTCCCCGAGGGCGCCCTGGAGGCCGTCCGGGCCTCGATCGCGCGGGTGGCGTCATGACCGACCGCACCTTCGCCGAGCGCGCCGTCGCTGACCACCGCGTCGCCGACCACGCCGTCACCGACCGCACCTTCGCCGAGCGCGCCGAAGCCCTTCGGGACCGCTACCGCACGACCCTCGGAGCCGTCCCGGGCCCGGTGGAGGACCGCCTACGGGTGGCCCAGGCCTACGGGCGGCTCGCCACGGAGGAGGCGTTCACGGCTCTGCGCCACCTCGTGCTGGCCGACAGCCCACTCGGCGGGCGGGTGCAACAGCTGGTCCACTTCGGGCAGTTGCTGGCCCTCGGCCGGGCGGAACCGGCCCGGATCCACGCCCGGGGAGCACGCCACGCGGGCGCCGGAATCGCCGACCTCATCGGAGTCGCCGAAACCGCGCTCATCACCTCGGGCACACCGGCCTACGCACTCGGCATCGAGATCATCGTCGAACTCCTCCAGGACGACGACAAGTCCGGCTGACCACCGATAGCGTCTGCTCCGGGCACGTGAGGCGGGGGCGGCCGGGTCGGGGGCGGCCCGGTCGGGGGCGGCCCGGTCGGGGGCGGCCGGGTCGGGCGTCGAGGGGAGCGTGGGGATGGAGCCGCTGGCGGCGGACGATCCGCGGCAGGTGGGCGAGTACCGCTTGCTGCGGCAGCTCGGGGCGGGCGGGATGGGCCGGGTCTACCTCGGCCGGACCACGGGCGGGCGGACCGTCGCCGTCAAGGTGGTCCGGCGCGACCTGGCCGGGGACCCCGAGTTCCGGGCCCGGTTCCGTCAGGAGGTGGCGGCCGCCCGGCGGGTCGGCGGCACCTGGACGCCACCGGTCCTGGACGCGGACACCGAGGGCGAGCACCCCTGGGTGGCGACCGGCTACGTCGCCGGGCCCGCGCTCACCACCGCCGTACGGGAGTTCGGACCGTTGCCCGAGCCGGCCGTCCGGACCCTCGGCGTCGGCCTCGCCGAGGCGCTCGCCCATGTGCACGGCCTCGGACTGGTGCACCGGGACGTCAAGCCGTCGAACGTGCTGCTGACCCTGGACGGGCCGCGGCTGATCGACTTCGGCATCGCCCGCGCACTGGACTCCACCACCGCGCTCACCCAGTCCGGCCAGGTGTTCGGCTCGCCGGGCTTCATGTCGCCGGAGCAGGCGAACGGGCTGCCCGCCGGGCCGGCCGGCGACGTCTTCGCGCTCGGCGCGGTGCTCGCGTACGCGGCGACGGGCACGCCGCCGTTCGGCGCCGGGGTGAGCGCGCCCGTCCTGCTCTACCGGGTGCTGCACGAGGAGCCGGACCTCTCCGGGCTGACCGGCCCGCTGAACGACCTCGTCCGTGACTGTCTGGCCAAGGACCCGTCCGCCCGCCCGACGCCCGCACGGCTGCGGGAACGGCTGGACGAGGGCAGCGCGGCCGCCGCCCGGCTGGGGCACGGGGACTGGCTGCCGGCGGCGCTGGCGGCGGCGGTCGGGCGCAGTGCCGTCCAGCTGCTGGACCTGGAGGCGGAACGGGAGGGGGAACGGGAGGCCGGGGCTCCGGCACAGTTCGGTCCGCCGGTCGCGGTCCCGGTGCCGCTCCGGACTGCGCTCCCGGTGCCGGGCCCGTTGCCGTCGGTGCCGGGCCACCGGCCGTACCCACCGCGGCCACGCCGCCGGCGGGGCTACGGCGCGCTGGCGGCCGTCCTGGTCGGCGCGCTGCTGCTGGCCGGCGGGGACCTGCTGATCGAGCGGTTCCGGGATGACGACCGGCAGGCCGCCGCGTCGGACCCCGGGCGGACGCCCCCGGCCGAGGACGGGACGACACCCACGGAGCCGGCGTCGAAGCGCCCCGAGCCGACCGGTGACGCCACCGATCCGGCCGACGACGGCCCCACGCCCGGCGCGTCCCCCACCGGCGGCGCGTCCCCCACCGCCATGGGGCCGGGCGTCATCCCGGCGAAGTTCCTCGGCACGTGGGTCGGCGAGCGCAAGGCCACCGACGGAGACGTCACCACCGTCACCCTGACCATCGTCCAGTCGGCGCCGAGCGAGGAGAAGAGCAGGATCCGCGCCGAGACGCCGAGCACCGGCATCTGGTGCGAAGGCGCGTGGACGCTCTCCGAGGCCGACGAGCGCCAGGTCTCCTACGTGTCCCGGGTGACCGGCTCCTCGGCCGGCGAGGAGTGCATCGCCGACCGGTCGATCTACCGCCTGATCGCCATGCAGCCGGACGGCACCCTCCGCTACAGCATGGACCTGCTCGAACCGGACCGGTACATGGTGCTGCGGAAGAAGGCGTGAGGCCCGGGCGGGCCGGAACCGCGCACCCCGCCCGCCCGTCATCCCCACAAGGGCAACACACTCACCCCTTGTGCTCTTCACCATCGAGGTCCGAGGAGACCCATGGCCGACACCGTCCACTCACTGGTCGCCCGCGTTCACGAACTGCTGGTGGCACAACTGACCCATGGTGGCGCCGCGGTGGTGCCGGGCATCCACGACGTCATCGCGCGCGCCACGGCGCTCGGCCCCGACGGCACCTGGCTCGCCGCCGCGGGCCACTCGACCCTCGCCGGCCTGGCTCTCGCCCACGGCCGGCCGGAGGAGGTGATCCACCACCTCGACGCCGCCGTGACGGCCGGCTACAACGACTGCGTGGCACTCCACATGCCCGCCCTGCAACCGCTGCACCACGACCCCCGCTTCCGCGCCCTCTACCAGCGGATGCGCATCACCCTGGCGGATCTCGACGAACTCCTCTGGCTGCACCAGGAGATGCAGACCATGGTGCGGGAGGCCCAGAACGCGACCGTCGACAACATCGGCCGCCTCGACACCGGGGTGTCCCTGCTCCCGCGGGCTCCCCTGCCCACCCGCGAACCGCACACCCCGGGCGTCCTCATCACCCGCATCGACCTCTCCGCGGCCCACACCGCGCTCCAACAGGCCGCCGTGAAGGCCGAGTTCCAGCGCAGCGCCGGCAACACCAGCCTCAGCCTCATCGACGACACCTGGGACCAGCCCCGCGCCATGCGCGACGCCTGGCACGCCGACGACCTGGACACCCGACGGCAACAGGCCGCCGAGGCCCGCGCCTTCGTCGAACGCCCCGGCGCCGGCAGCATGCTCGTCCCCTGCCCGCCCCTGGGCTCCATCCGCTACCCGGCCTGAGGCCCGGCCGGACGGTCCCGACCCTTGCCGCTGTGCAGGGAGCGAGGGCCGAGCCGCGGGCGCGTCAGGACTGGAGGACCTGAGCGAGTTCGGCGGTGCACATCATGTAGCCGTCGGGGGTGGCGAGTCGGGCGAGGTAGTGGGTGAGGTCGGCGCCGAGCGAGAAGACGCGGACGGGGGTGCCGGCGGCGCGGGCCGCCTCGACCACGCGGTGGACGCCGTCGAGGACGGCGGGGTGGCGGGTCTGGTAGGAGTCGGCGACGAGGTGGTTGCCGCGGTCGGCGGCCAGGTAGAACTGGACCAGGTCCTTGACCCCGACGAAGAGTTCGCTGGCGCCGGCGGCGCAGATCTGCGGGGTGGCGTGGACGGCGGCGGGGGTCTCGATGAAGGCGGAGAGCGAGACGTCGGACGGGAGTTCCAGGTGGGAGCGGAGTTGGGCGTACTCGTCGGCGTCGTTGAGGAACGGGACGGAGAGGTGGATCCGCTGCGCCTGGTCGCCGAGCCTGCTGCGCAGTTCGCCGAGCATGATGTGCAGGGCGTCCCGGTAGGCGGCGGAGCCGAGCAGCCAGCGGGCGCCGTGCAGGCCCAGCTCGGGGTTGGGTTCGACGGCGACGGGGGCCTGTTCGGTGACGCTGGCGGCGTGGTCGGAGCGCAGGTCGAGTAGGCGCAGGACGAGACGCTGGCCGGGGAGGAGCTCCTCGACGAAGGCGCAGAGGCGTTCGGCGATCGCCCGCCCGTAGCGGGCGGTCTCCTCGGGCCCGCCGTCGAGGGCGTCGAGCGGGCTGAGGCCGGCAGCGAGGCAGAGGAACTCCTCGCGGATGAAGAACGAGTCGACGCACATCGCGTTCGGCCCGCAGGAGTTGACGGTCCGGATGTCCTGGAAGTCGGCGATCACCGCGCAGGCGGCGCCGAGGTCCTGGACGGTGGGGGTGACGGGGCCGGGCGGGGGGACCGGCCCGGCGGCCGGGTCGGGGCCGAGCAGGATCGATCCGTTCTCCAGGTCGAGGGTGACCTCGCCGTCCAGGGCGGCGAGGTCGGCCTCGTCGACCAGGAGCACCGGGATGCCGCGGCCGCGGCAGAGGGACTGCATGTGGCCGGTCTGTCCGCCTTCGCCGCAGACCACGGCACTGGCGGCGACGATGGCGTCGTACAGGCCGGCCTCCAGGTTGGGGGCGATCAGGATGGATCCCGCCTGCGGGTGTCGGGTGCGGTTGCAGGTGGCGCGCAGGGTGGTCCGGTTGCCACCGGTGAGCAGGGAGCCTTGGATCCGTCGCCCGTTCAACTAGCCCTCCAGGTGCTCGTCGGCCCGGTCGGCCTATTCGACTCCGGCCTTCTCGGCGTCCTCGATGTCCTCGATGTCCTCGGTGTCGTCGGCGTCCGCGATCTCCAGATGGCGCCGTAGTTGACGAGGCGTCATGGAGACGTCGGTGAGTCTCCGGACCGCGGACCGGCTGACCGCCACCTGCAGGCGGCGACGGCCGTCGGTGCCGTCCGGGGCGGTGAGGGAGCCGATCAGGGCGTCCAGGCGGGCGTCGAGCTGCTGCCGTCCGACGCGGGTACGGGTGGCCATTCTCCTCACCTCCAGTTTCACAGCGTGCGCGAAGGAGGGATCGGCTGCTTCCTCGAACGTGCCGTCGGGGGTGCGGGATTCGGCCAAGTCGCGGGACGCCCTTGCGGCGGGGACGACCGGAGGTCGGTCGGAGGCGGACGCCGCCCCGCTTTCGGGCAGCTCCAGTTGCTCGATGACGTGGGCGGCGACCGCGATGGAGTGGTTCTTGATCGCGGCGAGGTTGAAGGCGAAGGCGCCCGTACGGCCGTTGCGGACGATCTCGTCGCCCTCGCGCAGCGGGCCGACGGCGGTGAGCGGGCCGGCGGGCGCGCCGGAGCGGGTGAGCAGGACGCCGCGGTGGTCGACGTCCAGGCCGCGGCCGGTGCGCTCGTGCGGGGTGACGAGGCCGCGGCGCAGCAGGTTGCGCCACAGTTCCCCGTCGACCCGCAGGTAGTCGCTCTCCCGGCCGAAGTTGGAGACCACCAGGTCGGCTTCGACGGCCAGCTTCCCGTCGGCGGTGGCGACGGTGACCTCCAGCCGGCCCGACACGGCGGGGGCGACCGCCTGGACCGCTCCGACCAGCAGGCTTACCGGGCCCGGGTCCATGGAACGCTCGATGACGTCGATGGTGTACTGCACGGCGCCGACCCGTAAGGCGGCGATCGCGGTGCCGAACTCGTCCAGCAGGGCGCGCAGTTCAGGCGACGGGATGCGGTCGAGGGCGGCCGGCAGGTGCGGCTCCCAGGCCTTGGCGACCCGCTCGGCGACCACCTCCGGGGCGATGTCCGGGTACTCGCGGGCCACGATCGCGCAGGCCGCCTCCCACTCGGCCCGGACCCGCCCGAGGAACTCCTCGCGGTCCCGGTACGGCTCCAGCAGCGCGCTGGGGCAGGGCAGGTGCAGGACGCCGTGCTCATGGGTGTCGGGGTAGGCGCGGAACATCGTCCCGGTGCGGGAGACCAGCCGGATGCCGCCGGTGTGGCCCTGGCGCAGCAGCAGGCCGGCCGAGTCGTAGGCGCTGAGCACCGAGCCGACGATCACCACCTCGGCCTCGGGCGGCAGCGCCGCCAACCGCCCTACGCCGTCCGCGGAGTAGGGGTGGCGGAGGAAGCGCGGGTGTTCCAGCACCTCGGTGGCGAAGGGCAGGTCCTTCAGCTCCAGGCCGGTGGCGAGGACCACGTGCGCGGCGGGCAGCACGTACTCGGCGCCGGTCGACTCCGTCCCGGTCGGCTGCGGCCCGGTCGGACGGACCGTCAGCTCGACGCCGAGGCCGTCGGCCGTCGGTACGAGGTCGACGGCCTCGCCGTCGACCTCGCGGAGCAGGACGCCCGGGTAGGCCTCGCGGGCGGCCTCGGCGAGCCGCTGCTCCAGGTAGTCCTGGAATATCCGCCGGGGTGCCGGGCCGGGTTCGGTGAACTCGTACTCGGCCCACTGCGCGGGCCAACCGCCGCGGTCCGCCTCGCGGTTGGCCCAGTGGACGAAGTCGAGGACGTCCTCGCGGAACGCCGACATCCGCCCGGCCTGGATGTTGAACACGTGGTCCCAGGGGTTGCCGTTCCGGTGGTAGGCGACCCCGGCGGAGCGGTAGTCGGTGCGCCGCTCCAGGAGGACGATCTCGACCGGTCGGCGGGCGAAGTGGAGCATCCTGATCGCGGTGGCGGTACCGGCCAGGCCGGCCCCCACCACAACGACCCTGGGACAGCTGACTGTTCGACTCATGCTGAAGCCTTCCGCTCGCGGGATCGGAACCGGGAACCCGGGGCCCGCGGATCAGGCTAGGGGCGCGCGTGTCGGCACAGGCGCCCTTCCTCCGGGTTGTGACAGAAGGGGCCACGGTGGCGGACGGTTCGGCGGCGCGAACCCGTACGGCCGTCGGCATCCGCACACCGGCGGGGCTGCGGGTGCGGACGTCCGAAGCAGGGTGGGGACGGCGTCTTCCTCAGCGGCGTCCGGCTGATCCTGGACGGGATCGAAGCCTCCTGGTCCGCGCGCACCGCCGACCTTCCGGACTGATCTCGCCTCCCCCTCCCCCCGGACTAGCGCTCGTTCAGCGCCTGCACCTCCGCGTACCCGGGCGCCGGCCCCACCGGCTCGCCCGCCGCGACGGCCGCCGCCGTGGCCACCGCCGCCGCCAGCGCCGAGCGGTACAGCAGCGAACCGAGGCTGACCCGGGCCACCCCGAGCCCGGCCAGCTCGGCCAGGCCAGGGCCGGTCGGCGTCAGGAGGATGTTGAGCGGGAGGCCGACCGCGCCGACCAGCCGGGCGATCACCGCCGGCTCGGCCAGCCAGGGAACGAACACGCCGTCCGCGCCCGCCTCCCGGTACGCGGCCAGGCGTCGAAGCGTCTCCGGCTCGGGGTCGTCCTGCCCGGACCGGTAGGTGTCGGTACGGGCGTTCACGAACAGCTCCGGCACCGCCGCCTTCACCGCCGCGACCTTCGCCGCGTGGACCGCGACCGGCGTCAGCGTGCCGTCCGCCCGAGCGTCCTCCAGGTTGATGCCGACCGCTCCGGCCTGCGCCAACTCGACGGCCAGTGCGGAGACTTCGTCCGGGTCATCACTGAAGCCGGACTCCGCGTCGACGGTGAGCAGGAAGTCCCCGCCACCGAGCCGGCGCGCCAGCCGTACGGTCTCCGCACGGGTGGCGGCGGCACCGTCGGGCAACCCGGCGGCAGCCGCCACGCCCAGGCTGGTGGTGCCGATCGCGAGGTGGCCGGCGGCGACGAGGGAGGCGGCCGAGGCGTGGTCCCAGGCGTTGGGGAGCAGCAGCGGGCGGCCGGGGCGGTGGTGCAGGGCGGCGAAGGGGGTCATGACAGGGCCTCCTGGGCGTGGACGGTCGAGGGTTGCGGGGTTCTTACGGCCTACGGGGTTCCTACGGCCTGCGGGGTTCACCTGCGGGGTCATGCGCTTCCCTCGGCCTCGGGCTCCACCGACCCCACCGGCCGCAGGTCCCCCACGGAGTCCGCGTAGTACCCGGACTCGGAGACGTGGCGGACGATCCGCCGGAAGCTCCAGCCCGTGCCCGGCGAGTCGTCCAGGTACGCGTCCGGCAGGGCGGCCACCCGGCGGGCCCAGATCCCGGCCAGCCGGGTGAGGCGGCTGCGCGCCTCGTCGAGGTCGGCGGCGGTGAACGGAGCGAGGTCGGCCGGGGTGGTGACGTTGGAGGCGTGCCAGTGGTCGGGCTCGGTCGGTTCGCCGGCCAGCCGGGCCTCCAACTCCGCCAGATGGTCGAGGAGATGGTCGGCGACACGGCGAACCGCCTTGTGCGGCGTGTAAGTTCGCCCGTCGGCGTTGACGACCGGGCGGCCGTCCCAGTTGGTCCAGGTGGCGGCCAGAGCGAGTACATGCGCGACCATCTCCGGTACCAGCAAGGCGAGTTCGGCCTTGTCGACGTCGGCGCCGCGCCCGGTCGGCGCGTCGGAGTCAGCGGGATCCCGGTCCGCCGTTTCAAGGTCCGCAGGATCGGAGGCCCCGAACAGGATGCCCTCCGCGATGGCCAGGGCATGCGAGCGGCCCGGGCAGAGCCGCGGCGGCGCGCCGAAGGTGAGCGCCACACCGTCCGGCGCTTCCGCCTGCGCGGCCGCGAGGTCCAGCACCACGTGCGTCCCGGCCGGTACGGCGACCCCGCCGACCTCGGTCGCCCGGGCCGCGAGGCGGCGCATCGCCCGCAACGGCGGGTCCTCCCGCAGCACGGCGGCCAGTCCGCCCCCGTTCCCGCGGGCCGCGTCGACCAGTGCGGCGGTGGCGTCGCAGGCCTGGACGAGCAGGCCGATCCGGTTGGCGGCCGTCTCCCCGACCGGCTCCTCGTCCGGTTCCCCGTCCGCCTCTCCGTCCGGGCCTCCCATGGCGGGCAGCAGCCGAGCCACCGCCGCGTCCGCCTCCGGGTCCTCCCGCGCGCCCGACCTGCCCACCCCCTCCGACGCGTCCGCGAAGTACGCCCGGGCGACCGTCGCGACGTCCCGTGCCACGGCCTCCGGGTCGGCCAGGCCGAGCGCCGCGGCGAGCACCCGGACCGCCCGCAGCCGTACGTCGGGGTCGAAGCCGCCCGCCGCGGCCACCCGAAGCGCGGCCGGGTCCAACCGTTCCAGGTCGGCCAGGACCAGCGCCCGGCGCCGGGCATGCGGCTCGCCCGCGGAGAACCGGGCGACGGAGGCCCGCAACCAGGCCACTCCGGCAGCCGCGCCCGCTGCCACCGGCGCCGCCGGCAGCGGGACCAGCGCCGGGTCGGCCAGGGCCGCCGTGACGTCGTCGTATCGGGAGAAAGTCAGGGTTGCGGAGCCGGAGGCAACCGTCGGTTCGCTCATGCCCGCCATCGTGGTCCCGGATCGTTTCGGCCCCCACCGAACTGTGCCGGGGCGACGATGGAGCCATGCCTCCGCAACCCGGCCCCACCCGCCGCCCCACCCCGGCTGCCCGCCACGGCGGCAGTCCGCTCGCCGCCCTCGCCGCCCTGCTCGCCGACCCCACCCGAGCCGCGTTCTGCGACGCACTGCTCGACGGCCGCGCCTGGACGGCCGGTGAGCTGGCCCGGCACGCGCGCGTGGCACCGTCCACGGCCAGCGAGCACCTGTCCCGGCTGATCGCGGGCGGGCTGCTCGCCGAGGAACGACAGGGCCGGCACCGGTACGTCCGGCTGGCCACGCCCGCGGTGGCCACACTGCTGGAAGACCTCACCGCCTTCGCCGAGTCCGGCAACAGCGGCAACGGCGGTCCCAGCGGCAACAGCAGCGGCAGCAGCGGCACCCGCCCGCCCCGCAGCCTGGGCGAGGCCGGTCGGCTGAGCGCCGAGGCCCGCGCCCGCACCTGCTACGACCACCTCGCCGGCCGCCTCGGCGTGGCCGTCGCCGACGCGCTGCTCGCCCGCGGCCTGGTCACCGACGACACCGGGCTCACCGACACCGCCCTCACCGACACCGCCCTCGCCGTCACCGAACGCGGCCACGCCTGGCTGGCCGCCCAAGCGATCGAGCTGCCACCGCGCGCGGGCCACCGCGGCGGTCGCCCCCTGGTGCGCATCTGCCTGGACTGGACGGAACGCCGCAACCACCTCGGCGGCGCACTGGGCGCGGCACTCTGCCGAGCGGCCCTGGACCGCGCCTGGGTGGAGCGGATCGGCTCCGGCCGCGCCCTACGGGTGACCGCGGACGGCGGCCGGGCGCTGCACGAACTCCTCGGCGTGGACGTCCCCTGACGCCACGGCCCGCGCTCCCCCCTCAGCCCATCGACTCAGCCCATCGACTTCGCCCCGTCCAGCGACTCCCGGATGATGTCCGCGTGCCCGGCGTGCTGCGAGGTCTCGGCGATCAGGTGCAGCACCACCCGCCGGGCCGACCAGGCCGTACCCGGCGGGAACCACGGCGCCGGCGGCAGCGGGTGGGCGAGGTCGAGGTCGGGCAGGGTCCGGATCAGTTCGTCCGTGTGGCGCGCCACCCGCTCGAACTCGGCGAGCAGTCCGGCCAGCGTCTCGCCGTCCGCCATCCGGAACTGGGCCGCCCAGGCATCGGGATCACCCGGGTTGCTGTCCCCGGCCCGCATCGCCTCCGCGCCGCCGGTCATGAACCGCGCCCAGCGCGCCTCCACCGCCGCCACGTGCTTGATCAGTCCGCCCAGGCACAGCTCACTGGCCGTGGTGCGCTCGGCCGCCTGCGCGTCGGTGAGGTCGCGCACGGTGCGCCGCAGCAGGCCGCGGTGCTTGTCCAGCGTCTCGACCAGGTCCTCGCGCTCGCCCATCAGCCGCTCCTCATCAGTCGCACCCCGTCACACCCGTCCTCCCCGGCGAACGGCCCCGGCCAAACGGACCCAGCACCCGGCCCCCGTCACACGTCCACCGTCTTCGGCTGCTCGCCGACCGTCCGCCCCAGGTCGATCAGCCCGAACGCCGCGCCCTGCGGGTCGCCGACCGCCGCGAACCGGCCGAACGGGCTGTCCATCGGCCCGAAGTACACCTTGCCGCCGCGCGCCGTCAGCCGCTCGATCGCGGCGTCGGTGTCGTCCACGGCGAAGTAGACGCTGATGTACGAGGGCGCCTCCGGCGGCAGGAAGTCGCCCTCCGCGCCCATCCGGCCCAGCACCGGCCGGTCGCCGATCTGGAACATCCGGTAGTCGAACTCCTCGGAGTCCATCTTCCTCACGCCGTACGGGAAGACCGCCGGGAAGAAGGCGTCGGCCTTGGCCGGCTCCCGGGTGACCAGTTCCGCCCAGCTGTACGCGCCGGGCTCGCCCTGCTTCTCGAAGCCGGTGTGGCGCCCGGCCTGCCAGACGCCGAACACCACGCCGCCCGGGTCCTTGGCGATCACCATCGTGCCGAAGTCCCCGACCTGCATCGGCCCCATGACCACCTCGCCGCCGTTGGCGCGGATCCGCGCGGCGGTGGCGCCGGCGTCGGGCGAGGCGAGGTACAGGCACCAGGCGGACTGCACCTCGTCGCCGGGCACCGGCGGGACGACCGCGGCGACCGCCTTGCCGTCCGAGTACGCCTGCGTGTAGTTGCCGAACTCCGACGAACTCTCGCCGAAGGTCCAGCCCAGCACGTCACCGTAGAAGGCCTTCGCGCCCTCCACGTCGGTGAACATCGCGTCGGCCCAACAGGGTGTGCCCTCAGGTAGCGCAGCCATCTCTCAGCCCTCGTCCGTGGCGAAGTGCGCGCGCCGGGAGGCGCACGCGCGGCCCCCGACTCGCCAGCCTAGCCACGACGCGGCGCACCCGCGCGGGGATGCCGCCCGGGTGCGCCGCGTACTCCTGCCGGGCGCCGGCCACTCAGTGCGTCGGCACCGCCCCACTCACCGGCGGCCGCAGCGAAGCCGTCCCCAGACCGGTCGGACCGAACGGAACCGCCGGACCCCGCGCAGCTGCCGGGCCCGTCGGACCCGCCGCAGGAACTCCCTGTGCCCCCGCCCGCCGGGCCGCCACCGCCGCCGCGAGGTCCCGCTCCACGCCGAAGTTCCGCCGCAGGTCCTCCTCGCCGTACCGGCGGCAGCCCTCGTGCCAGCTCAGGATGCCCGCGAGCCAGTTCTCCAGCTCCTTCACGTACCCGCCGAGCAGCTCCCGAGCCGCCGAATCCAGCCCGAAGTCCTCGTACATGACCGGGAGTTCGTTCGCCGCGACGTGCTGGAACTGGCCCAGCCGCGAGTGCATCAGGTCGTCGACGATCCGGACGGCCGCCGGGTAGTCGCAGCCGAAGAAGTTCTGCACCACCAGGACGACGTTGTGCAGCTCGCCCTCGTACTCGACCTCCTTCTGGTACGAGAAGAGGTCGTTCATCATGGTCGCGTAGTCCGCGGCGGAGTTCTCCAGGGCGCGCATCGAGCCGTGCCGGTACACGTCCTCGGGGACGGTCTGCCCGTGGCCGAGGCGGCAGAGACCCGCGGTGAGGTCGGAGCCGAAGGTGACGCGGCGCATTTCGAGGTAGTCCACCGGGTCCGGGATCCGGTGCTGGATCCGGTTGGCCAGCTCCCAGACCCAGCTCGCCATCATGGACTCCACCGACGTCCGGAACCGGGCCCTGGCCTCGACGGTCATCGGGCCGGCGGTGCGCTCCCAGAGGTCGGCGAGGCCGCGTTCCAGCGCGTTGGCGGGCTCCGGCGCGGGGCTGCCGTCCACCGGCATGAACAGCGACAGCCGCTCGTTTGCGTGCTTGGCGCCGGCCAGGTCGCGGGTACGGCCGAAAGCCGCCGGGTAGTAGTCGTCGGCCCAGGTGCCCCACGCCAACCAGGCGCTGTCCAGGTCGAGTTGGTCGGCGGTGGCGTCCGGGTGGAGGCCGGCGGCGCAGAGCGCGAGGTCGTAGTCGCGCATCGACTCGGCGTCCCAGATGCCGGAGCCGGGCAGGGCCGGGTCCGCCTCCAGCAGGCCCATCCGCCCGGCCCACTCGACCACCCGCTCCCGGGCGCCGTCCAGGTGCGGGCTGAGCGTGAGCTTGAACGGCAGCCGGAACTCGGGCAGTCGGGACGGTCCGACGGCCTGGAACGGCACGTGCGCGTGCGAGCGCACCCGCCGCTCGGTCGGGCCGGCCCCGCGCTTCGCCGCCTTCCCCTCCGCCGCCGCAGCCGCCGCGCCGGCCGTCGCCCCACTGCGCAGGATGTCCAGCGCCGAGGTCCCGATCCCCCCGATCGCATACTGGTCCCACCAGTTGCCGGCACCCGGCAACCCCGGCAGCCCGGTCAGACCCGCCGCCCCCACCTGCTCTCCGCCCGACCCGGGCGCCACCGCACCGCCCGAACCGGCCGCCGCCCCACCGCCGTTCATGTACCGGCTGGACCGCATGTGCCACTCGTGCCCGCCGGCCTGCCAGTCCTGCAGCCCCTTGACGTACGCCATGACCCGCGCCCGGTCCTCCGGGCCGATCCCGGTCTCCGCGAACAGCACCGGCAGCTCGGTGAACACGGTGTTCTCGAACTGCTGGAGCCGCGAGGTGAGCAGGTCGTTGACCGCGTCGGCGGCCTCCTGGGTGCTGCACTCCAGGAAGCGCTCCAGCACCAGGATGCCGTTGCTCAACTCCCCCTCGTCCTCGACCTCCCGCTGGTACGAGAAGATGTCGTTGCGCAGGTGCACGCCGTCGGAGAAGGCGTCCATCAGCACCCGCAACGCGCGCGTGCCGGACACCTCCTTCGGCACCTCGGCGCCCGCCGCGTACTCGACCAGCTGGGCGGACCACGGCGCACCGCCGACCTTGCGGCGCATCTCGATGTACTCGACCGGGTTGGCGACCCGGCCGGCGTCGATGTTGGCGAGCTCCCAGAGCGACTCGTTCAGCAGGTTGCGGGTGCTCTCGGCGAACCGGAGCCGCCAGTCCTCGCCCATCGCCGGCACGGTGCGCCGCCACAGGTCGGCCAGGCCCGCCTCGACCGGGTTCTCCGGCTCGGGCGTCGGGGTGGCCGGGTCGGCCGGCATGAACAGCGGCAGCCGGTCGAGGTGCGCCTTGCCCGCCTCGCGGTCGTTGGTGCGCTTGTACATGTCGAGGAAGTGGTCGTCGAAGAAGAAGACCCAGACGTACCAGTCGGTCACCAGCGACAGCACCTCGGCGGAGGCGTCGGGGTGGGTGTAGGCGCAGAGCAGGCCGTAGTCGTGCGCCTCCAGATCGGCCTGGTCCCAGATCCCGGAGCCTTCCAGCATGCCCATCTCCCGGGCCCAGCCGGTGCTATGGGCCCGCGCCTCCTCCAGATGCGGATTGAGGCGCGCCGGGTGCGGCACGTAGAAGGACGGCAGTTCGAACGGCTGGGTCACGGCGGGCGAGCCTTTCTGGACGCGTCGATTGGACCAAGAATGACCCGCCCCCCGCCCGCCACACCGGCACAACCGAAACAGTCATATGAGATGACCCACCAACCCCACCAAAACCACCCACCCAGCCGAGCGCACCTCGCTCCCCACCCGCCCCTCCCTCATCACGCGCGCCGCCCAGAGCACCAACGCCGCAGGGGCAGGCCGCGATCGGTCCGTCCCTGCGGGGTGGTCGGTGTGCGCCGGCGGTCAGGCTGCCGGGCCGAGGGCCGCGAGGCCGCGACCGGGCGAGGCAGACGAGCGGGAAGCGGGTGTGCCGCGGCCCGCGACGGATGCGACAGCCGCGGGCGGAATGCGGGCGGAATGCGGGCAAAAAATATTCCGCACTGCCCCCTCCGAATCCCCAACAACCGCTCCGCCAACGAACAAAGCAGGCACGGCAAGGCCCGGAACACCAAGAGTTCCCCCGGTACGGGCGTGTTGACCGCCTCCGCCCAGGTCGCGTCCTCCAGACTGGGCGCCGACCCGACGTCAACTCCGAGGAGGGCAAGCCCATGAACGTCACCGTTCGGCTCGCACAGCAGCCCGAGGCCGACGAACTGCTCGGACGGAGTGCACTCGCCGCGCTCGTCGGCATGCTGCTCGACCAACAGGTGCCGATGGAGTGGGCGTTCACCGGCCCGCTGACCATCGCGCAGCGCCTCGGCCGGGACGACCTGGACGCCCACGAGATCGCCACCTACAACCCGGAGGAGTTCGTCGCGCTCCTGTCCGCCAAACCCGCCGTCCACCGCTACCCCGCCGCGATGGCCAAACGGGTCCAGCAGCTCTGCCAGTTCCTCGTCGCGCAGTACGACGGCGACGCCGCCGCGCTGTGGAAGAACGTGCGCACCGGCAAGGAACTGCTGAGCCGTCTCAACGCCCTGCCCGGCTTCGGCAAGCAGAAGTCGCAGATCTTCCTCGCCCTGCTCGGCAAGCAGTACGGCGTACGGCCCGAGGGCTGGCGCGAGGCGGCCGGCGCGTACGGCGAGGAGGGCGCGCACCGCTCGGTCGCCGACATCACCGGCCCCGAATCCCTCATCCTGGTAAGGGAGTTCAAGCAGGAGATGAAGCGCGTTGCGAAGGAGGCCAAGGCGGCCGCCAAGCCGCGCACCGTCGGCCGGGCGACGACCACCCCCGCCGCGACCGGCGCACGCTGAAACGGTTGCCCCCACCCGCGGAGCCCGGCGCACCCGCGCCGAGGACGGCGGCGGCGGCTACCGGCCGGCCCCCGAGCGCCGGTAGGCGTACTGCCCGCGGATCCGCCGGACGAAGTACCGCCCACGGCTCGGCGCCGCCAGCAACTCCCGGTGCACCCGGGCGGGTACGTCCGCGTAGACGTACACCCCTCCGCCGGTGAACTCCAGCTCCAACCGCCGCGCCACCGGGTCGTAGCCGACCGAGCGCAGCACCGAGGAGTCCACCGCCGTACGGTCCACCGCCCCAGTGTGCGACGGCGGCCCCGGCCGCGCACGGCGACCGGGGCCCACACAGAGCGCGCGACGTCAGACCAGGGCGCTCTCCCGCGCCACCGCGGCACCCTCGACGGCGGAACCCTCCGCCACCGCACCGTCCGAGCCGCCCGCACCGACCGCCCCGCGCCGCTTGGGCAGCGCGAGCATCAGCAGGAACACCGCCACCAGCACCCCCACCACCCACCACAGCGCGTGCACGAAGGCCCCGCCGAACGCCGTCCCGACCGCCTCCGGCGCGACCACGTCGTCCATCGCCCCGAAGAAGGCCACCGACACCAGCCCGAGCCCGAGCGCGTTCCCGACCTGCTGAACGGTGTTGATCAGCCCGGACGCCGAACCCGCGTGCTCACGCGGCACCTCCGCCAGCACCGCGTCCGTGATCGGCGCGACGATCAGCCCCATGCCGAGGCCCATCACCACCAGCGGCAGCGCCATCTGCCAAGGCGTGATCGCCGTCCCGTACCGGTCCGCCTCCCAGATGTAGGTGAGCACGCCGGCCGCCATCACCAGGGCGCCCGCCTGCAGCACCTTCCGCCCGAACCGCGGCACCAGCTTCTGCACCGACAGCCCCGCCGCCATGGAGACCGCGATCGAGAACGGGATGCCGGTCGCACCGGCCTTGAGCGGGCTCCAGCCCAGGCCGATCTGCATGTAGAGGGTCCAGACCAGGAAGAAGATGCCGAGCGCGACGCCGAAGGCCAGCTGCACGCAGATCCCGGCCGCGAAGGACTTCACCCGGAACAGCGCCAGTTCCACCAGCGGCGAGCCGTCCCGCCGCGTCTTGACCTTCTCGTACACGACGAAGAGCGCGAACACCGGCAGGCTGCCGGCCATCGACAGGTACCCCCAGAGCGGCCAGCCGGCCTCGCGTCCGTGCGTCAGCGGGTAGATCAGCATCAGCAGGCCGAGGCTGGCGAGGGCCACGCCGACCAGGTCGAGCTTCAGCGCGTGGTCGGCCTTGGACTCGTCGATGAAGCGGCGTCCGAGCAGCAGGCCGGCGATGCCGACCGGCAGGTTGATCAGGAAGATCGGCCGCCAGGCCAGGCCGAACAGGTCCCACTCGGTGAGCAGCGCCCCGATCATCGGACCGGAGACGGCGCCCAGCCCGACCACCGCGCCGAACATGCCGAACACCTTGCCCCGCTCCTCCGCCGGGAAGGTCGCGTGGATGATCGACAGCACCTGCGGCACCATCAGCGCCGCCGTCCCGCCCTGCAGCAGCCGCGTCGCGACCAGCATCTCCGGGCCGGAGGCCAGCCCGCAGAGCGCGGAGGCCGCCGTGAAGCCGCCGATCCCGATCAGGAACAGCCGCTTGCGGCCGTAGATGTCGCCCAGCCGCCCGCCGGTGATCAGGCCGATCGCGAAGGCCAGGGCGTAGCCGCCGGTGACCCACTGCACGGCGCTGAAGGAGGCGCCGGTGTCCGCCTGGATGCTGGGGATGGCGATGTTGACGATGGTGACGTCCACCAGGTCCATGAAGGAGGCCACCATCACGATCGCCAGCGCGATCCACCTCCGCCGGTCGGCTGTCGCCGCGCCCATTCCGTACTCCTCGCTCGTGCCCACCTTGTCCACGAGCCCGACGGTACGGACCATCTAGGTCAGAAGCTGTCCCAGTTCGTCCGGCATGCTGGACGGCATGACCGACACCCCGGCACGGCTGCTGAACCTGCTGTCCCTGCTGCAGACCCCGCGCGAGTGGCCCGGCAGCGAACTCGCCGAACGGCTCGGCGTCAGCCCCCGCACCATCCGGCGCGACATCGACCGGCTGCGCGACCTCGGCTACCCGGTGCAGGCCACCATGGGCGTGGTCGGCGGCTACCGCCTGGTCGCGGGCACCGCGATGCCGCCGCTGCTGCTGGACGACGAGGAGGCGGTGGCCATCGCGGTCGGGCTGCGGGCCGCGGCCGGGCACGCGGTGGTCGGCATCGAGGAGGCCTCGGTACGGGCGCTCGGCAAACTGCTCCAGGTGCTGCCGAGCCGGCTGCGGCACCGGGTCGGGACGCTCAACACCGCCACCGTGCCGCTGCTCACCGGGGACGGCCCGACCGTCGACCCTGAAGAGCTCACCCTGCTCGCGGGCGCCGTCACCAACCACGAACGCCTGCGCTTCGCCTACCGCGCCCGCGACGGCGCCGAGACCCGGCGCAACGTCGAGCCCGAACGCCTGGTCTCCACCGGACGCCGCTGGTACCTGATCGGCTACGACCTGGACCGCGAGGACTGGCGGCTCTTCCGGGTCGACCGGCTGAGCGAACCCTTCGCCACCGGAGCCCGCTTCACCCCGCGCCCGCTCCCCGCCGAGGACGCCGCCGGGTTCGTCGCGAGCAGACTGCGCCGCCGGTCGCAGGTCCACACCATGGTGGCCACCGTCCACCGCTCCGCCGCCGAGGTCGACGGCCGGATGCCCTGGACCAGGGACTTCGAGATCGAGCCGATCGACGACCACCGCTGCCGCCTGCGCTCCCGGGCGGACTCCCTGAAGTGGCTGGCGGCCGGACTGCTCATGCTGGACTGCGAGTTCGAGGTGCACGAGCCCCCGGAGCTGCGCGCACACCTGCGCACCCTCGCCGAACGCGCCGCCCGGGCAGCCGAACGGTCGGGCTGAGCCCCTGCCTGCGCAGCCGAACGGGCCCCCGCCCGAGCGGCCGGGAGCCCTACGCCTCGACCCGGTACCACCCGTTGCCGGACCGGAACCAGAGCACGCCGTCCCGGCCGTACGCGCGCTCCCGGTCCAGCTCCCCGGGCACGTCCACCCGCTGCCGGCCGACCTCCCGCCAGCCCTTGCGGCTCTCCCGTTCGCACCGGATCAGCTCGCCGTCGGGCCGCAGGAACACGGCCCGGTTCCCGGCGATCGCGAAGCCCACCGGCTGCCGGGCCGGCAGCCGCATGGCCGTCGGCTTCCCGGCGGTGAGGTCGATCCCGGTGAGGTGGCTGTTGTCCCCGTACCAGGCCAGCCAGGTCCGCCGCCCCTCGGTGGCGGCGGCCAGGCCCTCCAGCGGGTCGTCGGGCAGTTCCCCGACCGACGGCCGCCAGACCGTCCGCCCGGCGGAGTCCAGCCCGACCAGGCCGAACCGGCCGATCGGGTTGTCGCCGTAGTTGCCCTCGTCCCCGAAGGCCAGCCAGATCCGGCCGTCCCGGTCGGTGATCAACGCCCGGACGTCGTCGCCGAGTTGCAGCTCCCGGCCGGGTCGACCGTCGGGCCCGAACACCAGGCCGTTGCGCTCCCAGCCGTCCGCCGGCTCCTCGGCCCGGCGGCCGGCCAGCAGCACCCGGCCGCCCGGCAGCAGCGCCAGCAGGTCCGGCGAGACGCCGACCCCTTCGAGCGGCACCCGCCGCTCGCCCTGCGGGTCGTGCACCAGCACCTCGCCGTCGAAGGGCAGCACGGCGTACGGCCACGATCCGGCCGGAGCCGCGCACCGCTCCGGTACCACCAGGACGGCCAACTCCCCCTCCGGTCCGACCGTCCAGGTCAGGGCCCGGCTCCCGGCCCGCCACTCCTCCTCGGGCAGCCGCCAGACCTCGACCGGCGAACCAGGAAGGCCGGAACGGCCGGGAAGACCGGATCGGCCGGGACGACCAGGTGCCGACACGTCAGACCCCGTACTCCGCGGTCAGCAGCGCCCGACCGAGGGTGTGGAAGGTGAGGTGGAAGCCCACCTGCGCCGGCGGGGTGTCGGCGCTGACGTCCAGCTTCTCCACGTCCAGGGCGTGCACGGCGAAGACGTAGCGGTGCGGGGCACCGGGCGGCGGGGCGGCACCGTCGTAGCGGTTGCCCGGGAAGTCGTTGCGCCCGTGGAAGGAGGCCGCGCCCGGCAGGTCCTCGTCCGAGGATCCGGCGCCGCGCGGCAGTTCGGCGGTGTCGGCGGGGAGGTTCAGGGCGAGCCAGTGCCACCAGCCGGAGCCGGTGGGCGCGTCCGGGTCGTAGCAGGTGACGGCGATTCCGCGGGTGCCCTCCGGCAGGCCCGACCAGGACAGCTGCGGCGAGAGGTTGCCGCCGGCGTGGATGAACTCCCGGGCCAGCGTGCCGCCTTCGGTGATGTCCTGACTGGTCAGCTCGAAGGACGGCACCGGCGGCAGGAACTCGTACGGCAGCGGCGGGCGAACGGTCATGGGGTGGCCACCTCTCACGTCTCACGGTCGGAATGACACGGGTCACTGTAATGGGGTGCACGCCCGATCCGGCGGCCCCTACAGTCGAGGTCATGGCCTCGAACGACCGCAGCCGGGCGACGACCCCGCTCGACCCCGCCCAGATGATCGCCGACGCCCGCCGGGCGCTGTTCACCATGGTCGGGGTGCTGGCCGTGGTCTGGCTGATCCAACTGGTGAACTGGATGGACGACTACGACCTCGGCCGGCGCTTCGGCGTCGTCGCCCAGGATCCGAGCCGGCTGCCGAACATCGTCACCGCGCCCTTCCTGCACTGGAACTGGGCCCACCTGGAGGCCAACTCCGGCCCGCTGTTCGTCTTCGGCTTCCTGGCGGCCTACCGCGGGGTGAAGAAGTTCCTCGGCCTCACCCTGCTGGTGGCGCTGACCAGCGAGCTGACCGCCTGGGTCTTCGACCCGCCGAACACGGTCGGCGCCGGGGCCAGCGGCGTGGTGTTCGGCTACTTCGGCTACGTGGTGCTGCGCGGGGTCTTCGACCGCAACCTGGTGGACACCCTGATCGGCGTCGTCCTCGGCGCCTCCTTCGCCTACATGGTCACCAGCGCCCTGCCCGGCGTCGCCCCGGGCATCAGCTGGGCCGCCCACCTCGGCGGTCTGGTCGGCGGCCTGGCCGGCGCCTGGATCTTCCGCAACCGGACCCCGCGCACTTCGCGCGCCAAGACCGCCACGGCCGCGGCGGCCCCCGGACCCACCACCACCGCCGCCACCGCCCCGGACAGCCCCAACGCCGCCCTGCTCAAGGAGCTCGACGACCTCGGCCTCTGAGCACGCCGCCCGCCCGGACCGTCAGGTATAGACCATTCCCACCCCTGCGGCTAGCGTGAACAGCGCACCTGCCCCCAGCCCCGGAGCCGCACCGTGGAGTCGTCCGTCCTCGCCTTCGCCACCGACCTGCTCGACGAGGGCGCCGACACCTTCTTCGGCAACCTCACCGACCGCGCCGGAGTCGGCGGCGTCACCCTCGCCGCGGTCTACCACGAGGCCCGCGACGTCTTCCCGCACAACCCCCGCCGGGTGATCCGCCACCTGGAGCCGGGCGCGGCGTACTTCCGCCCCGACCCGGCCGCCTGGCAGGGCCGCCGCCTGGTGCCCACGCCGTCCACCGCCCTCGGCGACCGCGACCCCTTCGCCGAGGCCACCGAGGAGGCCCGCCGCCGCGGCCTGAAGCTGCACGCCTGGACGGTCTTCTGCCACAACGACCGGCTCGGCTTCGTCCACCCGGACTGCGCCCCGGCCAACGCCTTCGGCGACCACCACCTCACCGAGCTCTGCCCGGCGAACGCGGAGGTCCGCGAGTACGCGCTGACCCTGGTCGCCGAGCTGGCCCGGTACGGCGTGGACGCGATCCGCGCCGAGTCGCTGCACTTCCACGGGCTGCGCCACGGCCACCACCACGAGCGCTACTTCGAGGAGCTCGGCCCGATCACCGAGGCCCTGCTCGGCGTCTGCTTCTGCCCGCACTGCCGCGCCGCCGCCACCCGCGCCGGCGTCCCGGCCGAGGAGGCGGCCGAGGCGGTCCGCGCCGAGCTGCGCCGCCGGCTGGCCGACGAGTCCGCCGCTGCCGAGCCCGCCGACCTGAGCGCCCTCGCCGACGGCGCCTTCGCCGCGTACGTGGACGCCTCCGCCGCCACCGTCACCTCGCTGGCCGCCGAGCTGTCCGAGCAGGCCCGCCGCCACGGCATGCGGCTGACCTTCATGGACGGCGAGGGCCCCGGCAAGGGCTGGCTCGCCGGCATCGACCTGCCAGCCCTCGCCAAGGCCACCGACCGGATCGAGACGCTCGGCTACGCCAGGACGCCGGAGGCCGTCCGGGAGAAGATCGCAGCCTTCGCTCTCCACGGCGTCCGCCCGCAGGACCTGGCGGTGATCCTGCGCCCGATGTCGGCCGACTGCGACGGCCCGCAGAACCTCGCCGCCAAGATCGCCACCCTGCGCGAACTCGGCGTCCCCGAGGTCGAGTTCTACCACTACGGCCTGATGCGCCTGTCCTCCCTGGACCGGATCGGCACCGCCCTCGCCGGCTGATCCCCGGGGCGGCGCCCGGTCACCGCCGCCGCTTGGACGTCCCGAACAGGCTGCGCGAGATCTCCTGCCCGAGCTGCCGCCCGGCCGAGCGCGCGAAGGACTTCACCGTCGGATTGCCCAGCAGCGATCCGAGCAGCCCGCCCACGCCCTCCTTCTGGCGCGGAGCCTCACGCGTCTCGGGTCCGGACTGCTCGGGCTCCGCCGACGCCGCCTCCGGCCGGGGCGCCCGCGCGGCGAGCTTCTCGTACGCCGACTCGCGGTCGATCGCGTCCCGGTAGCGCGCCGTCAGCGGCGAGGCGTCCACGGCCGCCCGCAGCTCCCCGTCCCCGACCGGCCCCATCAGCGACTGCGGCGCCCGCAGCCTGGTCGCCGCGACGGGCGTCGGCGCACCCTTCTCGGACAGGACGGTCACCACCGCCTCCCCGGTGCCGAGCGAGGTCAGCACCGCGCCGAGGTCGTACGAGGAGCGCGGGAAGGTGGAGACGGTGGCCTTGAGCGCCTTGGCGTCGTCCGGGGTGAAGGCCCGCAGCGCGTGCTGCACCCGGTTGCCCAACTGCGCCAGCACGTCGGACGGGACGTCCCGCGGGGTCTGGGTCACGAAGAAGATGCCGACACCCTTGGACCGGATCAGCCGCACGGTCTGGGTGATCGCCTCCAGGAAGGCCTTGGAGGCGCCCTTGAACAGCAGGTGCGCCTCGTCGAAGAAGAACACCAGCTTGGGCTTGTCGGGGTCGCCGACCTCGGGCAGCTCCTGGTAGAGGTCGGCGAGCAGCCACATCAGGAAGGTGGAGAACAGCCGCGGCCGGTCCTGGACGGCGGGCAGCTCCAGCACCGAGACCACGCCCCGGCCGTCCGGGGTGGTCCGCAGCAGTTCGGCGGTGTCGAACTCGGGCTCGCCGAAGAACGCCCCGGCGCCCTCGTTCTCCAGCACGGTGAGCGCCCGCAGGATGACCCCGGCGGTGGCCGCCGAGAGGCCGCCGATGGTCCGCAGCTCCTCCTTGCCCTCGGGCGAGGCGAGGAAGGCGATCACCGCGGTGAGGTCCTTGAGGTCGTAGAGCTCCAGGCCCTTGCTGTCGGCGTAGTGGAACACCAGGCTGAGCGAGGACTCCTGGGTCTCGTTCAGGTCGAGCACCTTGGCCAGCAGCAGCGGCCCGAAGCTGGTGACGGTGGCCCGGATCGGGATGCCTGCGCCCTGCCCGCCGAGCGCGTAGAACTCGGCCGGGCAGCCCTGCGGCGCCCACTGCTGCCCCACCTCGGCGGCCCGGGCGCCGGTGCGCTCGCTCGGCACGCCGGGCGCGGCGACGCCGGAGACGTCCCCCTTGATGTCGGCCAGGAACACGGGCACGCCCTGCCCGGAGAGCTGTTCGGCGATCAGCTGGAGGGTCTTGGTCTTGCCGGTGCCGGTGGCCCCGGCGACCAGGCCGTGCCGGTTCAGCACGCCCAGCGGGATGCGCACCGGGGCGTCCGGGTACGCGGTGCCGTCGAGCAGCACCGCGCCGAGGTCGAGGGCGGGCCCGGTGAAGGCGTACCCGTCGGCGATCTCCCGGACGGCCGCAGGGGTGGGGGCGGAGGACATCGGTGCACACTCCCGGACGGATCAGAGCGCTTCGGAACTCTTCAGCACGCTTCGGAACGCTTCGGAACACTTCGACATCGGAACCGGAGCCCGCTCGGCACCGGCCGATGTTCGCGACATTTCCCATCAAACAGCCGCATTCGGCCACCCGCAGTTCACACCGGCACGCGTGGCGGCGCCGCGGCTGCTGCGCCATCCGCCGCCCAAACGGTAGGCTTTCCGTGTGATCTTCAAGCGCATCGGCAATGGGCGGCCGTACCCGGATCACGGCCGGACGAGCACCCGACAGTGGGCTGACGTCGCCCCGCGTCCGGTGCGGCTCGACCAGCTGGTGACCACCAAGGGCCAACTCGACCTCGAAACCCTGCTGGCCGAGGACTCGACCTTCTACGGGGACCTCTTCGCCCACGTGGTGAAGTGGCACGGCGACCTCTACCTGGAGGACGGCCTGCACCGGGCCGTCCGGGCCGCGCTGCAGCAGCGCCAGGTGCTGCACGCCCGCGTCCTCGAAATGGAGTGACGGGCCGCCACCCCAGGGCCCGTCGGACCCGCCCCAGGTTTCCGGACCGCCCCCTCTCCCCCGGGCGGAGGGCGGTCCACTCGTACCCCGGTACCCCCGTTCGGGTACCGGGGTACTCCAGATGATGATCGTTTAGTACCTTCGCAGCCGTACGGCACTACGCTGCTGACTACGGCCGCGACCAGGGGATCCGCCTGCACCGGGGATCCCGCACCCGGCCGACCCGTCATCCCGACCCCGCCCCGGTACGAGGGGGAGACAAACCATGAGCATGTTGACTCCCCAAGGCCTCAAGGGGAAGCAGTACCGCATCACCGGCAACTCCTACCCGCGCCTGGGCCGGCCCCCGAAGCGGAGCCGCAAGGTGATCGCCGCGCTCGCCGGTCTGCTCGCCCTGGCCCTGGTCGCCCTCGGCGGCGTGCAGCTGTACGACATCTTCACGGGCCGGAACAAGAACGCCTCCGCCCAGGCCTGCGCGGCCCCGTCCGGCAAGCCGCTGGCCGCCCCGACCGGCGGCGCCACCCCGGGCGCCCCGGGCGCCCCGGCCGCCTCCGGCGCACCCGCCGCCGCCCAGGGCGACCCGCACGCCATCCCTCAGCCCGCCACGATCACCGTGAACGTCTACAACGCCACCACCAAGGCCGGCCTGGCCGGGCGGACCGCCGAGGAGCTGAAGAAGCGCGGCTTCACCATCGGCAAGGTCGGCAACGCCCCGGCCGAACTGGACAAGAAGGTGCCCGGCACCGCCCAGGTGATCGCCGGCCCGGCGGGCGCCGGGGCCGGCACCCTGGTCGGCTCGCAGATCGCCGGGGCCGCCGTCACCGCCGACGCCCGCACCGACGCCAGCGTGGACTTCGTGATCGGCGACAGCTACAACGCCCTGCTGGACGAGACCCAGGCGGCCGCCGCCCTCGCCCTGGCCACCAAGCCCTCCCCCACCCCGACCGCCCCCGGCAGCTGCTGACACCCGGTAGCGACGACGGAACCAACGACGAAGGACCCTCCGGCACCGTGCCGGAGGGTCCTTCGTCGTTGACTGCCGAGGCTCAGCCCGCGGTCCCGTACAGCCGGTCACCGGCGTCGCCGAGGCCGGGGACGATGTAGCCGTTCTCGTTGAGCCGCTCGTCCAGGGCGGCGGTGACCACGGTGACCGGCAGGCCCGCCAGCTCCCGGTGCATCACCTCGACGCCCTCGGGGGCGGCCAGCAGCACCACGGCGGTGACGTCGGTGGCACCGCGCTCGATCAGCATCCTGATCGCGGCGACCAGCGTGCCGCCGGTGGCCAGCATCGGGTCGAGCACGTAGACCTGGCGGCCGGAGAGGTCGTCCGGCATCCGGGTGGCGTACGTGGAGGCCTCCAGGGTCTCCTCGTTGCGCACCATCCCGAGGAAGCCGACCTCGGCGGTCGGCAGCAGGCGGGTCATCCCGTCCAGCATGCCGAGCCCGGCCCGCAGGATCGGCACCACCAGCGGGCGCGGGTAGCTGAGCCGGGTACCGAGCGTGACCGCCACGGGCGTGGTGATCTCCACCTCGTCGGTGCGGACGTCCCGGGTGGCCTCGTAGGCGAGGAGGGTCACCAGCTCGTCGGTCAGGCGACGGAAGGTCGGCGAGTCGGTGCGCTCGTCGCGCAGGGTGGAGAGCTTGTGGGCGACCAGGGGGTGGTCGACGACGTGGAGACGCATGTACCGAGGTTAGCCCGGGTCTGGACGGGTGTACGACACGCCGTGCCCGACCTGCGCCCCGGACCGGGTGACGCCACCGTGACACGCCGTGACACACCATGAATGTCCGGACGGAAGCGCCTCCTGTGGTATCAACCGGACGGTTCTGGGAATGTCACGTCTTATGACGAGCAACCCGAAGGCCGGGGGCGGCTCGGCGGACGAGCCCGTCGGCGGAGCGGGCCCTCCGCCCGACCACCCGGAGACCGAGGCGGAGCGCCGCAAGCGGCGGGCCGTCTTCCTGCGCGAGCTCACCGAGGCCCGCGAGCTGCGGGAGCGGGTCCAGCCCCGGCGGACCAAGGAGCGGCGGATGCGCGAGGCGATGCGGATGCGGACCTTCCGGATCTGAAACGGCATCCGGTCGGGGCCCGAAAACGGCCCCGACGGGCGTTCGGAGCAAATTTCGACCGGCTTCGGACGGCCCGGACACGGGCACGCCCCCGACCTCCCGGTCCTTCCGACACGACCTGCAAAGACGCGCTGCCGAACACCCCCCGCGAGCGCGGCCTTTCTGTCACGATTCCGATGGGACGGTCCGAACAGCGGACCGCCTCTGGCGCGGGGGCGGCCAGTTTTCCGCATTGCCCGAGCGCGCCGACAGCCGAGACCGATGATCTTGGGAGTGTCCCTGGTGGCGTACTTCGCTGCAGTGCTTGCTCGCACCGAGGACGGGTGGGATGTGAGCGAGACGGAGCTCGACGACGTCGAAACCCTGGCCGATCTGGCCGACCTGGCCCGCGACTCCACCCAGGACGACGACAGCGTCCTGATCTTCATCGAACAGGAGGACGCCTGGTTCGCCATCGTCCGCGTGGACGGTGAGGACGACCCGCGCATCTTCGTGTCGGACGGTGCCGCGGCCGCCCGCAGCTCCTACGGCTCCGTCCTCACCGACGAGCTGGTCGACCAGGCCGGCGAGAGCGAGTTCGGCGACCTCGACCACCTGCTGGAGGACAGCGAGGAGGCCGAGGAGCAGGACGAGGAGGACGCCGACGGCCACGGCGGCGTCCCGGTCGGCCCGCTCGGCGACTCCCACCTGCTCACCGAGTTCGGCCTGGCCTCCGACGCCCTGCTCGCCCTCAGCGGCGAGGGCGCGGTGCCGGGCGACGCCCTGGAGGAGATCGCCGAGGCCCTGGGCTGCGGCGAGGTCCTGGAGGCCGTCCGGTAGCGGGCGGATGCCCGACACTGGATGCCATGCAGTCCGCATCCACCACGCAGCCCGTCCTGTACGTCCCGCCGCTGCCCGCCCCCGTCCGCCCCGACCCGGTCCGCGACCGCTGGTCGGCGCCGATGCGCCTCGCCATGGCCGAGGCCGCCCTGGCGCCGGCCACCGGGGACGTCCCGGTCGGAGCGCTGGTCCTGGGCCCCGACGGCGAGGTGATCGGACGCGGCCACAACGAGCGCGAGGCGGTCGGCGACCCGACCGCGCACGCCGAGGTGGTCGCGATCCGGCAGGCCGCCGAGAATTTGAGAGGTGCCGCGCGCAGCGCGTCGGCCAAGGGTGGCGGTGGGCGACGGGAGGGCGAGTGGCGGCTCTCCGGCTGCACGCTGGTCGTCACGCTGGAGCCCTGCACGATGTGCGCCGGCGCCATCGTGCTCTCCCGGATCGACCGGGTGGTCTACGGCGCCCTCGACGAGAAGGCCGGCGCGGCCGGCTCGCTCTTCGACGTGATGCGCGACCGCCGGCTCAACCACCGTCCCGAGGTGATCTGGGGCGTCCTCGCCGAGGAGTGCGGCGAACAGCTGCGGGCCTTCTTCGACACCCACCGCTGATCTCCTCACGGACGGTCACCCCGATACGGATTTCGTTCCCGCGCCACCCGTCCGGTAGAGTTCCCCTCGGTAGCGTGTCCGAGCGGCCAAAGGAGCACGCCTCGAAAGCGTGTGTGGGGGCAACTCCACCGTGGGTTCGAATCCCACCGCTACCGCCAGCAAGCCCGAGGGCCCGTCCGATCCGGACGGGCCCTCGGCGTTTTCCCGCGCACCCTCGAACGCGGAACGGCTCCGTACCCCGGGCCGATGACCACCGACGCCCGGTCCGTACGGAGCCTGGAGGGGGGAGCGGCTCGGGGGGACTGACCGCTCCCCCGGCGGAGGTCCCACAACCGGCACCGCGTCGGGGGGAAGCCGCGGTGGCCGGTCCCACAGCGGGGAGCTCCGGATCCACGCACCGGGGATTCCTGCCAGATCCCTCGGTACGTCATCCATCCTGCCGCCCGGCCCGCGGCCGGGCACCCGGAGAAAGGCCCCACTCGCGGGGACCTTCGTCCCGGCGGCCGAACGCGTCGCACACTTGATAGCCCGTCCGGGTGGATAAGCTGCCCCCTGCAGGCCGCTCGGGGTCCGGACGACGGCGGCCCACCGCTGGGAGGAAGGTCACCCGATGGCGCAGGCGAAGAAGATCGGCGCAGTCCTCCTGCTCATCTTCGTGCTCTACTCGATCATCACCTCACCGGCCCGGTCCGCCCAGCTCGTCCAACTGGGGTTCGAGGGCATCTCGAACGCGGCCAGGGCAGTCGGCACCTTCATGACCGGGCTGATCAAGTAGTCCGGCTCAGGCCGGTCCGGCGGCCGGCTCGAACAGTCCCGCCCCGGCCCGCGGGCCCCGCCCGGGTGGTGGACGGCCGTTCGGCCGGCCCGGCGCACCGGCTACGGTGGGCAGGACCCTCTACCCCCGTCCGCGAGGAGCGGCAATCGTGATCCGGCACCTGGTCCTGTTCAAGCTCAACGATGGCGTCGGCAAGGACGACGAGCGCGCCCTCGCCGGCGCCAAGGCGTTCGCCGAGCTCGGCGCGGTGATCCCCGAACTGCGCGAGTGGGAGTGCGGCTGGAACACCACCGAGCGCGACATCGCGTACGACTATGCGATCAACAGCCTGGTCGAGGACCGCGACGCGCTCCAGGCCTACCTGACCCACCCGGCCCACCAGGCCGCCGCCGGCCAGTGGCGCGAGTTCGCGACCTGGGTGATCGCCGACATCGAGGTCTGATCCCCCTCCCGTCCCGGCTCCTTCGCCCGGACGGACCGCGGCGCCCCCTCCGACCTCCGGACGGGGCGCCTCGTTCTGCCCCGGAACGACCCTTGCGGCGCCTCGCCGGAGCACCGGGCGAAGGTTGAACGGCCCACCAACACACCTCCACCGGGTGCTTGCCCGACCTGCGCCCACCTTGTGATGCTATGACCGGTTTTGCCGGACATGGCGAGGTGATCGACCAGCCGCGACCCCCGATCCGCAGGGCCCGCCGTTGACGACTTTGGGAGGGGTGACGTGTCCGTGGACGAAGTGCTTGCGGCGATCATCAGCCCGGCCGGCGAGCTCCGCCCGGACGGGCTGCGCGGCCCCGGCGGCAGGCCCGTCGTGGACGTCCGGACGCTGACCCGGGTGCTGTTCGAGCGGCTCGCCGAGCTGCCCCCGGACGCCCCCGAGCGCGAACGGGTCCGGGCCGCCCTGATCGAGGTGAACATCCCGCTGGTCCGCTACGCGGCCACCCGCTTCCGCAGCCGCAGCGAGCCGATGGAGGACGTCGTCCAGGTCGGCACCATCGGCCTGATCAACGCGATCGACCGCTTCGACCCCACCCGCGGCGTCCAGTTCCCCACCTACGCGCTGCCGACCATCCTGGGAGAGATCAAGCGCTACTTCCGCGACAACGTCCGCACCATGCACGTCCCCCGACGGCTCCAGGAGCTCTGGGTCCAGGTGAGCGGCGCGATGGAGGAGCTGACGGTGCTGCACGGACGGGCGCCCAAGGTGCCGGAGATCGCCGCCAGCCTGCGGATCCCCGAGGAGGACGTCCGGGCCTGCCTGGACGCCGGGCGGGCCTACAACGCGGCGTCCCTGGAGGCCGCGCAGGAGCACGAGGGCGGACTCGCCCTGCTCGACCGGCTCGGCTACGAGGACTCCGCGCTGGCCGAGGTCGAGCACCGCGACATGGTCCGCCACCTGCTGGTCCAACTCCCCGAACGGGAACGGCGGATCGTGATGCTGCGGTTCTTCGCCAACCTCACCCAGTCCCAGATCAGCACCGAGCTGGGGATGTCCCAGATGCACGTCTCGCGGCTGCTCTCACGGATCCTCAGCAGGCTTCGGACCGGCAACTCCTGGGAAGAGTGAGATTGCAGCGCGTTACCCCCACGTGACATCTTGCGACGTTCGGGTTTGCCGTGGACCGTGTTCCGGTATGGAGGGGGAGGGCCCCGCCGGGAACCTCCGCGCGACGGCCCCCGTTCAACCGTCAGTCACGAGGGGGTGGGCGCATGTCCGGAGAGCTGGGCGTTGCGGAGATCCACGCTGGTCAGGCCACCGGTACGGCCGTCGCCGACGGCCTGGTCCCGCGACCGCGAGTCGAGCCGGTCGAACCGGTCGAACCGGTCGAACCGCCCGGCACCGGGGCGGCGCCCGGGACTCCACCTGCCGCCGGGCTGGACACCCGGACGCTCTCCCGCTCGCTGTTCCTGCGGCTCGCCGTGCTGGAGCCCGGCAGCGCGGAGCACACCTACGTCCGCGACACCCTGATCGAGCTCAACCTGCCGCTGGTCCGGTACGCCTCGGCGCGCTTCCGCAGCCGCAACGAGCCGATGGAGGACATCGTCCAGGTCGGCACCATCGGCCTGATCAAGGCGATCGACCGCTTCGACCCGGAGCGCGGGGTGGAGTTCCCCACCTTCGCGATGCCCACCGTGGTCGGCGAGATCAAGCGCTTCTTCCGGGACACCAGCTGGTCGGTCCGGGTGCCGCGGCGGCTCCAGGAGCTGCGGCTGGCGCTCACCAAGGCCGGCGACGAGCTGTCCCAGCGGCTGGACCGCTCCCCCACCGTCCCCGAGCTGGCCGTCTGCCTGGGGGTCAGCGAGGAGGACGTGGTCGAGGGCCTCGCGGTGGGCAACGCCTACACCGCCAGCTCGCTGGACTCCGGTTCCGGCGAGGAGGACAGCGACGGGCCGCTGGCCGACCGGCTCGGCTACGAGGACCTCGCGCTGGAGGGCGTCGAGTACCGGGAGTCGCTGAAGCCGCTGCTGGCCAAGCTGCCACCGCGCGAGCGCCGGATCATCATGCTGCGCTTCTTCGGCAACCTCACCCAGTCCCAGATCGGCGAGGAGATCGGCATCTCCCAGATGCACGTCTCCCGGCTGCTCACCCGCACGCTCACCCAGCTCCGCGAGGGGCTGATCAGCGAGGGCTGAGCCACCACCTTCGGCCGGGCTTGCGCCAACTCCCGCTTCAGTCCAGCAGGTTGGCGCGAAGCCCGGCCAGCACGTCCTCGTCCAGCCCGAGCCCGTCCCGCCAGAAGGCGCCGAAGTCGCCCCAGCCGGCCTCGACTTCCGCGAAGGCCGCGTCCAGGTAGCCGCCGTCGGCGTGGAAGACCGGCAGCAGCAGCTCGGGCTCGCTCATCAGGCCGCGGGTGCGGAAGTCGTCCAACACCCTTGCCACGACCGGGGCGGAGCGGGCGTTGGTGAGCAGGTAGTCGGCGAGGACGGTCTCCCGCTCGACCCCGAGGGCGGTCAGCAGCAGCGCGGCCGCCCAACCGGTGCGGTCCTTGCCGGCCGAGCAGTGGAAGAGCAGCGGCGGCCCGTCCGGGGCGGCCAGCAGGCGCAGCAGGGCCGCGTAACGTCCGCGCGCCACCGGATCGGTGACGAACCAGCGGTAGAGGCCGGTCATCATGGCGGCCGCCCGGCCGTCGCCGAGCAGCGCGCGCTGGCGCTGCGGACTCGGGTCCGCCAGGGCGTCCCTGACCATCAGGGCGATGTCGAAGTCCGTCGCCAGCAGCGGCATGTGGTGCAGGGCCACGCCGCCGGGGAGGCGGTCGAGGCCGATCTCGCGGACCTCGTCCATGCTGCGCAGGTCCACCACCCGGCGCAGGCCGAGGGCGCCCAGCGGGCCCAGGTCCTCGGCCGTGACATGGTTCAGGCCATCGCTGCGCAGGGCCACCCCGTGCCTCAGCGCGCGCCCGTCGACCGCCCGGTAGCCGCCCAGGTCGCGGGCGTTCACCGCGCCGCGCAGACCAAGACTGCGCCCTACCAGCGCCGTTCCGCCCGGCTCCGGGACGGCTTTCCGTGCACCACCGATTCTGTCGGACTCGGCCTGCTGATCGACCATGCGGGGCCTCCATTGCATATTCGGACTGTCACATGGCACAGCGGTGCCCGATATTGCATGAACCTGCCCAATGGACCGGCGAGATGTGCGAGAGTGTCATGCGCAACGACGCCAGTGTAGGTGTCCCGCCCGCCCTACAGAGCCACACCGTCGGTAACCGCGCGTAGCACTCAGCTTCCGGTTTTTCATTTTCAATTCATTATTTGCATCGCCGGTCCAGTTCCGGTCACAATCAGCGCCTTCATGGCATCGCCATGAACGTTGGTAACAGGTTCGCTGCACTCTCGCCCTTTTGGTCCCCCGCACTGCCGACCCTCGACCAGGATGGGCGCCGGGCAGCCTGCTGCCCGCGAACAGATACACGGGCAGGTGAGCGCCGAGCAGCGCGGCGCCTGCACCAAGGGGAGGATCACCATGGGTCGAGCGACCCGAAGAGTCGCCGCATGTGCGGCGGCAGTTCTGCTGGCCGGCGGCCTGCAGACCACCCTGGCCTACGGCGACACCACGCCGCCCAGGATCGACCTCACCATCCTGGTCATCGACGACGGAGGCCCCTCGGTCGCGGCCATCACCGCCGAACTGAAGAGCCAGGGCACGCCGTACAAGGTCATCAGCCTCAATGACCCCAACCGTCCCGTCATCAACTCGGCTTTCCTGAGCGACACGGTGAACGGCCAGCCCCGGGGGAAGTTCCAGGGCATCGTGCTACCCAACGAAAACCCCTTCCCCAACAGCGCCGCCGAGATGACGGCCATCGCGAGCTACGAAGCGGCTTTCAACGTCCGCCAGATCGACGCGTACACGTGGGCCAGTCCCGCGGTGGGGCTGAACTACGCGCAGAATCCCGGTTTCGTCGGCACTCTGGACGGATTCCAGGGGGCCACCACCGCCGCCGGAACTTCGGGTTCGTTCGGGTACCTCAAGGGCAGCGTCCCGTTCGAGGACAACGACCCGAACGTCAGCGAGAGCTACGGCTACCTGGCCACGCCGCTCGCCAACCTGCCGGCCGGCGCCTCCTTCGTGCCGCTGGTGGACGCGCCGATACCCAGCACGACCAGCCGCGGGTCGCTGGTCGGTGAGTACACCCACGACGGCCGCAAGGAGCTGGTCGTCACCTTCGTCTACAACCAGTACCAGCAGCAGTACCGGCTGCTGGCCCGCGGCATGGTCGACTGGATCACCCAGGGCGTCCATCTCGGCTACGACCGCAACTACTTCGCGGCGCACGTGGACGACGTCTTCCTGGCCGACGACCGCTGGGACACCGTGCTGAAGTGCACCCCCGGTGACGTCACCTGCCCGCCCGGCACCCCGGACACGGCCAACCCGATCCGGATGACCCAGGCCGACGCGCAGTACCTCAAGCAGTGGCAGACCGCCAACAACTTCACCCTGGACATGGTGTTCAACGGTGGCGGCAGCGAGGACTGGAAGGCCGACCACACGGCGACCGTGGACCCCACGGCGAACCAGATGATCGCCGACCAGACCAGCTACCGCTGGGTCAACCACACCTATACCCACCCGTACCTGGGCTGCGTCCAGGACGTCACGGTGGTGCCCTGGAAGTGCACCAAGGACGCCTCGGGCAACACGGTCTGGACCGACCAGAACACCATCTCCAGCCAGATCAAGAACAACTTCGACTGGGCCACCGCGCACGGCCTGAAGGTCGACCCGCAGGTCCTGGTCACCGGGGAGCACTCCGGCCTGCTGACCGCCCCGCAGGAGACCAGCGACAACCCGTACCTGGCCCCGGCGCTGGCCGCCAACGGCATCAAGTTCACCGGCAGCGACGCCTCCCGCGAGCCCGCCCAGCGCGCCGTCGGCTCCTCCACGCTGACCGTCCCGCGGTACCCGATGAACGTCTTCTACAACGCCGGCACGGCGAAGGAGGAGACCGACGAGTACAACTGGATCTACACCAGCAAGGCCAACGGCGGCAGCGGCGTCTGCGAGAACAACGCCAACTCGACCTGCCTGCCCGCGCCGCTGGACGTCAACACCGGGTACCAGTCGTACATCGTGCCGCTGGAGGCCCGGATCGACCTCGGCCACGTGCTGAGCAACGACCCGCGGCCGCACTTCATCCACCAGTCGAACCTGTCCGAGGACAAGATCCTCTACCCGGTGCTGGAGAAGATCCTCGGCACCTACCGGTCGCTGCACGCCGACAACGCCCCGATCGTGAACCTCGGCGAGCGGGAGATCGGCCAGGAGTTCCAGAAGCGCGCGGCCTGGAACGCGGCCCTCGCCGCCGGCCAGGTCACCGCCTACCGGGTCGGCAACACCGTCACGGTCAACGCGCCGTCCGGTGTTCAGGTCCAGGCCACCATGCCGACCGGAACTTCTCAGAAGCTGGTCATCGGATCGACCGCCTTCGGTTCGTCCTACGCCGGTACGCTCTCCGGCTGGGTGTCCCCGGGCTCCCTGCAGAGCAGCGTCACCCTGACCCTGCCGTCCGCGCCGGCCGCCCCGGCCGCCGTCGCACCGAGCACCGCGGCCAAGTCCGTCCCGGCCCCGGCGCCGGCGGACAAGAAGGTCGTGCCGCAGGGCGTCGCCACCCCGGTCCCGGCGGGCCCGAGCGACACCACCCGCAAGCCCGCCCCGAGCCTGGTCCCTGGCAGTGGAACCCCGGTGCCCGGCAAGGGCGTCGCCGCTGACACCATCGCCCAGGGCGGCAAGGCCACGGCGAAGAACGGCAAGGCCTCTGGGGGGACGGCCACGCCGGGCAGCACCACCGGACGCTCCGGCAACCGGTAACCCGCACCACCCGCCGGCGGGGTCGGACCGGGCTACCGGCCCGGCCCCGCCACGGCTCCCGTTTCCGGCCACCCAGTCCGGACAACCGACGCAAGAACAGGAGGGGGGACAGGAGATGCGCGTCACCCTGCTCACCGAGGGGACGTATCCGCACCAGCACGGCGGCGTGAGTGTCTGGTGCGACCAGCTCGTTCAAGGCATGCCCGATGTCGACTTCGACGTCATCGCCGTCACCGGAACCGGCCACGAAGCACTGGCCTGGGAACTGCCCGCGAACGTACGGTCCGTCACGACCGCTCCGCTGTGGGGCCCGGCCTCCGAGGCCAGGCCGCCCCGCGGCAAGGAGATGCGGCGCTTCCTCAACGCGTACGAGCGCTTCCTGCACTCCATCCTCGACCCGGTCTACACCACGCACTTCGGGACCGAGCTGTACGGCTTCGCCGACCTCGCCCGGCGCGGACTGCTGAGCCCGGCGCTGCGCAGCGAGCGCGCGCTGCGGACCCTCCAGCACGTGTGGACCCGCGACTACCTGCCCACCGCCGCCTCCCGGCCCACCCTGCACGACGCCCTGAACGCGACCGACCTGCTGGAGCACGCCCTGCGGCCGCTCTCGGTCGAACCGCCGAAGGACGGAGTCGCCCACGCGGCCAGCGGCGGCCTCGCCACCCTGCCCGGCCTGATCGCCGCCCAGCAGTACGGCGTACCGTTCCTGCTGACCGAGCACGGCATCTACCTGCGCGAGCGCTACCTCGGCTACCGCACCGGCCCGTACCGCTGGCCGGTCAAGGCACTGCTGCTCGGCTTCTACCGGATGCTCGCCGAGGAGAGCTACCGGCAGGCCGCTCTGGTCACCCCCGGCAACCGGTACAACCGGCGCTGGGAGGAGCGCGGCGGCACGCCGTCCACGCACATCCGCACCGTCTACAACGGGGTGGACCCGGCGGCCTTCCCGCCGGCCGGCCCCGAGCCCGAGACGCCGACCCTCAGCTGGGCCGGCCGGGTCGACCCGATCAAGGACCTGGAGACGCTGATCCGGGCCTTCGCCATCGTGCGAGGCGAGATCCCCGAGGCGCGGCTGCGGCTCTTCGGGGGCACCCCCAAGGGCGGCGAGGCCTACCGGGACGGCTGCATAGCCCTGGCCGCCGAGCTCGGCATAGCCGACTCGGTGGCCTTCGAGGGCCGCGTCGCCGACATCACCGACGCGTACGCGGCGGGCAACGTGGTCATGCTCTCCAGCATCAGCGAGGGCTTCCCGTTCACCCTGATCGAGGCGATGTCCTGCGGCCGCGCGACCGTCTCGACCGACGTCGGCGGCGTCCGCGAGGCCGTCGGCGACACCGGCCTGGTCGTCCCGCCGCGCGAGCCCGAGCCGATGGCGGCCGCCGCGATCGAGCTGCTGCGCGACGCCGAACGGCGCGCCCGGCTCGGCGAACAGGCCCGGCTGCGGGTCATCGAGCAGTTCACGCTCCGCCAGAACATCGACGGCTTCCGCGGCATCTACACCGAGCTCCTGGGCACCGCCCGCTGGATGCCCGGCGGCATGGTGGCCGTCACCGACCAGGTCCCCAGCCCCGACTGGAACCAGCCACTGGCCGCCCGGCCCGAGCCGAGCGAGGTGGGGGCGTGAACGAGCGAAGCGAGAGAACCATCGACAGGTGCGCGTCCCGCGAAGCGGCCGCCGAGCGCAGCGAGGTGGGGGGCGTGAACGAGCGAAGCGAGAGAACCATCGACAGGTGCGCGTCCCGCGAAGCGGCCGCCGAGCGCAGCGAGGTGGGGGCATGAGCGGTCCCCTGCGGTTGGTTCCCGACGAGGGCGGCGCCGAGCGGACGATGCAGCTGCGCACGCTGCCGCTCAAGCTCCGCCGGACCGCCCCGCCGGAGCCCGAGCCCGGCCCCGAGGAGCAGCTCGACCTCTCCGCCGACCCGCTGGACGAACTCGCCGAGCGCCTGCACGACGTCTGTGCCGACGCCGTCCACCCGTACGAGATCGCGGCCTTCCTGGAGTCCGACGGCCTCTCGGACGAGCAGGCCGCCCTGCTGTACGGCCGCCCCGACGCGTTCACCGTCGCCGAGGAGCTGTTCGAGAAGGTCGAGCGCCGCTACCCCGGCCAGAGCTCCGAGTTCGCCAACCCCTGGCGGGCCGACCCCTGGCGCTGCGTCGTGCGCGGCCTGGTGTTCGCCCTGCCCGGGCTCGGCTACCTGCTCGGCGCCAACCTGTTCGCGACCACCCGGATGCGCTTCGGCCTGCCCTCGGGCATGCTCGCGCTGTCGATCGCCACGCTGGTCAGCTGGGGCTTCAACCAGGCGCTGGCGCACCGCTCGTACCGTTGGCTGGGCCGGCTGCGCCGCCGGGAGGCCGCGGTCTGCCTGGCCGTCGGCGCACCGCTCGGCGCGCTGATCGCGGCCGCCGCCGCGTACGTGGTGGGCGGACCGCTCGGGGCGCTGTGCTTCGCCGCCGGGCAGTCCTGCTACCTGGGCGCGGCCACCGTGCTGCTGGTGCTCGGGCGGGAGAAGTTCCTGCTGGTGGCGCTGGCACCGGCCTCGGTCGGCGCGGGCGTGGTGCTGGCGGTGGACGTCCCGGAGACGGTCCGTACGGTCGTGCTGCTCGCCTCGCTGCTGCTGGCGGTCGGGCTGGCCGTCCGGGAGCTGGTGGTCTGCGTCCGCGGGGGCGAACGCGAGTCCGTGGAGCTCAGGCTGCCGTTGCGCCAGGAGGTGCCGCACCTGCTGTTCGGCCTGGCCTGCGGCGCGCTCACGCTGATAGCCGGCCTGGGCGAGACCATCCACCAGGCGGTGCAGGCCGCCTCGCACACCGTGCACGGCGCGGCCGCGGCCCTGCCGCATCACCACCACGTGCGCGAGGTGAAGACCACCCCGACCGGCCCGGCCATGATCGCGCTGACGCTCAGTCTCGGCCTCGCCGAGTGGCTGCTCTTCCGCTACCGGGCGATGGCGGTCGCCGCGCTGCGCACCAGCCACACCAGCGGCCAGTTCACCCGCCGCACCGGCGGGGTCCTGCTCGGCTGCCTGTTCATCTACCTCACGACCGTGGCCGCGCTGGACGCCGCCGCGACAGTGCTGTGGCCCGGCGCCCCCGCGCTCGGTGTGCCGCAGCTCGGCGCGATGCTGCTCCTGGGCGGCTCGCTCTGGCTGGCGCTGCTGCTGAACGCCTTCGGGTTCAGCTGGAGCACCGCCCTCATCTGTCTGGCCGCCGCGGGTGCCGAGAGCGCCGGGCTGCTGACCGGTGCGGATCCGATCGTCCTGCAGCTGATCGGCTGCGGGGCGGCGGCCGTCCTCCTCACCGCCATCGCCGGGCCCGCGCTCGGCCGCACCACCCAGCACCGCTGAGCCGGGGCCGAACCGGCTCCACCGGACACACCCACCAGGCCGCCGGCCGACCACCACAGAGCATCCGGCCGACCCGGCCGATCGAGAAAGAAAGCGAACCCGCATGAGCAGCGTCGCGGTTACCGGAGCCGAAGGCTTCATCGGCTCCCACCTCGTCGAAACCCTGGTCGCCGACGGGCACCACGTCCGCGCGATGGTCCAGTACAACTCCTTCTCCTCCTTCGGGTGGCTGGAGACCCTGTCCCAGGAGGTGCTGGACTCGGTCGAGATCGTCCTCGGCGACGTCCGGGACCCGGGCTCGGTCAACGGCCTGGTCAAGGGCACCGAGGCGGTGTACCACCTGGCCGCCCTGATCGCGATCCCGTACTCCTACCGCGCGCCCCACTCGTACGTGGACACCAACGTCACCGGCACCCTGAACGTGCTGGAGGCGGTGCGTCACTTGGAGATCCCCCGCCTGGTGCACACCTCCACCAGCGAAACCTACGGCACCGCGCAGACCGTGCCGATCACCGAGGACCACCCGATCAACACCCAGTCCCCGTACGCCGCCTCCAAGGCCGGCGGGGACCGGCTGGCCGACAGCTACCACGCCAGCTTCGAGACCCCGGTCGTCACCCTGCGCCCGTTCAACACCTTCGGCCCGCGCCAGTCGATGCGCGCCGTCATCCCGACCGTGATCGCCCAGGTCGCGGCCGGCCAGACCGAGATCACCCTCGGCGACCTGCGCCCGACCCGCGACTTCATGTTCGTCAAGGACACCGCCAACGCCTTCCGCACGGTGGGCACCGCGCCCGCCGAGTCGGTGGTCGGCCGGACCTTCAACGCCGGCACCGGCGGCGAGATCTCGGTCGGCGACCTGGTCACCCTGGTCGGCAAGCTGATGGGCGTCGACCTGGTGGTGAAGGAGGACGAGCAGCGCATCCGTCCGACCAACTCCGAGGTCATGCGCCTGGTCGCGGACGCGACCCGGCTGCGCGAGGCCACCGGCTGGGCCCCGCGGTTCAGCCTGGAGCAGGGCCTGGAGGAGACCATCGAGTTCTTCCGCGACCCGGCCAACCTGGCCCGCTACAAGACCGACATCTACAACGTCTGACCCGCCTCAGCACCATGCTCGTCCTGGTAACCAAGGTTCGTGGCCTGCACATCCTTTCCGTGGGGGAAAAACCATGCATGCAGTGATCCTGGCCGGCGGCAAGGGCGTCCGTCTCCGCCCCTACACCACCGCGCTTCCCAAGCCGCTCGTTCCGATCGGCGACCAGCACGCGATCCTGGAGATCGTGATGCGCCAGCTCGCCGCCGCGGGCTTCCAGTCCGTCACCCTGGCCATCGGCCACCTCGGGCACATCATCCGCGCCTACGTCGGCAACGGCTCCCAGTGGGGCCTGCGGGTGGGCTACGCCGTCGAGGACAGCCCGCTCGGCACCATGGGCCCCCTGCTCACGATGCAGGACCGCCTGCCCGAGCACTTCCTGGTGATGAACGGCGACATTCTCACCGACCTGGACTTCGCCGGGGTGCTCAAGCACCACGAGGCATCCGGCGCACCGCTGACCATCGCCACCTACGCCCGCCAGGTCAAGATCGACTTCGGCGTGCTGACCAGCGAGTCCGGCAGCATCACCGGCTTCCAGGAGAAGCCCAGCATCGACTACCGCGTCTCGATGGGCGTGTACGGCGTCTCGCGCTCGGCGCTCGCCAAGTACACCCCCGGCCTGCCGCTGGGCTTCGACGAGCTGGTGCTGGACCTGCTGGCGGCCAAGACCCCGCCGTCCGCGTACGAGTTCGACGGCTACTGGCTCGACATCGGCCGCCCCGACGACTACGACCGGGCCAACACCGAGTTCTCGACCATCCGCCCGATCCTGATGCCCTTCGAGTCGGCCGGCCTCACCCCGGACGTCGCGGAGCTGCCGCTCGCGGCCGCCCGCGCCGCCGCGGACGACACGACCGACGAGCCCGCCGCCGCGGGCGCCGAGAGCGACGGACGGGCCGCGTGAGAATCCTGCTCCTCGGCGGCGACGGCTTCCTGGGCCGTCACGCCACCGCCGTCCTGCGGTCGCTGCCCGGTGCCACCGTGCTGACCGCGGGCCGGCGGCCCTCCCAAGACCTGCGGCTGGACCTGGCCACCGCCCAGGCCGGCCCGCTCGGCGAGGAACTGGCCGCGCTGGCGCCCGACGTGGTGGTCAACTTCGCCGGCGCGGTGGCCGGCAGCGCGGTCAAGCTCGCCGAGGTGAACGCCCGCGGCCCGGCGGTGCTCTGCGAGGCGCTGCAGCTCGGCACCCCCAAGGCCCGCCTGGTGCACATCGGTTCGGCCGGCGAGTACGGCGTCTGCGAAGCGGGCGGCTCGCTGTCCGAGGACGCCGACGCCCGCCCGGTCGGCGTGTACGGCGCGACCAAGCTGGCCGGCTCCCTCGCGGTGGCCGGCTCGCCGCTGGACGCGGTGGTGCTGCGGGTGTTCAACCCGGTCGGCCCCGGCGCCCCGGCGGGCTCGCTGCCCGGCCGGCTGGCCGCCGAGCTGCGCCGGGTGGCGCCCGAGGGCACGGACGGCGTCGTCACGGTCGGGGACCTCTCCGCCTACCGCGACTTCGTCGACGCCCGCGACATCGCCGAGGCGGTCGGCCTGGCGGTCGCCGCCGAGCGGCCGCTCCCCCGGGTGCTCAACCTCGCCTCCGGGCAGGCCAGGCAGGTCCGGGCGATCGCCGACGGCCTGGTCGCCGCGGCCGGCTTCGCTGGTCGGATCGACGAGAGCGGGGCGGGCTCCGAACGGTCGGCCGCGGTCTCCTGGCAGCAGGCCGACGTCTCGGCCGCCGCCCGGGAGCTCGGCTGGCGCCCGCGGACGGACCTCGCCGACACCCTGCGCGACCTGTGGCTCAGCACCGCCGAGCCCACGTCGACCCCGGTGGTCGCATGACCGCCGGGCACCCCGACGGCCGCCTGCTGGTGCCGCTGTACGTCCACCCCGCGGTGGACCCGGCGGCCTGGCGGGCGGTCGCCGCCGCCGACCCCGACCGGATCGCCGCCGTGGTGCTCAACCTCGCCGACGGTCCGGGCGAGGTCCCGGACGGCGTCTTCGCCGAGGCCGCCGACGAACTCCGTGCGGCGGGGCTGCCGTTGGTCGGCTACACCGACACCGACTACGGCCGCAGGCCGCACGCGGCCGTGGTCGCCGACATCCTGACGTACCGTCAGCGGCACGGCATCACCGGTGTCTACCTCGACCAAGTCTCCACCCAGCCAGGGGCGTTGGCGCACTACCGACGGCTGGCCACGGCAGCCCGCGCGGCCGGCTGCGGCACCGTGATCTTCGGTCACGGCGAGCACCCGGACCCGGGCTACGCCGAGGTCGGCCTGGCCGACCTGCTGGTCACCTTCGAGGGCGACTGGGACACCTACCGAGCGATGACGCAACCGCTGTGGACGGGGCGGCACGCGGCCTCCCGCTTCTGCCACCTGGTCTACGACGTCCCCGCCGAGTACGCCCGGGACGCCACCGCACTGATCGCCGCCCGCCGGGCCGGCGTGGGCTGCGCCGTCCCCGGCGCCGGGGAGAACCCCTGGCGCACCCTGCCGCACGGCCTGACCGCCGCTGAACTCACCTGACCCGATCCGGAGTTCGACTACCGTGAACCGCCGCACCCGGCTGCTGCCGACCGCCCTGGCCCTCGCCACCGCCACCGCCCTGCTGGCCACCTCGTGCAGCAGCTCCGGATCGGAGGACGACGACAACTCAGCGGACGGCTCCCCGAGCACCCCGCCCGCGGCCACCGCCCCGGGCACGCCCGGCACCACGACTCCGGGCACCCCCGACGGCAGCACCCCCGCCACCCCCGGCTCGCCCAGCGCCCCCGCCACGAGCACGGGCCCCGGCACGCCGAACGGCACCACGCCCCCGGGCACGCCCGGCACCGCCGCCCCGCAGCCGTCCGGCGCCCGCTGGCAGCCCACCCCGGGCCTGGCCTGGCAGTGGCAGCTCGGCGGCGGCCCGGTGGACCAGTCGGTGGACGTGCCGGTCTACGACATCGACGGCTTCGAGAACGACGCCTCGGTGGTGGCCGCGCTGCACGCCAAGGGCCGCAAGGTGATCTGCTACATCAACGCCGGCTCCTGGGAGAACTTCCGCCCCGACTCCACAGCCTTCGCCAAGGCTCTGCAGGGCTCGGACACCGGCTGGAAGGGCGAGAAGTGGTTCGACATCCGCAAGCTCGACCAGCTGAAGCCGCTGATGGCCGCCCGCTTCGACATGTGCAGGAGCAAGGGCTTCGACGCCATCGAGCCGGACACCATCGAGGCCTACAACCAGAACAGCGGCTTCCCGCTGAGCCCCGACGACCAGCTCAGGTACAACCGCATGCTGGCCCAGCTCGCGCACGAACGCGGCCTGGCCATCGGCCTGAAGAACGACCTGGACCAGATCCCCGCGCTGCTGCCGGACTTCGACTTCGCGGTCAACGAGGAGTGCTCGCAGTTCGACGAGTGCGACCGCGTCGCGCCCTTCGTCAAGGCGGGCAAGGCGGTCTTCCACGTCGAGTACAAGCTCGACACGGACCAGTTCTGCGCCAAGGCCAAGTCCCTGGGCTTCAGTTCGATGCAGAAGAAGCTCGACCTCAACGCCTGGCGCAAGCCCTGCTGAGGCCGCTTCCGCTGCCTCCCGTCGCGCGGGTGACCCGGACGAGGGTCACCCGCGCGCGGGTCACTTGACCGCCAGCCAGACGACGGCGCCCAGCACGACCAGTGCGACGACCGCGACCAGCGCGATCACACCGGTACGGTTGCCGCCGCCGCTGCGGCCGTAGGTGGAAACGTTGCCCGGCTCCTGGCGAGCCGGAGTCTCGTCGACGAACGCCCGGAACATCTGGGTGCTGCCGGCGGGGTCGTAGTCGTTGTCAGCCATGGCACGGACTCTAACGAATCGGCCCACCTCAGGCACAGCCCGGACCCCCGTCCCGGCCGGCCCACCACCCCGTCGTGCGACGACGGTACGACGGGCTCGTGAAGACCGTGCGGCGAACGGAATGCCCTGCCGCGGAATCCGGTTGACTGCCACCATGACCGGAATCCACAGCCGGGTGAGCCTCGGCACCTCCGACCTGTCCGTCTTCCCGCTCGCCCTCGGCGGCAACGTCTTCGGCTGGACGGCCGACGAGGAGCAGTCCTTCGCCGTCCTGGACGCCTACGCCGCGGCCGGCGGCAACTTCGTCGACACCGCCGACGTCTACTCGGCCTGGGCTCCGGGCAACACCGGCGGCGAGTCCGAGACCGTCCTCGGCAACTGGCTGCGCAGCCGCGGCAACCGCGAGGACGTCGTGATCGCCACCAAGGTCGGCATGCACCCCGAGGCCAGCGGCCTGGGCGCCGCCAACATCAAGGCCTCGGCCGAGGCCTCGCTGCGCCGCCTGGGCGTCGATCGGATCGACCTCTACTACACCCACCGGGACGACGACACCCCGGTCGAGGAGTTCGTCACCGCGCTGGACGAGCTGGTCCGCGAGGGCAAGGTCCGTGCGGTCGCCGCCTCCAACATCGGCGCCGACCGGCTGTCCGAGGCGCTGGCCTTCGCCGAGCGCGAGGGCCTGGCGAAGTACGTCGCCGTCCAGCCGCACTACAACCTGGTCTCGCGCGACACCTTCGAGGGCCCGCTGGCCGACGTGGTCGCCGAGCACGGCCTGGCCACCGTCCCGTACTACGCGCTCGCCTCCGGCTTCCTGACCGGCAAGTACCGCCCGGGCGGCCCGGGTGTCGACAGCGCCCGCGCCGAGGGCGCCGCCCGCTACCTGGCCGAGCCGCGCGGTCCCAAGGTGCTGGAGGCGCTGGACGTGGTCGCCGCCGAGCACGGGGCCGAGCTCGCCGGCGTCGCCCTGGCCTGGCTCGCCGCCCGCCCGACGATCGCCGCCCCGATCGCCAGCGCCCGCACCGTCGAGCAGCTTCCGCCGCTGCTGGCCGGCGCCACGCTGAAGCTCACCCCGGAGCAGACCGCCCTCCTGGACGCCGCCTCCGCCGCCTGAGCACCTCGCCGCGCGCGACCGGGCCCCCGACAGCGGTGTGCTGTCGGGGGCCCAGTGCGTCACCTGCGGCCGACCGGCCCTACGGCCGCCCGAAGTGGGTCGGGTAGTAGCCCGAGTCGAGGGTCGAGATCCGGACGGTCCTGCCCGGCCGCGGCGCCTCCACGAAGGTGTTGCCGCCCAGGTATATCCCCACGTGGTGGATCCCCGAGGCCCGGCCGCTGTCCGACCAGAACACCAGGTCACCGCGGCGCAGCTGCCCCGCGCTGATCGGCGTGGTCGCCGCGTACTGGTCGTCGGCCACCCGCGGCAGGCTTATCCCCGCCCGCCGGTAGGCCTGCTGGACCAGCCCCGAACAGTCGTAGCCGGACGGGCCGTCGCCGCCCCAGACGTACGGCTTGCCCAACTGGGCGAGCGCGAAGTCGACGGCCTCCTCCTTGCTCCCGGCGTCCGGCACGGTGTCCGAGGACGGACGGCCCGCGGGCTGGGCGGGAGCGGGGTCCTCGGCCGAACCGCCCCCGGACTGCCCGGTGCGGTTCAGGTAGATGTCGTAGTGGCTGGTCCAGCGCCACTCGCCGCTGCCGTTCTTGAACCAGTACTTCGAGCCGTCCCACCCCTGGCGCAGCCCGGAGGAGGAGGCCGAACCGTTGGAGACGGCCGTCGAACCCGAGCCGGCGGCGCCGGATCTGCCGGAACGGCCGGTGCGGGCCGTGTAGACGTCGTAGTGGCTGGTCCAACGCCACTCGCCGGCAGCGTTCTTGAACCAGTACCTCGACCCGTCCCAGCCCTGCTTCCCGGCCGCGGCGTGCGCGGATCCGGCCCCGGCCGTCAGACCGACCACGCCGGCGCCCGCCAGCACGGTGGTGGCCAGGCAGGTGCTCCGTACGGCGCGGTGCATTCGGCTGCTGCCGGCTGCCGTCGCACCGCGGGCGGTGCGCGGCCGGGCGGCGCAGTTCGGGCAGCCGCAGCCGGTGATCGCGGGGATGCTGCCCAGGCGCTCCTCGAAGCCGATCAGACCGGGATCCTCGTCGAGTCCGATGCCCGGTTCGGCGTACGCGCCGGTGGCTATCCTCATGCGGGTCGTCCTTCCTTCCGCCCGGCACGCGCGGCCGGGGGCGGTACCGAAGCGGCCAATCCGGCCGGGGCGACGAAGGCGACCAGCAGCTGCTCCATCAGTGCGCTGCGGGCGGCCTCGTCCAGCTCGTGGGCGGTCGCCCGCTCCAGGCGGCGGACGGCGAGCGCCGCCGCCTCCACCGCGTCGTCCACCAGCACCGTCCGCAGGCCGGCGTCCAGGTCGGCCAACCGGCGGCGGCGCATCGACTCGGCGACCTCCGGCGCGTAGTCCAGCGCCAGCGGCTGCACCGAGTAGACCTCCAGGCCCGCCGGAGCGGCCTCGGCCGCCAGCGCCCTGGTCATCTCGTCGGCGAACCACTGCCCGTCGCGCAGCGCCGGCCCCGGCGCCGCGTTGCTGTCGCAGGGCAGCGTGGACGCCGTCCGGGTGAGCACCGCCTGGACCTGCTCGCGCAGGTAGCCCTCGTGGTCCTCGATCGCCAGCAGCGCCCGCGCGGTGTCCTTGACCCGCCAGACGACCAGCAGCCGGACCACGATCGGCGTACCGGTGCGGTCGACCACCTTGACCGGCTCGCTGCGCCAGTGCCGCAGCCGCACGTCCACCCGGCGGCGGCGCAGCAGCGGGTTGACCCAGACCAGGCCGGTCCGGCGGACGGTCCCCCGGTAGCGGCCCCAGCGGGAGAGCACCCGGGTCTCGCCGCCCGCGTTGGCCAGGAGCCCGGCGAGCGCGAGCACCACCAGCAGGCCGGATGCGCTGACCCCGGCGATCGCCCGGGCGTCCACCTCCGCCCGCCCGCTCGCCCGTGCGCCGGCCCCGCGCAGGTCGGGCAGCACCTCCCAGTGCGGGACGACGCCGGTGCGCAGCAGCACGAACAGCGCCCCGGCCAGGCCGAGCAGCAGCACCAGCAGGGCGAGCCAGCCCGGCAGCGTGGTGGCCGCGTGTTCGCGCAGCGCCTGGTCGGCCCGCGGGGGCCGCCGCGAGGTGGCGGCGGTGGATGCCCCGGTCCGGACGGGATCCAGCAGCTCGACGGTCTCCGGGGCGGCGGCCTCCAAGGGGTCGCGCAGGTCCACCGGGCCGACGGACGAGGGGCCGGGGAGGACGGCGAGCGAGGTGGTCGCCGGCCCGCTGTCGGCCGGGGCGGCCTTGACCGCCCTGATCGCCGAAGCCCCGGCCAGCGGGCCCGCATCAGAGGCGAAACGTTCCGGCACGGCCGGTGGGAACGCCTTGGACAGGTTCTCGGGTCGCTGCGAAGAATCGCGGGTGACGTCCATGCACGGATCCTCTGGGGTTGGTGTGTCGCGCAACGGGCGGCCCGGATCTGACGGGCAGTGCCATGGTCAGGCTAAGTTCATACGTCATCAAATGCGACATTTGAGCCGAGGTGTGTCGACATTTGCTGACGAATCGTCCAAGCCGACCCGACGCGCAGGCACATGAACGGGCGAGTGGAACAATCGGCGCAGGTCAGCGCCTGCGAGCACCGGGCCCACGGGCGAACACCCGGCGGGTGATCAGCCCGATCCCGGCGAGCACGAGCAGGACCCCGGCGAGTCCACCGCGCCAGCCGGCCTCCTCGGACCGCCCGGCCCCACTCTGCGCAGCGTCCATCGGCGGCGCGGCCAGCGGCCGGGCCTCCCCCTCCTCGGCCTCGCCGGCCTCGTCGGCTCCGACGGCTTCGGCCCCTCGGGGCCTGGTGACGGTGGGGGTCGGAGTCGACGTCGGAGTCGGCATCGGCGTCAGGGAGAACGTCGCGATGGTCGAGGCCGTCGGAGCGGCAGAGGGAACGACGGACACCGAAGCGGCCGTCGACGGAGCCTCCACCGCCGCCGCGACGGACGGGCTCGGCCTCGAACTCGGGCTCGGGCTCGGGCTCGGGCTCGGGCTCGGGCTCGGCGAGACCGACGGCGAGGGTGACGGCACGGCAGCCACGTGACTCTCGGTCGCCGATGGAGCAGTCACCGGCGGAACGACCACCGGCAGGACTCCCGGTGGGACCGGCACCGTCACCTGCGCCGAAGGCACCGCCACGACGGACGGACTCGGGCTCGGGCTCGGGCTCGGCGAAACCGAGGCGGAGGCGGAGGCGGAGGCGGAGGCCGAGGCGGAGGCCGAGGCGGAGGCGGAGGCGGAGGCGGAGGCCGAGGCGGAGGCGGAGGCGGAGGCCGAGGCGGAGGCCGAAGCCACCGCGGTCGGCGTCACCGACGGCGAAGCCGACGGGCTGGCAGCCACCGGGCCGGCCGCAGCCGATACCGATGCAGAAGCCGACGGGCTCGGCACCACCGACGGCACCACCGGCGTCGGCACCGCCGCTGCGGCGGCGACCCGTACCGGCACCGGGTCCGCCGAGGTCCCGTTCCCGGCCGGGTCCGTGGCCGTGACGGTCAGCCACTGCTCCCCGTCCGCGAGGTCCCGGTTGGCGGTGCAGGTCCAGCTGCCGTCGATCGCCGTCGTCGCGCCGCACAGCACCGTCCGCTGGTTCGGGTCCGCACCGACCCTGGCCGTGACCAGGACGTTCGAGCCCGGCTCCGCCCGCCCGGCGAGCTTCGGCCGGCTGACCCGCACGGTTTCCCCCGAGGCCGGCGCGGTGAGCACCGGCCGGTCCGGCGGGACGGTGTCGACCACGAGCGTGACCGGCTGCCCTGGCGTGCGGTTCCCCGCCGCGTCGACCGCGACCGGGGTGAGCTGGTGCTTCCCGTCCGTCAGGTTCTCGACCGGGAGGCAGGACCACCGGCCGTCCGCGTGCACCGTCGTGCTGCACAGTTCGCCCGCGGTGGAGCGGTCGGCGACCGAGACCGTGCTGTCCACGTCACCGGTGCCGGTGAGCTGCAGCCCGGGGTCGTTGGTGTAGGCGGGAAGGGAGAGGGCGGGCGCGGCCGGCGGCGCGGTCTTCACGGTGACCTTGACCACCTCGCCGCGCAGCACCACGCCGCCGCTGGTGGTCTCCACCGGGGTGAGGCCGTGCGGGCCTGCCGCGAGCGCCGTGGCGGGCCGGCAGGACCAGGTGCCGCCGCGGGCGACCTTGGCCTTGCAGAGCGCGGCGTTGTCCTCGCGGATCTCCACGGTGGCGCCGGCCACCGCGCCCTCGCCGCTGATCTCAGGGCGGCCGTCGGCGAGGACGGTGCCGTCGACGGGCTCGGCGATCTCCGGTCGGGCGGCGCCGACGGTCAGCTTGATCCGCTGGTCGGAGACCTGACCGGAGTCGGCGAAGCCGCCGGAGGGGACGAGCTGGCTGGTGTCGCGCCCGATCCGCAGCCGGGCCCAGGTCTCGCCGGAGGCCGCGCCCGGCGGGACGGTCCACTCCAGGGTGGCGGTGTCGGCGCCGGGCGGGACCTCGGTCTGCACCCGCCCGGCGGCGTCGAACCTGCCGGTGTGCCCGAAGTCGATCCAGCCCGCCAGGGTGGCGGGCTGGTCGCCGACAGCGACGGGGACGGTGACCCGGTAGTAGCGGCCGATCGCGGCGTCGACGGGGAAGCCGATGGACGGGTCGGCGCCCTGGTACTCGCTGCGGCCGGGCTGGAGCTTGGGCGGCGGCGGGTCGGCGAAGGGGCTGCGCAGGGAGGCGCCGTGGTCGAGCCGGATCATCGGCTCGTCCTCCGCCGCGGTGGCGGGGCCGTTCGGGCCGCGCCGCGAGGGGGTGGTGGCGGCGGCGCCGAGGAAGAGGTCGGAGATCACGTGCGAGGCGTTGCCGTAGGCCTGTGGCGCTGTTCCCAGGGCCTCGTCGACGCTGACGGTGTAGGCCTGGCGCAGGACGGGCGGGGCGGTGGTGCTGCCGGCCCGGGCGGTGGAGCGCTGCTCGATCCGGAAGACCGCGGTACGAAAGGTCCCGTCGAGTTCCAGGGAGCCCTCGGCGGCGGAGCCGGGCGCGGCGTCGGAGGTGCCGTCCGGGCCGGCGGGAGCGAGGGTGCTGCCGTCGACCGTCCAGCCGGGCCAGCCGGTGCGCTTGACCAGGGTGGGGGCGGCGGGCGTGCCGCCGGTGAGGGTCAGCCGGGTCGCGGTGCTGGTGGCCCCGGATTTCCCGGTGGCGGTCGCGGCGAGGCCGCTGAGGTGCAATCGGGGATTGCGGACCGGTCGGGAGAAATTCAGCCGGATTGTCCCCAGGGTGTGCCAGGAACCGTCCGCCTGAGGATGGTCCGGGGTGATTCCGAAGGTCTGGGCCGGAGCCCCGGGGCGCATTCCGTCGGTATAGAGGCCGGTGGAATGCCCCCCTCCGGGGTGGTCCGCCAATTCGCCCGGGGTGGCGGTGACGCCCACCCCGGGGGAGGCCTCGACATCGAATCGGACGGATAGCCCGGAGGGCAGCAGCGCCCGCTGGTCGCCCGACCAGGTACCGGGGGACTGCTGGGCCGCCGAGAGCGGGACGTTCCAACCGGTCAGCAGCCCGACCGTGAGGACCGCCAGGGTGGCAGCGGTGCGGTGGAACTGTCGGCTCATCCGGCTCTCCTTCGCGGTCGGCTGCCGAATGGGGCGGGCAGTCCGGGCACAAGATCCGACAAGAAGGAATCACGACGCCGGAACGGCGATCCTGCGACACCTGCGCTTTCGGCCGTGTCCCACCCGTTCGGCGGTCATCCGGGCGGCAGGGCGGGATGTACCCGAAACGGCCGCCTTTCATCCGTTGGGCGACAACGGGTCGATCCGCACGGATACCGGAACGGGAAATCCCGGCCGATCCGGGGGATTCCGGCGGACGGTATCTGACCACTCATCGGGAAGCCCTGTTCGAACGACCCGCCGCGAGCGGCCGGGATGTCCGCTCCTGGGTGATCGCTCCCGGGTGGTCGCTCCGGGGTCGTCACGGAGCCGGGAACGGGAGAAGCCCCCGGCCGACGGCCGGGGGCTTCTCGCTGGTGCGCTCAGCAGGATTCGAACCTGCAACCTCTTGATCCGTAGTCAAGTGCTCTATCCGTTGAGCTATGAGCGCAAGGAACGGGCGAACCCGATCTTGCGGAGTTTGGTGCGCTCAGCAGGATTCGAACCTGCAACCTCTTGATCCGTAGTCAAGTGCTCTATCCGTTGAGCTATGAGCGCTCGCCCCGTGAACGTTGCCCCGGGGCGTTGCGTGGACAACATTACATGACCTGCGACGTGGGGCGAAATCGATTGCCCCGGGCCCCGCCCCCGGGGACGCCCCGGGTCCGCCCAGGGCGGGCGGCCGGCCCGGCCCGACCTGCCGCCGACCGGCTCCGCCCGGCCTCCGGGAACGCGAAGAGCCCCCGCCGACGAGATCGTCGACGGGGGCTCCCGACTGGCGGAGGCTGAGGGATTTGAACCCTCGATCAGGAATAACCCCGAAACCGCATTAGCAGTGCGGCGCCATAGACCGGACTAGGCGAAGCCTCCCCACATGGACCAAGCCCGCGCGAGCGGACCCGTTCCGTGTGTCAGTGATGATGCCACAACCGTGGGGCTCGGCACCAACCACCGCCCACGTTACTAGGCGGGTCGACCCCGCCGCAAAGAAGAATGAGATACTGCCGTCTCCGGAGGAGCTGCCCCGAGCCGAGGAGACCTGTCGACGTGAGCAGCAGGCCGATCCGAGGCGCTGCTCGCCTCGCCGCCATACTCGACGCCCTGCCCGACGCGTTGTTGCTGGTGAACAGCAACGGCACCGTCGTGGACGCCAACAGCGCGGCGGTCCAGGCGCTGCAGGCGCCGGGCACCTCACTGGTCGGCATGGGCGTGCTGGGCCTGCTCCCCGAGTTCGACCCCAGCCGGATCCCGGGCTCGATGCGGCCGGCCACCCGGGACGGCGACGCCCTCGACCGTCCGGTCCGGATGACCGCCCACCGCACCGACGGCACCACCTTCCCGGTCGAGGTCTCCGGCAACGACTTCGCCGACGACGGCAGCGAGGGCCGCGGCTACGCACTCTCCCCGCTCGTCCCGTACGACCCGTACCGCGAGGGCTCGCGCTCGCCGTCCTCCTCCGACCTGCTCCTGCTGCTGGTCCGCGACCTGTCCGGCCGGCTCGGCGTCGAGGCCGAGCTGCGCCGCCAGCACAAGCAGACCGAGATGATCCTGCGCGCCGCCGCCGAGGGCGTGCTCGGGGTCGACCTCGAAGGCCGCTGCGTGCTGGTCAACCCGGCCGCCGCGCACATCCTGGAGTACCGGGCGAGCGAGCTGGGCGGGCGCGAGCTGCACCCGCTGATCCAGCACTCCCGGCCCGACGGCACCCCGCTGGCGCTGGAGGAGTCCGCGCTGCTGGACACCCTGACCTCCGGGCGCAAGCACCGGGTGCGCGGCACCGTGCTGTGGCGCAAGGACGGCCGGCCGGTCACCGTCGACCTCACCACCGCCCCGGTCCGGGACGGCGACCAGCTGGTCGGCGCGGTGATGACCTTCACCGACCGCAGCCGCGAACTCGCCCTGGTCGCCCGCAACGAGCACCTCACCGCCGTCCTGGAGAGCGAGCTGGGCGGCGCGCTGAACGCGCTGAACCAGCGGCTGGACGCGCTCGCCGCGGACCCCGCCGGGCAGCTCTGGCCGGAGGCCAACTGGACGCTGCGCCGGCTCGCCGCCGAGTGCCGCCGCTTCGGGAAGCTGATCGACGGAGTCCTGGACCACCAGCGGTGCGAGGCGGGCGAGAGCGGCGCGGCCGAGGCCAAGGACGGCAAGGACGCCAAGGACCGCAAGGACGACACCGACGGCAAGGGCGGCACCGACGGCGGGGACGGCAAGGGGCGCCGGAAGTCCGCGCCGCGGGTGCCGGTCTCGCTGGACGCGGTGGTGCGCCGGGCCGTCGAGGAGGCCGGCGAGCTGGTCGGCCCGGGCCGGGTGCGCTTCTCGGTGCACGCCGCCGCGGTCGAGGTGATCGCCGACGAGCGGCGGCTCGCCCAGGCGCTGGCCCACCTGGTCGCCGACGTCAGCGGCACCGGCTACGCACTGGACGCCCCCATCGCCCCCTCTCCCGGCCTGGCCGTGCCCGGGCTGAACGGCGGCTCGGTGCCCGTGCTGCCGCCCGCCGTGGAGCTGCCGACCGTCGTCCTGGCCGCCGCCCAGCGCGGCGAGGTCGCCCGGGTCGAGATCCGCGGCCCCGGTGTCGGCGGCAGCCCCGTCCACCTGCCGATAGCCCGCGCGGTGGTCGAGCGGCACGGCGGCGTGCTCCAGCCGCACGAGCTGCCCGGCAAGGCCGGCACCACGTACGTGGTCGAGCTGCCGCTGGACCCGGCCGCCGCGAAGGCCGCCGCCGAGCGCGCGTCCGCCGAGGGCCGCTCCGACCGGCCCAAGGAGACCGACAGCGCCGTCCTGCCCGAGCTCCCGGGCATCCCCCAGCTGCCCAGCAGCGACGGGCCCGCCGAGCCGGCCCCGGCCGCCCAGCCCGCTCAGGCCACTCCGGTCGTCCCGACGGGCGAGCAGCCGGACCGGGCTCCGGCCGAGGAGCCGCCCGCCGCCGAGCGGCGCGGTCGCCGTGGCCGGCCGGCCGCCGAGACCCCGGCGCCCGGCACCCCCGACACCCCCGCCGACCAGTGGCCGAACGCCCCCGCCCGGGTCGAACGGGCCGTCCCCGAGCAGTGGAACGGCACCGGCAACGATCCCGCGTACGGCCGTCAGGGCATGGCCGGCCCGAACGGCGTGCAGAGCGACCCGTGGGGCAAGGACGACGGCCGCTCCGGCCCCGCCTACGCCGTGCCCGTCGAGGGCGAGCGGGCCCAGCAGAACCGGACCGGCGGGCGCGAACCGCTCGCGCTCGGTCCGGCCCCGGCGTCCGCCCCCGCCGCGCCGGCCGGCGCCGAGGGCACCCCGGCGGGCGGCACCCCGACCGCCGAGGCCGCCCCGGAGGAGGCTCCCGGCGAGCCCAAGCCCCGTCGACGCCGCGCCCTGCCCTCCGCCGAGGACTCCTCCGGCGGCTTCGCCCTGCCCGGGATGCCCGAGGCCCCGGTCTACCCCGGCCTGGAGCACGCCCTGCCGGTCGGCCCCGCGCCCGCGCCGCCCGAACCGGCCGCCACACCGACCGGGCGCCGCCGCCGGCTGGCCGTCCCGCCGGGGCCCGGCCCGGACGCGCCGGTGGGCACCGCCGCTCCGTCCGGCCAGGAGCCGGGCACGCCCGGCACCGCGCCGGCGCCCGCCCGGCCCGCACTGCCCGCCGCCGAGGAACCGTCGGGCCCGCGCCCGGTCGGCACCGGCCTGGGCGAACTCGCCCCGCCGCGCCCGCTCGGCACCGCCGCGGTGCCCGCCGGCGCGCCGCAGCCGCCCGTCCCGGCCGAGGCCCGGACCGCGCCGCGCCCGATGGCGGAGCTCGCGGCTGCCGAGGAGCGGCCCGCCGGCGCCCCGCCCTTCCCCGAGCAGGCGTCGGCCACCGGTGGCGAGCTGGCCAACACCCGTCGGCTGCTGGTCTGGCCGGAGCCCGACCCGGCCACCAAGCAGGCCCTCCAGGCCCGCGGCTACCTACCGGTGATCGTCAGCTCCCGCGAGGAGGTGGACGCCCAGGTCTCCGGCTTCCCCGCCGCCCTCTTCGTCGACCCGCTGACCGGCCCGATCACCCGCACCGCGCTGCAGTCGCTGCGCACCGCGGCGCTCAACCGCCGCGTCCCGGTGCTGGTCACCGCCGGCCTCGGCCAGGCCACCCGGGACGCCGCGTACGGCGCCGACCCGGCCGTCCTGCTGCGCGCCCTCGCGCCGCGCGACGGCGAGCACCACGCCCCGCGCGTCCTGCTGGTCGAGGGCGACCCGGACATCGCCGCCGCCATGATCAGCAGCCTGGAGCGGCGCGGCATGCACGTCGAGCACGCGGTGGACGAGAACGACGCCGTGGCCCGGGCCAGCAGCGTGCAGCCCAACCTGGTGGTGATGGACCTGCTGCAGATCCGCCGCCGCCGGGTCGGCCTGCTGGACTGGCTGCGCGCCAACGACCGGCTGCACCGCACCCCGCTGGTGGTCTACACCTCGGTGGACCTCGACCCGCGCGAGCTGCCCCGGCTGCGCACCGGCGAGACGGTGCTGTTCCTGGCCGAGCGCTCGACCAGCGAGGACGTCCAGGGCCGGATCGTGGACCTGCTCGGGCGGATCGGCGCGATGGGCGAGGCGGGCGTGGCCGCCGCGGGCTGAGCCCCCGCACACGTCGAAGGGCCGGTCGCCCCCGTTTCTTTACGGGGCGACCGGCCGCTTCCGTCCCTGCGGCTACTCCTTGCCGAGCACCGTGACGTCCAGCTCGTCCGCCGCGTAGCTGGCCCGGATCACCTTCTTGTCGAACTTGCCGACCGAGGTCTTCGGCACCGACTCCACGATCGACCAGCGCTCCGGCAGCTGCCAGGAGGCGATCCGCCCGGCCAGGAAGGCCCGCAGCTCCTTCAGCCCGACGGTCGCGCCCGGGCGCAGCACCACGGTGGCCAGCGGGCGCTCTCCCCACTTCTCGTCCGGTACGGCGACCACGGCGGCTTCGGCCACCTGGGGGTGGGCCATCAGCTCGTTCTCCAGCTCGACCGAGGAGATCCACTCGCCGCCGGACTTGATGACGTCCTTGGCCCGGTCGGTGAGGGTCAGGTAGCCGTCCGCGGTGATGGTGCCGACGTCGCCGGTGCGCAGCCAGCCGTCCTCGGAGAACTTGTCGTCCGGGCGGAGCGGGTCCTGCCCGGCCCCGCCGTAGTACGCGCCGGCGATCCACGGGCCACGCACCTCCAACTCGCCCGCCGAGACGCCGTCGTGCGGCATCTTCTCGCCGCCCGGGCCGATCAGCCGGGCCTCGACGGAGGCCGGGAAGATGCCCTGGGTGACCCGGTACGGCCACTCCTCCTCCGGGGTCAGGCCGCCGGGCGGCTGGGCGAAGGAGCCGAGCGGGGAGGTCTCGGTCATGCCCCAGGCGTGGATGACCCGGATGCCGTGGCGCTCCTCGAAGCCCTGCATCAGCGACGGCGGGCAGGCGCTGCCGCCGATGACCACCATGCGCAGGCTGGAGGTGTCGTAGTCGCCCGCGTCGAGCTCGTCCAGCAGGCCGCTCCAGATGGTGGGGACGGCGGCGCTGACGGTCGGGCGGACGGCGGCGATCATCTCGGCCATCGGCTTGGGCTGGAGGAAACGATCCGGCATCAGCAGGTTGGCGCCGGACATGAAGGCGGCGTGCGGGATGCCCCAGGCGTTCACGTGGAACATCGGGACCACCGGCAGCGCGGTGTCGCGCGGGGTGAAGGCGAAGTTGTCGCCGGTGTTGACCTGCAGGCAGTGCAGGTAGACCGAGCGGTGGCTGTAGAGCACGCCCTTCGGGTCGCCGGTGGTGCCGGAGGTGTAGCAGAGCACGGCGGCCTCGCGCTCGTCGATGTCGCTGCGCCACGGGAAAGTGGTCGGCCGGCCCGCGATCAGCTCCTCGTAGTCGTGCACGCCGCCCGCGAAGCCCGCCAGCAGCGAGCGGTCGCCGGGGCCGCTCACCACGATGTGCTTGAGCGTGGGCGCCAGGTCCGCCAGGACGGCGGCGAGCAGCGGGAGGACCGTGCCGTTGACGATGATCACGCGGTCGGCGGCGTGGTTGACGATGAACGACAGCTGCTGCGCCGGCAGCCGCAGGTTGAGCGTGTGCAGCACGGCCCCCATCGCGGGGACGGCGAGGTACGCCTCCAGGTGTTCCGAGTTGTTCCACATCAGGGTCGCAACCCGGTCGTCCCCGGTCACCCCGAGCTCGTCGCGCAGCGCGCAGGCGAGCTGCGCGGCGCGGGCGCCGACCTCGGCGTAGCTGCGCACGACCGGACCGGTGCCGTCCCAGGTGGTGACGGTCGAGCGGGCGTGGATCGTGGACCCGTGCTCCAGGATTCGGGCGACGGTGAGCGGGACGTCCTGCATCGTGCTGAACACGGGTCCTCCTTGACCTGGCGGGCACTGGCGGCTGCGCCTGCGGCACCTACCGGGCGGTAATGTGCGCGGACTTGCCCGATTTTGCCGTCTCGCGCCACCCGCTGTCAGCATCCCGACACCGTTGCACGGATCACGGCCCGGCCGTGGCCGGGGCGATCCCGGCCTACCGGACCGTCAGGCCTGCTCGTGGCGGCAGAGGCGGAGGGAGTTGGCGGGGTCCGGGGTGTAGGCCGGGTCGAGGGTCCAGCCCTGTTCGGCGGCGATGCGCAGGGCCTGGTGGGCGCCGGCGCCGCGGTACGTGGCGCGGTTCAGCCGGATGCGGCGCAGCCGGGTGCCGCCGGGACCGGTGGGCGGCCCGTTGCTGCCGTCCTTGCGGGCGGTGTCGCGCGCGAGGATCCGGCGGATGTGGCGGTCCCAGGCCGCCGGGCTGTCGGTGAACTCGGCCCGGAAGGCGCGCGGGCCGACCGTCCAGCGGGCACCCCAGCGCTCCCAGTAGTCCGGCTCCGGGCGGCTCACCCAGAAGGTGAGCAGGCCGTACACCGGGACGTAGAGGATCTGGAGGAGGAAGACGAAGGGCAGCAGCAGCGCCGGGCGGGTCGGCTGCGGGCCCCACGGGGTACCGGGGGCGGCGGGCGGGTCCTGCGGGGACGGGGCGTTCAGGCCGGCCGGGGCGGGGAAGCGGCGGACCAGCCGGACCTGCTCGGCGTCCGTGCCGGACAACGACCCCTGCCAGCCGTGCCGTTCGGCGAGCCGGACCACGCCGTCCGCGCCGAGGCCCCGGTAGAGGCGCACGGCGAGCCCGACCGACACCTCCCGGCCGAGGTCGGCCTGCACCTCGCCGCCGCCGGCCGCGTGCGCGGCCTCGGCGGCCTCGATGCGGCGCCGGAGGATCGGAGTGAGGTAGCGCTCCCAGTCCTCCGGGCGGCCGGTGAGCTCGGCCCGCAGGCGGCGCGGCGGGAGGAAGGTGCGGTTGACCTTCAGCCAGCCGTCGGAGCTGGGGCCACTGCCGCTGTAGTCCGCGAGGAGCAGGACGGCGAAGAGGAGCACCAGGCCGAGGATCCAGAGCGGGGCGTAGATCCACTGGAGGAGGAACTGGAGCAGCACGGCGAGGCGGCCGCGGCGCGGGGCCGGGCCAGGGAAGGCGGCTCCGGGTGCGGGCGGCGCAGGTTGTGCGAGTGGCGCGGCCTGTGCGGACGGTGGGGCGAACTGGGCTTCCGGGTACGGGGGTTGGGCGGCGTACGGCTGCGACGCGGCGTATGGCTGCGGCGCGGCGTACGGGTGCGGCGGCGCGACCGGTTGTGCGTACGGGTTCTGCGGCACGGGCTGTGCGTACGGGTTCTGGGGCGGCGGTGCGCCGTGCCCATAGCCGTACCCGTACCCCTGGCCGTCCGACATGGCGCCCCGCCCCCCGTCTGCTCGATCGGGGGTCACCCTACCGGCGGGGCCGTCAGTCGGCGGTCGGGCCGTCCGTCTGGTTGCGGTCGACGGTGAGGGTGGCGCCGCCGTAGCTCTCCGCGACGTTGCCGTGGTGCTGGTGGACGCGCTGGTGGAGGTTCCAGAGGTCGGGGTCGAGGCCGCCGGAGCCGGCGGTGTCGGCGCGGTCGTCCCAGCGGGCGTACCAGAGCGCATCGGGCAGCGGGGAGCTGCCGGCCCGGGCGGCGGCGGCCAGGTCGGCGATGCCGGAGTCGAGGCTGGAGTAGACGCCGGAGCGGTAGCCGGCGGAGTGCAGGGCCTGGGTCCAGCCGAGGGCGAAGTCGACGACGGCCTGGCCGCAGGCCGGATCGTGCAGCGGGTAGGCCTCGATGTCCAGGTAGACCGGGCTGCCCGGGGCGAAGCCGAGCGAGCGCAGCGCGCGGGCGGCCTCGTCGGCCTCGTCCCGGCCCTGCTGCACGGCCTTCGCCGGGTCGATCCGCTTGGGCTTGCGGCTCGGATCGGCGCACGGCGCCTGCAGTCCGACGTGCACCGGCAGGAACCGCCAGCCCATCGCACGCGCGTGGTGCACCCACTCGGCGGTGAGCCGGGGCTGGCCGCAGCCGCGCTGGGAGCCGCTGGTGTAGATGCCGACCGCCCCGTACGGGGAGGTGCCGCGCCAGGCCCGCAGGGTGTCGAGCGGCGGCGCCGTGCAGACGTCGAAGGCGGGGCCGCTCCAGCTCTCGCGCACCCGGGGCGGGACGGCCCGGTCGGGGAGGGTGACGGCCCGGATGCGGGGGACGGCGACGGGGGCGGCGGCTCCGGCGCTCACGCCCGTCCCGTCGGTGGCCAGCAGGAGCACGAGGGAGGCGGCCAGGAGGGAGGCGGGACGGAGGTAGCGCATCCGGCCTTGTTACTGACGGACCATCGGATGAATCCGGCAGCCACGCCGCGAGGCCTTCCGGAGGCCACCCCTTCGGGCGCACCCGTCCGCATCCGTCCCGATATTGGTAACGAGCTTGCCCGTTCAGCACTCCTTACGGCAAACTCGCCACTATGCCCACCTCCCATACCAGCGAAACCCCCGCCGCCTCGTCGTCGGCCGCCGCCGTCGCCGAGGCCCTTGCCATGCCGCCCGCCCCCAAGGGCGAGCCTGCCGGCGAGCGGGGCAGCTGGCGACGAGGCGGGGCCTCCTCCGGCTCCGGGGCACCACCCGAGGTCCAGCCCGGCCGCTCCACCGGCCGGTTCGGCAAGGTCCTGCGGCGCCCGGAGAGGATCCCGGCGCCGCTTCTCTGTCTGACCGCGATGTTCCTGGTGCAGACCGGCATCGCGCTGTCCAAGCCGCTCTTCGGCCCGCTCGGGGTCAGCGGCACGACCTTCCTGCGGCTCGGCTTCGCCGCCGTCATCCTGCTCGCCGCCACCCGCCCGAAGCTGCGCGACAAGCGCCCGCGCGACCTCGCCGCGGCGGCGCTGCTCGGCATGGCCTCGGCCGGGATGACCTTCCTGTTCGCCGGGGCGATCGACCGGCTGCCGATGGGCACCGCCGCGACCATCGAGTTCCTGGGCCCGCTCGCGGTCGCCCTGGTCTTCGCCCGGCGCGCCAGCCACCTGCTCTGGGCGCTGCTCGCGGCCGCCGGCGTGATGCTGCTGACGCTGCTCGGCGAGGGGGACGGCGGCGGCTCGCTCGACCCGGTCGGCCTGCTCTTCGCCTTCGGGGCGGCCGCCTGCTACGCGCTGTACATCCTGTTCACCGACAAGGTCGGCGCGACCTTCCAGGGGTTCCAGGGCCTGGCGGTGTCGATGACGGTCGGCGCGCTGACGATGGCTCCGTTCGGGCTCGGCCAGGCCTGGGACGGGCTGACCGCGCCCGACGCCTCGCCGCTGGTGCTGCTCGCCTCGGTGGCCGGGGTGTCGCTGCTGCTGCCGGTGATCCCGTACGCGCTGGAGATGACCGCGCTGCGCCGGATGCCGCAGCGGGTGTTCAGCGTGCTGGTCAGCCTGGAGCCGGCGGTCAGCGCGCTGGTCGGCCTGGTGGTGCTGGGCCAGCTGCTGGGCGTGCCGCAGCTGGCCGGGATCGGGTGCGTGGTGGCGGCCAGCGTGGGTGCCACGCTGACCGGGCGCCGGTAGGCGCGGCGCCTCCGTCGGGGGGGTCAGCGCGCGCCGGGGCGTCGGGGCGTCGGGGCTTTACGGCTGAGGACGCCCCGATGCACTACGGCCAGAGCAGGGTGCGCGACCACTCCGGGGAGCTGACCGGGCCGGTGCGGGTGTAGCGCAGCCGGACGTGCCGGCGCTGGGCGTCGCCCTGCCAGAACTCCACCTCGTGCGCCCACAGGGTGTAGACCGCGTGCCCGGGCGCGACCGCGTCCGGGTGCGCCTCCAGGCGGCGACGAGCGACCGCCACCGCCTCGTCGTACTCGGCCGGCGAGGACAGCGGCTCGCTCTGCCGCCCGACCAGCGCGCCGACCCGGGCGGCGGGCGTACGGGTGGCGAACTCGGCGGCGGCGACCACGTCGGCAGCCCGCTCGACGGTGCCGCGCACCCGCACCTGGCGGCCCAGCTGCGGCCAGTAGACGCTCAGCGCCGCGGCCGGGTGGCCGGCGAGCTGACGGCCCTTGGGGCTGTCGGCGGCGGCGGAGAAGTTCCAGCCGGTGCCGGCCGCGTCGACGTCACGCAGCACCAGCACCCGGGCGTCCGGCATGCCGTCCGAGTCGACGGTGGAGAGGGTGAACGCCTGCGGGTCCAGCACCCCGGCGTCCAGCGCGGTGGCGAGCCAGTCCACGAACAGCGGGCCGGGCGCGGCGGGCGCGGCCGTGTGGTCGAAGGACGGCAGCGGGCGGGCCATCGGCGGGCGGCCGAGCAGCAGCTCGGGGACGGACCTGGGCTCGGGCCGGCGCTCACCGGCCGGCTCGACCGTCGGCTCCGGGCGCGACTGCGCCTGCGCCGCGGGATCGGGCTCCGGTGCAGGCCTGGCCTCGTCCGGACCGGTCAGGCCCTCCTCCTCCGCCGCCATCGCGCACCCTTCCTTCCGATTGCCGCGGTCGCCACCCCGGCCGGGCCGGCCCTTCCGGGCCCGGGAACGTGGTGCGCTGTCGGAGCGCAACCGTACCGCCGTGAGCCGACGGCTCCGGGCGCGGGCCCTCGGGTCGGCGGATCGCGGCCGGTCGGCGGGGACGGGGTGGACGGCGGGCGGAGCGGCGCCGGACGCACTCGTGGGCGGTGCCGATGGCGGCACCGCCCACGAAGCCGGTTTCGCGGCGACCCTTTCCGCTGGCCGGTCGATGCGCTGTTCCTCCGTGATGCGCGGATCCCTCTGGTTGTTCCGGTTGTTCCGGTTGTTTCCTGCTGCTCCGTTCGTTCCGGCCCGTTCCGGGCCCGACCGCCGATGCTCGGCCCGCCCGTGGACAGCCACCTCCGGCGCCCCCGCCTTCCGTGGTGCCCGGTGCGGTCATGCGATCACGCGGTCACTCGGCTCCGCGGCCACACAGCCGCTCGGCCGCTCGGCATGGTCAGGGGAAGATCGGGGCGAAGATGACGTTGACGTTCTTGTTGCCCTGGCCGGCCAGGATGGCGCCCGCGTTGTCCTTCGCCGCGAGGGTGTTGCTCTGGTTCGAGGCGCCGGAGCCGGTGGCCGTCTGCTGGTTCGAGACGTAGTTGCCGTCGACCCCGCCGAACACGTTGCCGGTGCCGGTGTTGGACACCACGCCGGCGTTGGAACCGCCCGCGGCGCCCGCGCCGTTGTCGGCGACGGCAGCACCGGCGCCTGCCAGCAGCAGACCGGCCGCGAGCGGCCCGGCGAGCAGGAGTCCGGCCACCCGATGGGAGTGGATGCGAGCCATGAATGCCTCCAAGAAGGTGTTGATCGCATTGATCGAGCATGGTGTGCAAGGTTCGCCGGCCAGACGAACACCTGCGGGCTGCGACGCCGGACGTCAGACTTCCGCAACAAATCGACAAAGCACTAGCCGACGGAGCCGTTTTCGCCCTTTAGCGTGATATCCACCAGGGCCGGGAATAACAGCGAAGCAAAGGGAAACTCGCCGACGCACCCTTGCTGACCTGGGATTTTCACTCGAACGGCGGCACCTCGACGGGCCTCCGGAAACGGCGCTTCGACGCCGGACGAACCACCTGTCGCACCACCCCGGCGCAGACGAACCACGAACGCGCCCCTGAAAAGTTCGGTCACCCTTCCATGTCGACTTTCCAGCCATCTCCCGACCATCAGAAAGTCACATCAATACAGCGGGCGGACGGGCGCGGAGAAACCGCCGATGTGACCTGTCGAAAATCAGACCATCTTGCCCGGGTTGAGGAGGCCCAGCGGATCGAAGACCGCCTTCAGCTGCCGCTGCAGTTCCAGCGCCACCGGGCCCAACTCGCGGGCCAGCCACTCCCGTTTGAGGAGCCCCACCCCGTGCTCCCCGGTGATCGTGCCGCCCAGCTCCAGCCCGAGCGCCATGATCTCGTCGAAGGAGCGCTGGGCACGAACGGCCTGCTCCTCGTCGCCCGCATCGAAGATCACGATCGGGTGGGTGTTGCCGTCCCCGGCATGGCTGACCACCCCGATGGTCAGCCCGTGCCGCTCGGCGATCACCGCGACGCCGTTCAGCATCTCGGCCAGCCGGGAGCGCGGCACCGCCACGTCGTCGATCATCGTGGTGCCCAGCCGGTCCATCGCCGGCAGCGCCATCCGCCGCGCGGCCAACAGCAGGTCGGACTCCGCCTGGTCCTCGGCCGGAACCACCTCGGTCGCCCCGGCCTCCCGGCACAGGCGCGCGACCCGCGCCAGCTCGGCCACCCGGTCCGGCCCATCGAAGGCCACCAGCAGCAGCGCCTGGGTCGACTCCGGCAGCCCCATCTGCCCCATCTCGTTGACGGCCCGCACCGAGACCGCGTCCATCAGCTCCATCAACGACGGGGTCAGGCCGCGCGCCATCACCTCGCAGACCGCCGCACCCGCCGCGTCCGCGCTCGGGAACTCCGCCGCCAGCGCCAACTGCGGGGCGGGCGCGGGCCGTAGCGCCAGAACCGCCCGCACCACCACGCCGAGCGTCCCCTCCGAGCCGACGAACAACCGGGTCAGGTCGTACCCGGCCACGCCCTTGGCCGTCCTGCGGCCGGTGGACAGCAGCCGCCCGTCCGCCAGCACCACGTCCAGGCCGAGCACGTACTCGCTGGTGACGCCGTACTTCACGCAGCAGAGGCCGCCCGCGCCGGTGCCGATGTTGCCGCCGATCGTGCAGGACTCCCAGCTGGACGGGTCCGGCGGGTACGCCAAACCCAACTCCTCGGCGGCGTGCGAGAGTTCGGCGTTCACCACGCCCGGCTCGACGACCGCGATCCGGTTCACCGGGTCGATCTCCAGGATCCGGTTCAGCTTCAGCAGCGACAGCACGATGCAGCCGTCCACCGCGTTCGCCGCACCCGACAGCCCCGTCCGGGCGCCCTGCGGCACCACCGGCACGCGCAGCTCGGTCGCGGTGCGCATCACGTGCTGCACCTGCTCGACCGTCTCCGGGAACACCACCACGGCGGGCACACCGGCCGCACAGAAACCCGCCATGTCGCGGCTGTACGCGGCGGTCACCTCGGGATCCGCCACCACCGCCCCGGCCGGGAGGCCCTGCGCCAGTCGGTCCGTCAGATCACTCATCGCCGCCTCCGCTCACCGCCCGACCGCCTCCACCTCCGCACTCTGCCCGGACGGCAGGTGCCGGGCAAGTGGGCCTCGGGAGGGGCGAGGGACGGATGGGAAACGGAGGACGGGAACCGGGCGGAACAGGGGACGGGTGGGACGGGAGACGGGTGGGGAAGCGGACGGCAGGTGCCACACCGCAGCCGGGTCGGGCGCGGCGGAGGGTGGGGGTGGCCAGGGCGGTGAGGCCTGCGGCAGCGGTGGCGAGGGCGCAGAGGAGGGTGGGGAGTGCGGCTCCCGCCGTGTCGGCGAGCAGGCCCAGCAGGGCGTTCGAGAGCACCAGCGCCACGCTCTGCACCAGCGTCAGCAGCGCCTGCACGCGGGAGAGGTGGGTGTGCGGCGCCCCCGTCAGCACCAGCGGTCCGAGGTGGCAGGCGAAGAGCCCCGAGCCGACGCCCGCCACCGCGCTGCCGGCCACCGCCGGCACCGGCTCCGCGGCCAGGGCCAGCAGCGCGATCCCAGCCGACGCCGTACAGAGCCCGGCCGCCGCCCCGACGCCCGCCCGGGGCAGCGTGCCCCGCCAGGCGACCAGGCCGGCCACCGCGAGCACCCCGGCCGCCTGCCCGCCGCTCACCAGTCCGGCCGGACCCGCAGCCCAGCCGTGCGCCCGGGCGAGCAGCGGGCCGAGGAGCGACACCACCGGCAGCAGCGCCCCGGCGGCCGCGCCGGTGAGCAGTAGCGCGGCCCGCAGCAGCGGGTCGGCCAGGGCCAGCCGGACCCCGGACGCCGCCTCGTGCAGCAGGCCGCGCGAGGCGGCGGGGCTCTGTCCGGCGGCGGCAGAGGATGCCGCCGGGGGCCGGACCCGCAGCAGGACCAGCAGGACGACCCCGAAGCTCACCGCGTCGGCCACCGCCGCACCGGGCAGCCCGGCCACGGCGACCAGCAGACCGCCCAGCGGCGCCCCGAGCAGGACGGCGCCCTGCCCGCCGGCCTGGCGCAGCGCGAGCGCCCGGGGCAGGCCGGCGGCGGGCACCAGGCGGCGCGGCAGCGATCCGCTCGCCGGGAGGTAGAAGGCGTCGACGGTGCCGATCACGGCGGCCGCCGCGACCAGCAGCCACAGCGGCGTCCCCACCCGGCCCGCCAGGAGCGCCAGGGCGAGCGTCGCCACCACCATCACCGCGTCCCCGGCGAGCATCACCCGGCGGGCGCCGAACCGGTCCGCGACCACACCGCCCAGCAGGACCAGGGCCGTTCGCGGCACGGTGACCGCCGTCAGGACGAGCCCGGCCGCCCCGCCGCCGTGCGCGGAAGCGGCCCAGCCGAGGGCGAAGTACAGCGCGGCGTCGCCGAGCAGCCCGGCCTGGGCGCCGGCCAGCCAGAGCAGGTACGGACCGGGGAGCGCGGCGCGCGGCGGGGGCGGGGTGCGGACGGCAGTGGTCATGCCGGGCGACGCTAGGACCCTCGACCTGGTCGAGGGCAAGCGCGCGCCCGGGGCTCGAACGAGCGGCCTACCGGCGGACCACCGGCTCCTGGAGCTCCACCACCCACCGTGCGGGGTCGTCCGGGCACTCCAGGTAGAGCTCGCGGGCGTAGCCGGCCGAACGGTAGCCGTTCTCCTCGATGAAGCGGGCCAGGGCCTGGAAGCTGCCCACCGAGTCGTCCATCGAGCCGCGGTGCACGACGGAGGCGGCCTGCTCGACCGGCGGCAGGTCGAGCAGTTCGACATCGGCCCGGCCGGGCCGCACCGAGCGGGCGATCGGGACGGCGACCAGGATCCGCACCGAGCCGTCGCCCTCCGGCGAGTCCTCGTAGCGGGCGACGGACGGACCGGTCTCCGCGATCCCCGCCGCGGCCAGCCGGCGGCACAGTTCGGTGAACAGCGGGCCGATCACCGGCCCGATCTCCTCGGGCTCGTAACTCGCTGCCACACCGGTCAGTTGGGCCACCCGGACGGACGGCACGGGCTTCACCACGACTTCGTGCTGGGACATCGTCCCCTCGCTCTCGATCGTCCGGAGCCTCGCCTCCACCCGGGCCAGCCGCTGCTCGTCCGCTGCGATCGCCTCGGCGAGTTGGGCCCGTCGCAGCCGCAGCATCCCGCGCAGGGCGGCCGCGTCGACCTCCTCGTCGAGGACGGCCCGCACCTGCTGCAGCGTGAAGCCGAGCTCCTTGAGCGCGATCACCCGGTTGAGCCGGGCGAGTTGGCCCGCCTCGTACGAGCGGTACCCGCTGACCGGGTCCACCCGGGCGGGCCGCAGCAGGCCGATCGCGTCGTAGTGGCGCAGCATCCGCACCGACACCCGGCCGTGGCTGGCGAAGTCTCCGATGTTCAACATGGTGCTTCCACTCCACGGCCTCCCACGGTGTCAGGGTCAACCCCCCTCGCCCCGGACCGCCGAACCGCCCCGGCTCCGGCCCCGGCTCCGGCCCCGCGGAAACACCGAGGGCGGGTGCCGAGGGGTCTCGGCACCCGCCCTGAGCAGGTGGTTCTCCTACCAGCGGAGAGCGTGGGATTCGAACCCACGGTGACGGGTCACGCCACGACAGTTTTCAAGACTGTTCCCTTAGGCCGCTCGGGCAGCTCTCCAGGCGGAGGTCAGCCTAACGGGTCCGGCGGGGTTCGGTGCACACGGTTTCGTGCCGGTGCGGGTCAGTGGGCGGGGGTCACTGGTCGCCGTCGCGCTGGCCGAGGACGACCTTGGTGTTGAAGGTCTGGCCGTTGCGGGTGTACTCGACGTCGACGGTCTCGCCGGGCTTGTGCGTCCAGATCCGGCTGACCAGGGCGGGGCCGTTCTCGATCGGCGCGCCGCCGAGCTTGGTGATGACGTCGCCCGGCTTGAGGCCGGCCTTGTCGGCCGCGCCACCGGGGGTGACGGCGGGCTGGCCCTGGATGTCCTTGGTCTGGATCTGCGCGCCGTCGCCCTTGTAGTCGTCGTTGCGCAGCACGTCGAGCTTGGCGTAGACCGGCTTGCCGGTCTTGATCAGGGTGTCCGCGACCCACTTGGCCTGGTTGATCGGGATGGCGAAGCCGAGGCCGATGCTGCCGGCCCGGCCGTTGGCGGAGGCGTTGGACTGGATCGCCGAGTTGATGCCGATGACGGCGCCGCCGGAGTCGAGCAGCGGGCCGCCGGAGTTGCCGGGGTTGATCGAGGCGTCGGTCTGCAGGGCGTTCATGTAGGAGGCCTGCGAGCCGGTCTCGTCGCCGGAGGCGACCGGGCGGTCCTTGGCGCTGATGATGCCGCTGGTGACGGTGGACTCCAGGCCGTACGGCGCACCGATCGCGACGGTGGCGTCGCCGACGTTGACCTTGTCGGAGTCGGCCAGCGGCAGCGGGGCCAGCTTGCTCTTCGGCGGGTTGTCGATCTTGACCACGGCGACGTCGTAGCCCTCGGCGTGGCCCAGCACCGAGGCCGGGTAGGAGGTGCCGTCGGCGAACTTGACGGTCAGTTTGCCGCCGTTGAGGGTCGGCGCGACCACGTGGTTGTTGGTGAGGATGTGGCCCTCGGTGTCGAAGACGAAGCCGGTGCCGGTGCCCGACTCGCCGTTGCCCTGCGCCTTGATGGTGACGACGCTGGGCAGCGCCTTCTGCGCGATGGCGGCGATCGAGCCGGGGGCGGGCTCGTTCTTCTGGGTGTCGCTGGCCTGGACGGTGGTGCTGCGGTGGTCGTCCGCGGAGCTGCTGCTGCCGTTGCGGTCGGCGACGGTCACGCCGAGCGCGCCGCCCGCCAGGCCGGCGACCACGGCGACGGCCGCGATCAGGGCGACCAGGCCGCCGCGCTTCTTGCGCGGGCCGCCGCCGGTCGGGCCACCGGGGTACTCGGCCGGGTAGCCGAGCGGACCGCCCGGGCCGCCGGGGAAGCCCGCGCCGCCGGAGGTGGCGTCGTGGCTCGGGCCCCAGCCGCCGAGCGGCTGGCCGGCGCCGAAGGGGTGGTGGCCGTGCGCGGCCGGGGCGGCCGGGGCGGCACCGTACGCGTCGTGGGCGCCGGCGGCGGGGACACCGTGGGTCGGGGTGGCGTACGGGTTGCCGGCCGGCGGCAGCGCCGGGGCCGCGGGCGCGGCGGCCGGGGCGGCCGGAGCCGCGGGAGGCAGGACCGGCGGCGGGGCATCGAGGTAGCCGGTGGCCGGGTCGACGGCGGGCGCCTCGGCGACCGGCGCGGCGGGCGCGGCGGCCGGGGCCTCCGGCGCGGGGACCTTGGTGAGCGCGACGGTGGGCTGGTGCCCGCCCTCGGCCTGAACGCTCCCGGCCTGAACGCCCTCGGTCGCCGGAGCCTCGGCGGGCGCCGCCTCGGGCTCGGGGATCCGGCTGAACGCCATGGTCGGCTTGTGCCCGCCGTCGGCCGGGGCCGCGTCGGCCTCCGCGGCCGGAGCGGCCTCGACGGGTGCCGCCTCGACGGTGCCGGCCTCCGGCTCGGGGACCCGCCGGAAGGCCATGGTCGGCTTGTGCCCTCCCTGAGCGGGGCCCTCGGTAGCGGTCTCGGCCGCTCCCTGGCCGGCGGGCTGCTCCCCCTGCGGCCCGGTGGGCCCAACCTCGCGCTCGGTGCTCACGGACGACCTCCATAGCTGACAGAACCAAGGACCATAGTTTTTCGCACCGTCGATTCGATTGCCGTAAGGACCCCTCTGAAGAACTCATAAGAATCCTTAGCCGGCGCCGACGACAGCCCGTCGAAAGCCGACGAGCGCCGACGAGCGCCGGCGGCCGAGGGCTCCCCTCCCCCGCCGGGCGTCCCGCGATGCGGACCGCACTCCGGCCTGGCCTTGGAGTTCGCCCCCGTGCCGGTTAGCCTGTCGCTCCAAACTGACACGCGGGAGCTTGGACCGACCAGGCTGAGAGTGCGCATGTCGAAGGTACGCCACGCGAGCGGGGCGGTCCTTCGAGGGGGCGCTGACCGCCGGAACCTGTCCGGGTAATGCCGGCGTAGGGAGTATCGGCCATGCCGCCTGCTTCGCCATCCTCTTCTTCGGGCGCGTCCGCGTCCAAGGATTTCCCCGAGTCCTCCGCGGCCGCCGCGACGGCCGTCCTGGACCGGCACGAGCGCGTCGAGGCGCCGCTGGTGCTGGACACCGAGCCGCCGCGCACCCTGCGCTTCCGGGACCACTTCGCGCTCTGGATGAACCTGGGCGTCAGCCTGATCGGCTTCTCCACCGCCGCGACCGTGCTCGGCGCGCCCGGCAGCGAGCTGTCGCTGGCCGCCGCGGTGACCGCGATCGCGGTCGGTACGGCGGTCGGCACCGCGATGCTCGGCGTGGCCGCGCTGATCGGCGCCCGGACCGGCGCCCCCGCGATGGCCAACCTGCGCGGGCTGTTCGGCACCCGGCTGTCGTACCTGCCGACGGTGCTGAACATCGTGCAGTGCATCGGCTGGGGCGTGTTCGAGCTGCTGACGATCTCGGCGGGCGCGCAGACCGTCGCCCACACCACCGGCTACCGCTGGCTGTTCGTGCTGCTCGCGGGCGCCCTGACCACCGCGCTGACGATCTGGCCGCTGGGCTCGATCGCGGTGCTGCGCCGCTTCGTGGCCGGGGCGGTCGCCGTCGCGATGGTGTACTTCACCGTCCAGCTGGGCCGCCAGGGCGTGCCGGACCCGGGCGCCGGAAACTGGCACGGCTTCCTCGGCGCGACCGACGCGATGATCGCGGTGTCGGTCTCCTTCGTCCCGCTGGCCGCCGACTACACCCGGCACTCGCGCACCGGGCGCTCGGCGTTCTGGGGCAGCTTCTCCGGCTACACGATCGCCCAGGTCTGGTGCTACGCGCTCGGTCTGATGGCGCTGCTGCAGTCCGACGGCGACCCGAACAAGATCTTCGACTCCTTCCTCGGCGTCTGGGCCGGCTGGCTGTTCCTGCTGGTCCTGGTGCTGCGCGAGACGGACCAGTCCTTCGCCAACGTGTACTCGACCGCGATGTCGGTGCAGAACCTGCTGCCGAAGGTGGACCGCCGGCTGCTGAGCGGCGGCATCGGCGCGCTGATCACCGTGCTGGCGCTGCAGATCGACCAGTTCACCGACACCTACTACAACTTCCTCGGCCTGATCGGCTCGGTGTTCGTGCCGCTGCTGGCGGTGCTGGCGGTGGACTTCTTCCTCGGTGCCGGGCGGCACGGCTGGAACCTCTCCGCCGACGCGCCGTCGCGCTGGACGATGCTGCTGCCGTGGGCGCTGGGCTTCGCGGTCTACCAGTTCATCGCCCCGACCAAGGTGGCCGGCTGGTGGACGGACTTCTGGACCTCCGCCCAGGAGGCGCTGCACTTCACCCCGCAGGAGTGGACCTCCGCCTCGCTGTTCGCCTTCCTGGTGCCCGCCCTGGCCACCTGGGCGCTCACCCCGCTGGCCCGCCGCACCGCCCGCTGAGGCGGGCCGGACGCCCGACAGTGCGCAGACGGCCCCGCAGGTTGGGGCCGTCTTCTCCTCCGCGTCACCTCCGCCGCCTATCGTTGGCGCTGTGACCAGCCCAGACCTGTCCTCGACGGCGGCGCGCACCGCGCCGCCCGTCCAGGTGATCGCCCACCGCGGTTCCTCCCACGCCCTGCCCGAACACACCCTCGCGGCCTACCGCCGCGCGCTCGACGAGGGCGCGGACGCCGTGGAGTGCGACGTCCGGGTGACGGCCGACGGCCACCTGGTGTGCGTGCACGACCGGCGGATCGGCCGGGTCTCCAACGGCCGGGGCACCGTCTCGGCGATGACGCTCGCCGAGCTGGAGGCGTACGACTTCGGTGGCTGGAAGACCGGCCGCCCCAGCACCGACCCGGAGCTGCGCGGCGTCCTGCGGCTGGACCGGCTGCTGGAGCTGGTGGTGGACTGCGGCCGCCCGGTGGACCTCGCGATCGAGACCAAGCACCCGGTGCGCTTCCGCGGCCGGGTGGAGGCCGAGCTGCTGCGGATGCTGGAGCGGTACAAGATCGGCGCGGCCCGGGAGGGCGACCGCCCGTCCGCCCGGATCATGAGCTTCTCCTCGGTCGCGCTGAACCGGGTGGCCGCCGCCGCGCGGGACTACCGGCGGGTGTTCCTGTTCGAGCGGACGCTGCCGCTGCTCGGCCGGCTGCGCGAGGGCTCGCCGCTGCCGGGCGGGGCGCGGATCGCCGGGCCGGGCATCGAGCTGGTGCGGGCCCGCCCGCAGCTGGTGACCAGGCTGCGCGAGCTGGGGCACCAGGTGCACGTGTGGACGGTGGACGAACCGGCCGACGTCGAACTCTGCCTGGAACTCGGGGTGTCCGCGATCATCACCAACCGGCCCGCCGAGGTGCTGGCGCAGCTCGGCCGGTGATCCGCCGACGCACCGACAGCGGTCCCCGTCCGCGGCTGATCACGACCGATCACGACTGATCACTCTGGTCGGCAGCCAAACCTTCGCCGCACGATATTGCCGGAATTCCGGCCCCCGGGCGACAGAGGGTGAGCACGGAATGACCTCCGGTCGACCCTCGGTCGCGACCGTCGAAATGGGCCCGCGGGATCGTCCGGTGCTCGTTTCCGACGCATTACCAAGGGGCATCTCTCCCTCGGCATACGCTGAAGGAGGTCCGGGGGTGGCGTTGATGGTGGCGCGCGAAGTGCCGGCTTCATCGACCATGGCAGTGCCGCACGGCCCAGCGAGTGTCGGGGTCGCACGGCGCCGACTGCGTCGAGATCTGGGTGACCGACAGATACCGGAACCGGTCATCGATGATGCCGTACTGATCCTTTCCGAGCTGTTGAGCAACGCGTGCCGGTACGCCCGCCCGCTCGGCCCGCTGCCGGCGCTCGGCCGCAGCGCCCGGGCCGAGGTGCTCGGCCAGGTGCTGGTCGGGGTCCCGTCCGGGGCGCACCCCGTGCGGGAGGGTCGGGAGCACGGTGACTGCGACGGCCCGGCGCAGCCGGACGGCGGTGTACTGGTCCGCTGGCAGATGCACGCCGACGGCGTGCTCACCCTGGAGGTCACCGACGGCGGCGCGGCCACCCGGCCGCTGCCCGCCGGTCCCTCGCTGACCTCCCGCGGCGGCCGCGGACTGAACATCGTCGACGAACTGGCCAGCGACTGGGGCGTGCGCGACGCGCCCGGCGAGGTCACAGTGTGGGCGGCACTGCCCGCCCGCGCCCGGCACGCCCGGCGCGGCGGCGACGCCCGCAGCGCGTAGCGGGCTCAGGAACGTCAGTAGGCTTCCCGGGACAGAGGACCACCGTTCCCGGGAGAGCCGCACCATGGGCAAGAAGGCCGCCAAGAAGGCGCCGCAGCGTCAGTCCACCACCGCCGTCACGGGCGAGATCCCCGTGGTCGGGGCACGCGAGGACTGCCCCTGCGGCTCGGGCCGCCGGTACAAGGCCTGCCACGGCCGGGAGGCCTCGCACGCGGTGCAGGAGCTGGTGCACCGCCCGTTCGAGGGCCTGCCGGGCGAGGCCGACTGGGTCGCGCTGCGCGAGCTGGTGCCCGCCGCCACGGTGCCGCTGACGCTGGCCGCCGGCGTGGCCGAGGGCGCCACCGGCGACGTCCCGTCGGTGACCCTGGCCACCGTGCTGCCGCTGGCCTGGCCGGCCCTGCGCCGCCAGGACGGCTCGATCCTGCTCGGCCTGCAGACCCAGTCCGCCTCCGGCGACCTCAGCCGCGACCTCGCGGACGCCCTGGAGCTGGCCCTGGCCACCGAGCCGGGCAACCCGGTGCCGGCCCGCCGGACCGTCCCGGGCGGGCGCCGCCTGCAGGACCTGCTGGACACCACGGCCGAGTTCACGCCCGCCGTGCACACCGGCTTCGAGTTCTGGCTGGAGGACGCCGAGACCGCCACCGGCGAGGTCGCCGCCTCCCTGGAGCGCGCCAACGCCTCGGCCATCCCGACCGAGAAGCTGGCCGGCCTGGACGCCGCCTACTGGTGCGGCACCCCGGACAAGAACCACCTGCGCTGGGTCATGACCGTGCCCGAGGAGCAGCTGCTGGACGCGCTGGCCCGGCTGAACGCCGCCGGCGAGGCCTCGCTCGGCCCGGACACCCGCCTGGTCGGCTCGTTCCGCGCGCACGGCCTGACCGTGCCGGTCTGGGACCTGCCGCTCGCGATGACCGCCGCTGACTGCGAGAAGCCGGCCGCCGAGTTCCACCAGCGGCTGGTCGCCACGCTCGCCGACGCGACCCCGCTCACCGCCGAGGAGCGGCGCGCCCGCGCCAACCTGGTGAACCGTCAGGTCACTTTGAACTAAAGGGCGCAGGATCGGCGTGATACGCGTCACATTGTCGCGCTGAACGCGCAATTTCCGGGCGTGGAGGGCGTCTTGGAAATTGGCGCGGGCGCAGATCCTTGTTACTGTCTAAAGAGTCCGGCCGCTGGTGCATCCCCCGTCGCCAGCGGCCGGATCTTTTGTTTTTCCGGCGGGCCGCGCGGATCACCGCGGATCAGGCGCCCGGATCACCGCGGATCGAGCCGCGGTTCGAGCCGCTACCGACCGCCCGGATCACTGCGGATCAGTACGCCGAGCGCCCGCTGTCCAGCCGGACCGTCGCCTCCACCAACTCGCCCAGCAGCGGCCCGACCTGCGGCAGCCAGACCCCACCGCCCTCGCCCGGCCGCGGCGCCAGCACCCAGCGCACCCGCCCGGCCGGCCCGCCGGGCGGCAGCGCCAGGAAGCCGCCCGGCCCGTGGTAGCGCAACGAGCCAGGCACCCAAGGCAGTTGGGCGAGCATCTCGCCGAGCACGTCCAGCGAGTACGGGGCCACCAGCAGCGCGTAGCGGCCCGGCATCGCCAGCACCGGGCCGAGCGGCATCCGCAGCGCGCTCAGGTAGGCCAGCGCCCGGGCCCCGGCCGCCGCGGGCAGGCTGACCGCCGAGACGGTGGTGCCGGTGGCGGCCAGCACCGGTGCGTCCGGGCTCTGCCGCTCCCACCACCAGCGCACCATCCGGGCGTCCGTGGTGGCGGCGAGCAGCGAGGGGTCGTGCGGGTGCGCGGCGGGGACGGTGCAGTCCAGGTCGCCGCAGGAGCAGCGCCCGCCGTCCAGCACCGCGCCCGGCACCACGGGCCAGCGGTGGTCGACGGCGGCCGCCAGGGCCGCTTCGAGCCGGGCGGCACGCTCCTCCGACCGGTCCTTCGGGTTCTCACGCATGGCGCTCGTTCCTTTCCCTGACCGCTCGGTTCGCTCCGCCTCGGTTCGCTCCGCCCGCAGGCATCCGTCGGGACGTCCCGTACGGGCCCGCCGCGGCACGGCCCCGGGCGGCGCGGAGCGGGGCGGGCGAAATGGCGGACGGCGCGGCTACGACGTGGATCACGACATGAGAGGGGCCGCGCACTGGAACAGCCCTTGGAACGAGAATCCCGTATGCGACCGGATGGACGCCGCCCGGGCGCGCTTGGTTCCACCGTACGAGTGAGAGAGTTCCGGCTGACCCGGCTCACGGGCGGCACGGGCATAGCATCCGGACGGCCGCCCGGTCCGTTCCCTCGGTTCTGCCCGCTCGCGGCTCCCTCCATGCCTCCCGGCCCGAGCGGCGCGCACACGAAGCACGCACGCCCCCCGACCGGGTCGCGATGGCTGTGGAACCGGCCCCCGCGTCCTCCCGGATCTGGACATGCCCCGAATGGCCTGTGTAGAAGTGGTGGCATTGCTGTCGATCAATGACGAGTAGTAGCGAATCGAGGCGAAACACGCCCTTTGGCCGTGCTCGCTCCACATTTGGCCGCATCTGGGGGTTTCGCATGGCACGTAGCACCGCGTCAGGAGTGGCGGCATGACCGAGTCCCACCCGTCGACGGCCCTCCCGACGACGACCACCGCCGAGCCTGGCGAACCGGGCTGCGCAGGCGGGCTCACCGTCCTCGACCCGCCGCCGGGCCTCCCCGGCCCCACCGACGCGCCGCAGGGCCCGGCGGCGGACCGCACGGCCCCGTCCGCCGCGGTGCAGGACCGTTTGGCCGGACGCCTGTCCGATATCACCAGCCTGCACGAGCACACCGAGCAGCTCGCCCGGGTCCGCGGCCTCGCCGCCACCCTGGACACCGTGCTCGCCTCCGGCGCCGCCCTGCTCGGCGCCCGCCGCGGCGTCCTGGTCACCAGGCTGCCCGGCGGCGGCCCCGGCCAGCCGATCGGCCTCCACCTCGACCGCTCCAGCCTCGGCGCCCTGGAGACCGTCCCGACCGAACAGAGCCTGCTCGCCCGGCTGCTGCGCGAACAGGACCGGCCCGAGCAGCTGCACTCCCCCGACCTCGCCACCGACCCCGCCACCGGCGCCCGGCTGCGCGAACTCGCCGTCCACCTCGGCCTCGGCGGCGCCTACGGCCTGCCGCTCGCCACCGCCGAGGACGGCCCGCTCGCCGCCGTCCTCTGGTTCTGGGACGAGCCCGCCGAACCGACCCAGGCGCAGCGCGAACTCGCCCGCCACTACTGCGAGATCGCCGCCCCGCTGCTCGCCAAGCAGCTGGAGGCCGACCGCATCCTGCGCACCACCGAGGCGCTGCGCCGCGGTCTGCTTCCCGACCGGCTCCCCCGCACCGACGGCCTGCGGCTGGCCGCCCGGCTCGTCCCGGCCGGGCTCGATCGCTCCTGCGGCAGCGACTGGTACGACGCGATCCCGCTGCCGGACGGCACCGTCGGCCTGACCGTCGGCTCGGTCTCCGGCGACGGGCCCGGCGCCGGCCCCGGCTCCGCCCCCGGCGCGGCCGCCGCGATGGGCCGGGTACGGGCCGCGCTGCGGGCGTACGCGGTGCTGGAGGGCGAGGACCCGGTCTCCGTCCTGGGGGACCTGGAGCTGCTGCTCAAGACCACCGAGCCGACCCGCAGCGCCACCGCCGTCTACGCCTGGGTCGAGCCCGAGGACCGCCGGATCACCCTGGCCGGCGCCGGGCACTGCCCGCCGATCCTGGTCGGCCGGCACGGCGCCGAGTTCGTCGAGACCTCGCTCTCCGCCCCGCTCGGCATGCTGGCCTGCTGGGAGGCGCCCGGCGTGGAGCTCACCGTCGAACGCGGCGACACCCTGCTGCTCTACACCGAGGGACTGGCCCGCCGCTGCGGCCCGACCCTGCACGCCGGGCAGGCCAACCTGCGCCGGGCCGCCGCCGACGCCCCGCGCGACGTGCGGATCGACCCGGACCGGCTCTGCGCCCACCTGCTGGCCGTCTGCCCCACCCCAGAGGCCGCGGCGACGGCCACCGACGACCTGATGCTGCTCGGCGCCCGCTTCGAGTGACGGCGCCGGGCCCATGGGGGTCCCCCGGCCGGAGGCCGGGGGAGGGTGCACCGGGCCCGAACAGGCGAGCGGCCGGGCGTCCGTACCATGGACGCACGGCCGCCCGCGCGTGTCGCGATCCGACACTCCCCCCAGGGGCGGCGGTACCACCCCCAAGGAGGCGTTGCAGTGACCGAGGACCGCACCCCCGCGCTGGCCGAGAACCCCGAGGCCGAGGGCGGCGAGGAGCCGCAGGAGTTCAAGGGCCGCAAGAACGGGCTCTACGGCGAGATCTCCGACGAGCTGGCCGCCTCGATGAAGTCCGGCTGGGCCGACACCGAGCTGCACGGCCTCGCGCCCGTCGCCCAGGCCCCGTACGCCGCCGAGCGCCGCGCCAAGCTGTCCGCCGCCTACCCGGGTGAGCGCCTGGTGGTCCCGGCCGGCAACCTGCGGGTGCGGTCCAACGACACCGACTACGCCTTCCGCGCCGCCAGCGAGTACGTGCACCTCACCGGCGACCAGACCGAGGACGCCGTGCTGGTCGGCGAGCCGACCGGCGGGGCGGGCCACGAGTTCGTCCTCTACCTGCTGCCCCGCTCCGACCGCGAGAACGGCGAGTTCTGGCTGGACGGCCACGGTGAGCTCTGGGTCGGCCGCCGGTACAGCCTGGCCGAGCAGGAGCAGCTGCTGGGCCTGCCCGCGCGCGACGTCCGCAAGGCCGCCGAGGAGCTGGCCGCGAAGGCCGCCGACTCCGCCGTGCCGACCCGGATCGTCCGCGGCTACGACGCCGGCCTGGAGGCCGCGCTCGCCGACGCCCTGGACGCCGACCGGGACGCCGAGCTCAAGGAGTTCCTGAGCGGCCTGCGGCTGGTCAAGGACGACTGGGAGATCGGCGAGCTGCGCGCCGCCTGCGACGCCACCGTCAAGGGCTTCACCGACGTGGTCCGCGAGCTGGGCCAGGCCGTCGCCACCTCGGAGCGCTGGATCGAGGGCACCTTCTGGCGCCGCGCCCGGGTCGAGGGCAACGACGTCGGCTACGGCACCATCGCCGCCGCCGGCCCGCACGCCACCACCCTGCACTGGGTCCGCAACGACGGCGACGTGCGCCCCGGCGAGCTGCTGCTGCTGGACGCGGGCGTGGAGACCCACACCCTCTACACCGCCGACGTCACCCGCAGCCTGCCGATCAACGGCCGCTTCACCGACCTGCAGCGCAAGATCTACGACGCGGTCTACGACGCCCAGGAGGCCGGCATCGCCGCGGTGAAGCCGGGCGCCCGCTTCCGCGACTTCCACGACGCCTCGCAGCGGGTGCTCGCCGAGCGGCTGCTCGCCTGGGGCCTGCTGGACGCCACGGTGTACGACGTCGAGAAGGTCCTGGAGCTGGGCCTGCAGCGCCGCTGGACCCTGCACGGCACCGGCCACATGCTCGGCCTGGACGTCCACGACTGCGCCCACTCGCGCCGCGAGGAGCACGTCGACGCGCTGCTGGTGCCCGGCATGGTCCTCACCGTCGAGCCCGGCCTGTACTTCCAGCAGGACGACCTGACCGTGCCGGAGGAGTACCGCGGCATCGGCGTCCGGATCGAGGACGACATCCTGGTCACCGCCGACGGCAACGAGAACCTGTCGGCCGGGCTTCCCCGCCGCTCGGCGGACGTCGAGGCCTGGATGGCCTCGCTCGCCTGAGCCTGAGCGCTCGCGCGGCTGAGCGCTTGCGCGACCGAGCCCGAGCGCCTGGGCAGCCAAGAGGGCCCGGCCTCCCGAGCAGTGGGAGGCCGGGCCCTCGGTCATGGGGGCGCAGTCATGGGGCCGCCGAACGGCTACCGCCCGCCCAGGGGGGCGAAGGGGTTCCAGCGGGCGGCCTGGTGGCCGTTGGACCGGGCGCCCACCAGGACCTCCACGTCGCCGTGGACCGGGGCCTTCTTCAGCGCGATCCGGAAGGCGTACTCGACCGAGTCGCCCCACCGGTTGACCTCCAGCCCGGTCGGGGCGACCGCGGTCAGGCCCTCGCAGTCCTGCTTCAGCTCGACCGGCTTCCAGGCGCCGCCGACCATGGCCTCCACGGTGACGTCGTCCGCGGCCAGCTCGTCGGCGGCCGAGACGGACACCACGGGGTGCAGGTCCGCGGTGCCCTCCGGGGCGGAGACGACGAAGCCGAACGCGGTGGGGCTCGTCCCGACCTTGACGCTGCCCGCGGACACGCCGGTCACCTCCGGGCCGTGGTGGTCGACGACCGTGGCGTTCACCACGGCCTTCGCCATGCCGCGGTAGTCCGTGGAGCCCGGCACGGGGGCGTCCGCCTCGATCCCGATCCGGCCCGGACGGTTGGCCGGGGACAGCCGCATCCGGTACTCGATGGTCCGGCTCTCGCCGGCGGCGAGCGTGAAGGCCCCGTCGTTGCGGTTGGTCACGTAGTCCATCCCGGTGCCCTGGCTGAGGCTGTCCAGCTTCTTCCAGCCCGAGGCGTCCTTGCGCTCCAGGGTGCCGTCCGCCATCGCGACCACCCGGCTGCAGGGTGCGCCCTCGTACTGCTGGGTCGCCACCACCGGGGCCACGCTGCGGGTGCCGGTGGCGTCGTTGTTCTTCCAGGTGACGGAGAAGGACACCAGGTCGTTCAGCTCGATCTGCCGACCGTCGTCCAGACCGGTGAAGGTGATCCCGATGCCGCTGCCGCTGCCCTTCCCGTTGCCGGTGGACGGGGCGGGCGCGGTGGAGGCCTTCGGCGCGGCGCCGGCCTTCGGGGCGGTGGCGGCCTTGGCGGCAGTGGGCTTGGCGGCCGGCTTGGTCCCAGCCGTCACGGCGGCCGCGGCCTCGGGGGTCTCGGCGGGCGCCGGCGCGGCGGTGGGGGCGGCGGGGTCGGTGGTCGGCGCAGCCGGGAGGGCGGGGACGGCACCGGCGCCGGGCGTCACCGAGACGGCGGCCGGGGTGGAGACGGGGGCCGAGGCGGCGGCCGGGGCGCCGTTGTCCGCCGGACCGCAGGCCGTGACACCGACGGCGGCGATGACGGCCAGCGGAACGATCTTCGCAATACGGGCAATAACGGACGCGCTCATGGGACAGTCCCCCCAAGGACATGGTGATGGTGATGATCGGATGAACGGGCGCCTCGTCGCGCGCCCCGAGGAGCCGGCCCGAGCCCCGGCTCCGCCGGCTCGCTCTCCCCGCCTCTCACCCTGATAGACGTCCATCCCGCCCGGGGGTTGCAGCCGGGTTCGACACTATTTTTCGCGCGTTCCCGCCGGAACGCCGAAAGGCGCCGTGACCAGGGGAAACCCCTCGTCACGGCGCCTCAAGGACGGCCCGCTGCGGGCTACTTCGCGGTCACCCGGACCGGCACGGTGTGCTGGCCGACGGTGACGGCCGGCCCGTCGGCCGGGATCGACAGCGCCTCCGCCGTCACGGGCATCACTCCGGCACCGTCCTCCTTGGTCAGCTTCATCCGGTACTTCAGCGTCACGCTCTGCCCGGGGGCCAGTGCGAAGCTCCCGGCGATGCCGGGCTTGCCCGCGCCCGGCCGGTTGAGGTCCACCGGAGTCCAGACCGCGCCGTCCTGGCGCTCCAGCGTCCCGTGCACGGTCGGCTGGCTGCCCCCGTACGATTCGGCGACCACGTGCGGGGTCACCTGGGCGTAGGCGGTCTTGCCGGTGTTCTTGAAGGTGACCGAGAACGTCGTCGGGCTGCCGTCGTCGGGAATCTGCTGGCCCGTGACCAGGCCGTCCACGGTGATACCGATGTCCGTCCCGCTCGCCGTCGCCGAGGCCGGCGGCTGGTGGCCGCTGACGTCCAGGGTGTCGAGGATCGAGACCAGCGCGGGCTGGTAGTCGCTCTTCAACCCGTTCGCCACCACGAACACCTGGTCCGAACTCAGCCCCCACAGCTGGGCCGTGAAGGTGTCACCGGGCTGGCAGGTCACCTGCCACTGCGTCTTGTCGATCGTCTTCCCGGCCACGATGTCCCTGGTCCGCACGGGGGTGCCGATCGAGGAGTAGCCGTTGGCGGGGACGTAGGGGCGGCCCCAGACCGGGCAGTTCGGCTGGTGGCCCCAGCCGCTCTCCGAGCCCAGGTCGGCCATCGTGGGCCAGGCGCCGCCGTCCAGTTCGTCCGGGCTGTTGTACGCCACGACCAGGACGCCGTACGGCTCGCACTGCGCCGACGTCCAGCCCGGCTGCGGGTCCGTCGGCGCGCCGGGGCTCAGGACGCAGACCCGGCTCGCCGAGAGCTGCACGGCCTTCCAGCCCGCGGGGACCTTGAACTTGACGCCCCGCAGGTTGTACGAGCTCGCCGGGCCGACGGGCAGGGTGTTGGTGGCCGACGGGCCGGAGGACGGGGTGCCGTTGGCCGGCCGGACGTCGGTCTCGGGCTCGCCCGTCGGCGTGCCGGTGTCGGTGGCGGTGGCCGTCGGGCTGGGGGAGGTGGTCGGCTCCGCGGTCGGGCTGGGGGAGGTCGTCACGGTGGCGGCCGGCGGCGGCACCTGGTCGTGGGCGACCGGCTCGCCGTGGAAGGTGAGCACGCCGAGCGCCATCGCGGCGGCCAGGCCGAGCGGCACGGTGACGGCGTACACCGGGCGCAGCCGGCGGATCCGGCTCTTCGGGGGCGCGGCCGGGCGCAGGCTGTCCGCCGTCACCAGGGAGGCGCGGGCACCCATCGCCTCGCGGAGCAGCCGTTCGGTCGGAGTCTCGGCCGGCCCGTCGCCGTCGCCGCCGATCCGGCGGGGGAGCTTGTCGGTCATCGAACCTTCTCCAGGTGCTTTTCCAAGGCGTCCAGGGCGCGACTGGCCGTGGACTTCACGGCACCCCGGGACAGCCCCAGGGTCTCGGCTATCTGCGCCTCCGACATGTCGGACCAGTAGCGCAGCACCAGCACCTCACGCTGGCGGGGGGTCAACTCCTGCAGGGCGACGAGCACCCGTCGGTGTTCGTCGTTGAGCACCGCGTGGTCCTCGGCGGACGGGGCGTCGGCCTCGTGCGGCGGCACGTACTCGCGGGCGGTCTTGCGGCGGCGCAGCATCGACCGGGCGCCGTTGACCACGGAGGTCCGCAGGTAGCCGAGGGCGTTGTCGAGGTCGTCCAGGTCCTCGCCGTACCGCTGGTAGAGCTGGGTGAACGCGTCCTGGACGACGTCCTCGGCCAGGTCCTGGTGGTCGACCAGCAGGACCGCCATCCGGACCAGGCCCAGCCGGTGGGCGTGGTACAGGTCGGTCAGGGTGGGCCGGTCCTCCGCCGGCTTGCGGCCGCCGCGCAGCAGCCGGAATCCGGAACGGCGCTGCTTCGCCTCCTGCTCGGTGACGGGGCCGGCGAGCGGCTCGCCGACCTCCTGCACGCCGAACAGCAGGGCGATCGCGCCGCGGACGGAGAATCCCCGCCTCCCGGCCGGTGCGACGGTCGGCCCGATGGCCATGGACATGTGCGCTTCCGCTTTCCCCCGGGACGGTGACGGCGTTCGCCGGACCGTCAGGACACCTGATCAAGATCGTGATCGGGGGGATCCTCCCAGCTGCACCCGGCCCGGCTCCCTCCGCCCCCGTACCCATGGACGTGTGACGGGAGTGGAGGTTGCAGGTGGGGTCGAAGAAATTTCCGAGCAGGCCGGGGCGGCTACACTCACCGGCATTCCGCCACCCGTGAGCAGGGGGTTCGCATGACCGAGCAGACCGGCACCCGGCCTCGGCCGGTGGACGTCGCCATCGGCCGGCGGCCCGAGCCCGTGCACGACGTCGCGGTGTACGCCTTCGACGGCATGGCCTCGTTCGAACTCGGCGTGGTGGTCGAGGTGTTCGGGCTGGCACGGCCCGAGCTGACCGGGCTGCTGGCGGCCCCCTGGTACGGCCTCAAGGTGTGCGCCGACCGCCCCGGGACGGCGCTGGACACCGTCGGCGGCTTCGCGCTGACCGCCCGGCACGGGCTGGACGAGCTGGCGGCGGCCGACACCGTGGTGGTGCCCGGCGTGCCGAACGCGTTCGGCGGCGACGTCTCCCCCGGGCTGGTCGCGGCACTGCGTACGGCGCACGAGCGCGGCGCCCGGATCGTGTCGATCTGCTCGGGCGCCTTCGCGCTGGCCGCCGCCGGGCTGCTGGACGGCCGGGAGGCGACCACCCACTGGCGGTACGCCGACCTGCTCCAGCAGCGCCACCCGGCGGTGCGGGTCAACCCGGACGTGCTGTACGTGGACAACGGGTCCGTGCTGACCAGCGCGGGCAGCGCCGCCGGGATCGACCTGTGCCTGCACCTCGTGCGGCGCGACCACGGCGCCAGGGTGGCCAACAACGTGGCCCGCCGCTTCGTGGTGGCGCCGCACCGGGACGGCGGGCAGGCCCAGTTCATCGAGGCGGCGGTCCGCCCGGTCGAGGAGGAGGACGACGGGATCGGGCGCAGCATGCAGTGGGCGCTGGACCACCTGTCGTCCCCGCTGACCGTCCCCGTGCTGGCCCGCGCCGCCCGGATGTCCGACCGCTCCTACCTGCGGCACTTCACCGCCCGCAACGGGACCAGCCCGATGCGCTGGGTCGTCACCCAGCGCATCGCGGCCAGCCTGCCGTTGCTGGAGTCCCCGGACGGGACGGTGGAGGAGATCGCCGCGGCGGTCGGCTTCGAGAGCTCGGCGACCTTCCGCCACCACTTCGGCCGGGTGATGCGCACCTCGCCGACCGCGTACCGGCGCTCCTTCGGGCGCGGGGTGGCGTGAGCGTTCCTCAGGCCTCAAGCCTCGGGTTTCAAGCCTCGGGTCTCAGGCCTCGGGTTTCAGGCCTCGGGTCTCAGGCCTGCTCGCGCCGGTCCGCGTTGGCGACGATGGCGTCGTGCAGCCACTGCGCCAGGCCCGGGGCGATGGCCTCGTACGTGTCCGTCCAGCGCTGGTCCGAGACGTACAGGCAGGCCAGGCCGCGGTGGATGGTGAAGGTGCAGTCGTAGAAGTTCCGGCAGATGTGCTGCCGGTGCTCCTCGGCGAGGTCCGTGGCCACCGGGCCGTCGGCGGGCTCGCCGGCGGTGACCGCCTCGGCCAGGCGGGCGTTGAGCTCGGTCATCTCGACCTGGATCCGCTGCCAGTCGGCCTTGGTGTAGCCGCCGGTGCGGCGCTGGGACTCGGCCCAGGCGGTGGTGTCGCCCCAGCGCTGCTCGGCCTCCTGCTCCCACTCCTCGCGGTAGCCCTCGCCGAAGATCTCGAACTTCTCCTCCGGCGTCAGCTGAATGCCCATTCTCCGTGCCTCCATGGCGTGTTCGACGGCTGCGGCGAGCTCCTGGAGGTGGCTGATCCGGTCGGTCAGCAGCCGGTGCTGCCGCCGGAGGTGTTCGGTCGGGCTGACCGAGTCGTCGTCCAGGATCGCCGCGATCTCCTCCAGGGGGAATCCGAGTTCTCGGTAGAAGAGGATCTGCTGCAGCCGGTCGAGGTCGGCGTCCACGTACCGGCGGTAGCCGGACCGGGTACGGCCGGCGGGGGACAACAGGCCGATCTCGTCGTAGTGGTGCAGGGTGCGGACGGTCACCTTGGCGGTCTTGGCCACGGCGCCGACCGAGTAGCCCTCACTGGTCATCGGGGTTCCTCCCTGGTGCTGACCACCAGCCTCGGCTCTCACGTCGCGTGAGGGTCAAGTCGTCAGGAGCGGTCGGGGCGCCGTCCGGGCGACGCGCTCGGCTCCCGGTTGCCGTCAGGACCCGGCGCCGACCAGCACCCGCTCGCGCCGCCGGGCCGACCGGCGCCCGCCGTCGCCCTGCCCGGTGGCCCGCGGACGGCGGGGCTGCTGGGTGGGCCAGAACAGCACGTACGCGGCGGAGACCACCACGAAGGCGAGCCGGGCGAAGCCGCGGGCCGCGTCCGACGGCAGCAACAGCGTGCCGCCGTACAGCGCGGCCAGCGCGATCCAGCTCCACCACGGCACGAGCCGCTTCTGCCCGACCGCGTCCCAGAGCAGGGTGCCGAGCAGGATCGAGGCCGTGTAGTAGGTGTAGACGCTCGGGTCGAGCAGGATCCGGGCGTCCGCGCCGAGCAGCACCACGGCCGGCCAGCGGCCGCGCCACACCGCGATGCTGCCGAGGCCGATGCCGAGCGCGAACTGGGTCGGCCGGTCCCACCAGGGGGTGGCGGGGTCGGTCACTCCGAACCAGCGCAGCGCGGAGGCGGGCTGGTTGGGGATGGTGAACTTGGCGGCCGCCATGGTGTCCAGGTTGCCCAGGTAGAACGGCAGCCAGGCGACCGCCACCAGGAGGGCGAACCAGAGCGCGGTGCGCAGCCAGGCGGGCCGGGGCAGCGCCAGGATCAGCGGGGCGAAGGCGACCGCCCAGGGCTTGGAGTCCACCGCCAGCGCCAGGAAGACCGCGACCTGGACCGGCTTGCCGCGGGCCAGGGCGTGCGCGGCCAGGGTGGTGAAGAACAGCGCGAGGACGTCGTCCAGGTGCGCGAAGCGGACCGACACCTCGACCCACATCGGGATGAAGGCCAGTCCGGCGATCAGCAGGCGCTGCTGGAGCCGGCGGTGGTTGGTGCCGGTGCCCAGGTAGTAGAGGGCCGCGGTGCGGCCGACCACGACCAGCATCACCAGGCCCAGCGCGGCGCTCGCCGCCTCGGCGACCAGCTGGCCGGTGTGCGGCGAGAACGGGGCGGTGAGCCGGGCCGCAGCCAGGCTGACCGGGCCGATCTGCAGCTCGGGGTGGCGGGCGTAGAGCGAGAGGCCGCCGTCGGGCTGACCGCTGAAGAGCAGCTGCTCGCCCTGGCGCAGGTAGTGCCAGGAGAAGCCGCCGCTCGGTTCGACCAGGAAGAACCAGAGCACCGTCCAGGCGACCAGCAGGACGTGGTGTCGGCGGAACGGCAGTCCCGCGATGCGCCCGGTTGCCGCCTCGTAGTCGGTGGTGGCCCGTGCCGTGCGTGCTACCCGCACCTGTCCTCTCCCCGCCGTTCCGCCCCCTCCGGCCGGACATCCTATGTGACGGAGGAGTACCGTCCGTGCCGCCCGCCGGTCCGTCCGGTGGACGGGTGCGGGCGGCACGGGGTACTCGACGAGTCGCCCCCTGGGGCCCTGGGGGCCCCTCTGGGGGTCAGCCCTGCTGGCCGGCCTTGCGGCGGCGCAGCACCACGAGGGTGCCGACACCGGCGACCAGGACGGCACCGCCGGTGGCCGCGATCGCGGTGGTGTGATCGCCGCCACCGGTGGTCGCGAGCGACTTGTCCGCGGCGGCCGCGGAGGTCTTGGCCTTGCTGACGCCGCCCGGGGTGATCGCCGGCGGGGTGACGGTCGGGTTCTGCACCGGGAAGTCGATCGGCTGCGGGGCATCGCTGCTGCTGTCGCCGGACGGGACCGGGGCGGTCGGCGAACCGGAGTCGGACGGCGAGGCGGACGGCGACGCGGTGCCGGTGGCCGGGGTGGTCGGCGCGGTGGTGGGCGTGGTCGGCGCGGTGGTGGGCGTCGACGTGGCCGTCGCGGTCGCCGTCGGGGAGGCGGTCGGCGATGCGCTGGAGGTCGCCGTGTGGGTCGGCGTCGGGGTCGGCTTGCCGGTCTTGGTCGGGGTGGGGGTCGGGCTGGGGTTGCCGCCGCCTGCCTTGATGGTGAAGCCGGCGCCCTTGATCCCGTCGCAGCTGAAGTGGCCGTTGTCGTGGTCGTCGTTGGCGTCGGCCGAGAAGACCACCGGCACCACACCGGCCTTGCCCAGCGGGGCGTCCTTGGTGAAGGAGGCGCGGACCTTGATGTCCAGGGTCTTGCCCTGGGCGACGTAGAGCAGCGCGTCATCGGCGGCGTTGCCGCCGTCGGTGACACCGCCGAGGAACATCAGCACGGCGCTGTCGTCACCGTCGCCGCCGCCGGGGGCGACGACGGCGGTCTTCCAGGTGCCGCCACCGGGGAGCCCGGCCGGCAGCTGGTACTCCAGCTTGAGGTCCTTCGCGGCGAGCGAGCCCGCCTTGTTCTTGAACTTCAGCATCGGGTAGGCGACGAAGTCGGTCTTCGTCGAGTTGTCGATCCGGTAGGTGAACTCGCGGGCGTCGCCACCGGCGAAGAAGGTGCCGGGCACACCGCGCACCGAGAGGTCGAGGGCCTGGTGGCCCGCCTTCTCGGCCGGGGCGGCGGCGGTCGGGGAGCCGGTGGTGCCGACGGCCATGGCGCCCTGGGCGCCGGCCAGCACGAGCGAGGACGCGAGCGCGGCGGCACCGGCGAGGGCAAGACTGCGACGTATGGACAAGGGAGACCTCACGGACGTTTCCGGGCGAGGCCCGGGCGCGAGGGGTGGCCGTGGACGCCGCGTCCCCCCGCGAAGCTGAAAGTGCGACGGAGAGTACCGAACGACGCGGTCGCTCCGGAAGGCGGGTGCCGCACTGTGACAGAGGCTTGGAGGAGGGGCGCCCGGTTCGTCCAACTCCGTCCTTTCGCAAGGCTTTTGTGCTTTGCCAAATGATGACCGGAGGGTGACGGGTACACGCCGGGAGGACCGTACCGCACGCACGGCCGCGCCGACACCTGTCGGGCTGCGGGCGCGGCCGTGGCGGCGGGTGTCAGGCCGCGCGCGGGCGCGGCCGGGCCGGCGGGTGTCAGCCCGCGAAGAAGGACTTGGCCGCGACCAGCGCCCGCTCGTCGCGCAGCACGTCCCCCGGGCGGGTGCCGTTGCCGAGCAGCGCGCCGCCCCAGCGCATGTCCATGTACTCGGCGGTCAGCCGGAGCGTGCCGATCAGCGGGTCGGCCTTCTCGCCGCCGCCGGCGAGGACGGTGACGCCCCAGATGGTGCCGCCGCGCATCCCGGCCCGGAAGTCCACCCCGGGCACCCGGAACCAGGCGGACCAGTAGTCCAGGTAGAGCTTGGCGGTGGTCGGCAGCGAGTACCAGTAGAGCGGTGCCACGAAGACCAGGTCGGTGGCCGCCAGCGTGGCGTCCAAGAGGGTCCGCTCGTGGCCGACCGGCTCGGGGTAGCGGCCGTCACCGGTGTGCCGCAGGTCCTGGAACGGCGGCAGCGGGTGCTCGCTCAGCCGCAGCCAGCGCTGCTCCGCCCCGACGGGCAGGCTGGACTCGGCGGCCAGCCGGGCCAGGCGAGCGGAGTTGCCGTCGACGCGGGCGCTGGCGTCGAGGAACAGGAAGCGCCGCGGCGCCTCGCTCCGGGACTGCGAGTCGGGCTGCGAGTCGGGCTGCAGGTCGACGCGCTGGTCGGACGGCTGCTCGGCGGGCTGCGCGGACGGCTGCTCAGGCATCGGGACTCCCCCGGTCAGGTGCTGCGGACGGAGGTGCGAGCAGCCGCCGCGCGCCGGTTATTCCACGCGCGCGCCCCGGGTGACCGTCAGACGGCCGTCATTCGGGCAGCCCGGCCCGGCGGCGGGCGACGCCCGCGACCGCCGCCCAGTCCTTGTCCCCGTCGCCGTGGGCCAGCGCGTCCAGGAAGGCGTCCCGCAGGATGCTGCCGAACGGCAGCGGGACGTGCCGCGCGGCCCCCGCGTCCAGCGCGAGGCCGACGTCCTTGAGTCCGAGCGGCAGCCGGAACCCGGCCGGCTCGTAGCGCCGTTCGGCCACCATCGCGCCGTAGCCGGAGTAGACCGGCCCGGGGAAGAGCGTGCCGGTGAGCATCTCGATCAGGTCGGTCGGCCGGACACCGTTGGCGTCGGCCAGGCTGCACGCCTCCGCCATCGACTCGATCGCGCAGGCCAGCAGGAAGTTGGTGCTGATCTTGGCGGTGTTGGCCTGCCGCGGGCTCTCTCCGAAGTGCCAGGTGCGCTGGCCCATCGCGGCGAACAGCGGCTCGGCCCGGGCCAGCAGGTCCGCCTGCCCCGCGGCCAGGATGTTCAGCCGGCCCTCCGCGGCGACCGGCGGACGGCCGAGGACGGGCGCGGCGACGTAGCCGATGCCGTGCTCGGCGTGCAGCGCCTCGGCCCGTTCGGCGAGGGCGAGCGAGACGGTGGCCATGTTGACGTGCAGGGTCGCCGTGGCGTCGGCCAGCAGGGCGGGGTCGAGCAGCAGCCGTTCGACGGCGTCGTCGTTCGCGAGCATGGAGACCACCGTGTCGGCGGCGAAGACCTCGTCGAGCGAGCCGGCCGCCTCCGCCCCCTCGGCCACCATCTCGGCCACCGGCTCGGGCGAGCGGTTCCAGACCCGTACGGTGTGACCGGCCCGCAGCAGGCTCCCGGCCATGCCCCGGCCCATCGCGCCCAGCCCCACGAAACCGACCGTCGTTCCGGCCATCGGTGCACTCCCGTCGTCGCCGTCGATCACTGCGGCCGACTGTACGTCAGAACGCGAACGGCCCGGCCCTGCAGGTGCGCGGGGAGCCGGGGGTGCGCGGGCCGGGCCGGATGATCGGGCTGCTCAGACTGCTCAGGCGCAGGCGTGGGCCGGCAACCGGGTGCGGTGCACGGCCGCTCCGCGCTCCAGCTCGGCGACCACCCGGCTGCGCAGCAGCTCGTACTGGGCCTGCAGCCGGCCCGGGCGGGCCGGGCGGGCGACCGGGCGGCCGGGGCCGACCAGCTCGTCGGGCCCGAACTGCTCGCGGGTGAGGTCGATCTCGAAGCCCGTCGCGAAGCGGTTCCACCAGTGGAGGTCCGTCCGGACGCCGTCGACGTGCACCTCGCCCATCATCAGCTCGCCGCCGAGGAGGTCGTGCACCACCATCGCCGTGACCCCGCACTGGCCGCGGGCGGGATTGTCGGGATGCCAGTGGGCCAGGTCCTCGGGCGCACAGGTGTCGACGCCCCAGGAGGAGCGGATCGCACGTTCGATGTCGTTGAGGGTCCACGCCGTCATACCGGGAAGCCTGCCACGCGGCACTGACAGCGGCACCGGCTTTTCGAAGGGTCACCCCGTGTTCTGCGGCGACCCTCCCTGCGTTCACCCGAACGAGTCAACGGCCCGGCCGGCCGGCCGTCCCGGGGCACGGGACGGACCGACCGGTCGGGTACGGCTCACTCGGCCGGGTCCGGCTGACCCGGCCCGGCTACGGCTCACTTGGCCAGGGCGGCGACACCGGCCTGCGCGAACTGCTCGTCCAGGTCCCCACTGGGCGCGCCCGCGACACCGACGGCCGCGACCGGAGCGCCCTTGGACTGCACCGGGGCGCCGCCGGCCAGGAACAGCGTGCCCGGGATGTCCTTGAGGTTCGGGGCCTGGGCCAGGCGCTTGGCCAGCTCCGAGGTCGGCGCGTTCCAGGAGACCGCGGTGAAGGCCTTGCGCTCGGCCGACACCGGGGCCTGCGGGCCGGAACCGTCGCCCTTGAGCAGCACCCGGGTGACACCGTCCCGGTCGACGACCGCGACCGAGACGTGCTGGCCGGCCTTGTTCGCCGCGTCCAGGGCGGCCTGGGCGGCGCGGGTGGCGGCGTCGATGGTCAGGCCGGTGCTTTCGGCGAGGTTCTTGTTCTGGGTGTCGACCTTCACGGCGGCCGGGGCGGCCGGAGTCTCGGAGGTCTCGGCGCTCGCCGAGACCGCTCCCACGGTGGCGGCGGCGAGCGCCGCGGCGGCGACGGTGCCGGTCAGCACCCGGGTGCGCACGGAGGTCTTCTTCATGGTCCAGCTCCTCGACGGTCTACGGGGTCGGTGCGGGGTGGTGCGGGGGATCGGGGCCGCCGGGTCAAAAGGGGGTCGCCCGGCGGCATGCTTCGATCCTCCGGCCGGGGGCGGCGCTGCCACATCGACGGTCCGGCGCGAGCGTCCGGGCACGACGGGGGACGGCGGCGTCAACCGATCGGCTGATGCGACACCGGGCCGGACGGGTCACGATCGAGGGATCGGCGCAGGTCAGTGCGGACGCCCGCCCGCGCACCGCCCGTGCACCGCCCGTCCGAGCAGGAGCCACCCGTGCCACAGCCCCGCCCCGCCGGCCCTGCCGTCGGCCCCGGACCCGGCCGCGACGCCGGGGATCCGGACGCGGGCCGGCTGGCGCTGCTGCTGGACTCCGCCTTCGTGGTGCTGCTCGCGGCCGCGCTCAACCGCTACCTCACCCATCACTCCGGCAGCTCCCAGGCCCCCTGGGTGATCGGGCTGAGCGCCGCCCTGGCCGTCGCCCAGCCCGCCGGCTCCTGGCTCGACCACCACCGGCCGACCCCGACGGGCCGACGCCGACGGTGGCCGCTGGCGCTGGTGGTCGTGCTCTGGGTGGTGCTGGTGCTGCTCGCGCCGAGCTTCGCCTGGTGCGCCGTCCCACTGGTCTATACCGCGCTGCGGGCGCTGCCCGCGAAGGCGGCGATCCCGCTGGTGGGCGCCCTGACCCTGCTGGTGGTGATCGCCGAGGTCCGGCTGCCCGGTGGGGTGGACGCCACTCTCGTGCTGCTGCCCCCGCGGTGGCCGCGCTCGCCACCGGCGTCTTCCTCTTCATGGCCCGGCAGGCCGCCCGGCAGCGCGCGCTGATCACCGACCTGGTCCGCACCCGGCGCGAACTCGCCGCCACCGAGCGGCGGGAGGGCACCCTGGCCGAGCGCGAACGGCTGGCGATGGAGATCCACGACACCCTGGCGCAGGGCCTGTCCAGTCAGCAGATGCTGCTGCAGGCCG